>NZ_JBICKL010000018.1:0-20757 GCF_043104195.1 Pseudomonas sp. xss_2
AGTAGAAACTCAAGATTCGCTGGAACGTCCATTTGACGGGTCGGCATACAGAATTTCTTGACGACCATAGAGCATTGGAACCACCTGATCCCATCCCGAACTCAGCAGTGAAACGATGCATCGCCGATGGTAGTGTGGGGTTTCCCCATGTGAGAGTAGGTCATCGTCAAGATTCATTTCGCAAAACCCCTATCTGCGTGAGCAGGTAGGGGTTTTGTCTTTTCTATGCCTGGTTAATATCTGCGGCTACTGTGGTGCTTGAACTATTAGTGGGGCTGCTGCGCGGCCCCACTAATGACAGCCCAAAAAAAGGCCCGCCCCTGGAACCAGGGGCGGGCCTTTTACATTCAATCAAACCACTCAGAACTGATAGCTAACCGTAGCGCTCACATTCCGCTCTTCACCCATGTAGCAGTAGCTCAAGCTGGCACACGATGCGATATAGCTCTCATTGGTCAGGTTATTGGCATTGAGCCGTAGATCGACTCCCTTGAGCCCCACCTTGCCCAGATCGTAGCCGATCGATGCATCGAACAGCGTGTAGGAGGGCACCTTCATGCTGTTTTCCGAGTCCACCCAGCTGTACCCCACATAGCGCAAGCCGCCACCCAAGCGCAGGCCATCCAGTGCGCCCTGGCGGAAGTTGTAATCGGCCCACAGGGAGATCATCTGCTTCGGTGCTTGGGTTGGCGAATTGCCTTTGTTATCCAGGGTCGGCGTTACCACGCTCGGCATCGACTTGGCGTACTCGATGTCGGTGAAGGTATAGCCACCCAGCAGTTTCAGGTTATCGGTCACCTGCACATGAGCCTCAAGCTCAAGGCCTTGCGAGCGCACCTCACCCACCGCCCGGTAGAACTCCTCGTTCGGTTGTTTGGATGCGAGGTTCTCCTGCTCGATACGGAACACCGAAGCAGTGAACAGGTTGTCAGTACCGGGCGGCTGGTACTTGATGCCCGCTTCCCACTGGGTGCCCTCGGTGGGCGCGAGCGGACGGCCATCCTGATCGGAGACGGTGTTGGGGTTGAACGACTCGGAATAGCTCAGGTAAGGCGCAATACCGTTGTCGAACAGATAGAGCACGCCCGCACGGGTGGTGAACTTGGTGCGGTTATCGCTGACCCGAGTATCGCTGTCACGATTCTCCTCAGATACCTTCACCCAGTCCTGGCGCAGCCCCAGGGAGAAGCGCCACTGGTCGAGCTCGACTAGATCCTGCAGGTAAACACCTGTCTGTTGCAGACGGCGCAGGTAGTTGCTTTCACCGAGCACCTGGATATTGCCATTGCCGTATTGCGGGTTACCCGCATCCAGGCTATCGACCGTGCCATAGCGCCAGGACACATCGGCCTTGCGTCGCTGATAGTCGGTGCCTAGCAACAGCGTGTGCTTGGCGGAACCGGTGAAGAACTCAGCCTGCAGCATGTTGTCGATGATGAACGAATGCAGACGCTCGTCGCCGCCGGTGTAGGCGCGGTTCATCACGTTACGCCCAGGCACGCTCGCGTCCCAGCCAGCGAAGTAGACTTGGTCCATCGACACATCAGAATCCTGATAGCGGAAGTTCTGCCGCGCGGTGAACACGTCATTGAAGCGATGCTCCAGCTGGTAACTGAACGACTGTTGGGTGCGTTCGTAGTTGTCGCTGAGCTCACCTTCGAAAAAGTGATCGGACAGACGCTGGCCGTTACGCGGATGTAAGGCCCCATCAGAGGGCAGCGCACCGTGGTAGCCGCCGTTGGGGTCTTTCTGTAGATAAGCCTGCAAGGTCAACGAGGTATCTTCGCTGAAGTCGACACTGACTGCTGGGGCGATCGCGTAGCGCTCTTCCTTGTTGTGATCGAACTGGGTGTCGGATGAATCCGCAATGCCTGTCAGGCGATAGGCGATGCGCTTGTCATCATCCAGCGGCCCGCTGAAGTCGAAGCCCATCCCCCGTTGGCCTTGGGTGCCGACAGTTGCCTGGACCTGGTGATACGGATCGAACATCGGCTTCTTGGTGGTCAACGCCACCAGGCCGCCCGGCGAGCTACGCCCGTACAGTACCGAAGAGGGGCCCTTGAGGATGTCGATGCGCTCCAGGAAGTACGGGTCCACCTGCATGGTGCTGTAGGTGCCGTTGTCGCCCATGGACTTCAAGCCATCGACGTAGATGTTGTCTACCGAGCCATCGTTGAAGCCGCGCATGGCCACGTAGTCATAGCGATGGGTAGCGCCATAGGGGTTGGTCAGCACCCCGGGGGTATAGCGCATGGCCTGGGCCACGGTCTGCGAACCCTGGTCGTCCATCTGCTGACGGGTGACCACCGAGACCGACTGGGTGGTCTCCAGGATCGGCATACTGGTCTTGGTCGCGATCTGGCTGTGGGTAGCGTTGTAGCCCTCCATGCTGCCCAGCGCGTTCCCCAAGGCAAAACCGCGAACGTCAGTGTCCGGCAGAGACAATGCCGCCTCCTCAGGCTGCGCCCGCAGCACATAACTGCTGCCGTCCTGGCTGACGGCCTCAAGGCCCGTGCCATTAAGCAGCTGACGCAGTGCCTGGTCAGGCGAGTAATTCCCTTGCAGGCCTGGCGATTGCCGATCACTTGTAAGCTGCGGGGTGCTCGACAAGGTAATGCCGGCCTGGCGCGCAAACTGGTTGAGCACATCGTTGAGATTGCCAGCAGGGATCGTGAATTGCTGGGTAGCAGTGTTGGCCTGGGCAGCCAAAGCCAGTGGCGCTATAGCGCTCATGCCAAGGGCCGTACCGAACAGCGCGGCGCGTACAGCCTTGCGCAGGCGGGCGGAATTCAAGACAGGTCGAAAATCATTCTCGTTGGTGACGCGTTGCGAGGGCAGGGCGGTCGGCATGGACAGGTCCGTCGAATCGTTAAGGGCAGAGGGAGTTACTTACTGTCCTAGCCGGACCGGCGCAGGGTTCCCGCCAAAAAATCTTGCAGAGCTCAATCTCAGCGCATGCGTTCCAGGCGCACCCACCAGCGCGTACGCTGGCGCAGAATGACCGGCAGGGTCTGCGGCAGCAGCTGCAGCAGCTTGTCGGTATCTTCCAGGCGGAACACACCCGATAGGCGCAAGTCAGCGATCTCGTCACTGCAACCCAGATAGCCATGGCGATAGCGCGCCACCTCTGCGAGGAAATCTGCCAGGCGCATGTCCCGCGTGACGATCAAGCCTTCGACCCAGGCCCCGGCATCCATGTCCTGGTGCTCCAACAGACGTGCACCTTGGCCATCGAGTCGCCAATTCTGGCCGCTGCTCATCCATTGCAGCGCGCCATTGCCTGGGCGATGAATGGCCACCTTGCCTTGGCTGACGCTAACCCGCGTGCAATCGCTGTCCTGACGCACCACGAAGCGCCCCTCGAAGCCTTCCAGCAGGGTGTCGTGGGTCTGAACCAGCAGCGGCCTGTCCTGGCCCTGGGTAGCGCTGCAGGTGAGCATCAGCTCGCCGTGCTTGAGACGAATGAGCCGCTGTCGATCGTCAAAGGTCAGGTCCGCCGCACTTTGAGTATTGAGCTGCAACAGCGAGCCGTCTGGTAGAGCAAAGGTACGTCGCTCGCCAGTAGCGGTGGCGTAGTCCGAAGTCCAATTGTCGAGGATCTGAAGATCCTTGCCCAACCAGGCTGCCGAACCTACCAGCGCAACGCCGGTGAGTAGCTTGAGTGCCTGTCGACGGTGCAAGCGACGTTCGCTGGTCTCTAGGCTCTGCAAAGCCACCCCTGCGCCAGGGATGGCGCGCAGGTTCAACTCTTGATGCAGATCGAGCACCCGCTGCCAGGCCAATTCATGCTCATGATGCTCGCTGCGCCATTGTTCGCATTGCAGTTGCAGGCGCGCATTGTGGCCGCTCTCGCGCAGCTTGAGCATCCAGTGGATGGCCTGCTTGACCACCTTGGGCGGCAGGGGGGCAACGCTCATCGCTTCAGCACTCGTCTTCGTAGCGCAGCAGGTAGCAATGGTAGAGGGCATCGGCAATGTAACGCTCTGCCGAGCGCAGCGAGATGCCCATCTGTTCGGCGATCGCCTTGTGGCTCAAGCCCTCGCATTGGGCCAGGAGGAAAGCGCGGCGCACCTTGGGCTTGAGCCCATCGAGCATGCGCGCAATGCGCTCGAGCAACTCCAGCAGCAGTTCGCGGGTTTCCGCCGATGGCGCATGCGCCTCGGGCAGGTGCGCGAGCGCTTCAAGGTAGGCTCGGGCCAGCTCCTGGCGTCGCCAGTGGTCAATGACCAGGCCGCGGGCGACTGTGCGCAGGAACGCCCGCGGGGTGTTCAGCTGCAATTGTTCACGGCGCTGGAGCAGGCGGACAAAGGTATCCTGCGCCAGGTCTGCTGCATCGGCAGCGTTCCCCAACTTGCTGCGCAACCAAGTTTGCAGCCAGCTGTGGTGGTCGCTGTAGAGCGTATGCACAGAATCTTGAGAAGACATGGAAGGGCGCCGCGAACATTAAGTCATTAATGATAATTAGTCTCATTGTTCGCGGGCGGGCAAAATTTTGCAACTACTCGGCGGTGCTTACATCGACAGGCGCTGACTATCCAGATACTTGCGAATAGCCCGCGCACCGTTGTTCAAGTGCTCTTCCAGCACGTTGACGGCCTCGTCCACCCGTTTGTCGCTGGCGGCATTCACCAACGCATTGTGATCGTCCTGAGTCAGCTTACCCAGCCCCATCGATGACAGGTGGAAGCGCAAGAAACGCTCCTCTTCATTGAGCTCGATCTCGATCATGCGCAGCAGTTTCTGGTTGTGCGCCTTGCTGTACAGCGTCATGTGAAACAAGCGGTTGAGGCGGCCGATCTCGGCATGGCGGGTTTCGCTTTCCAGCTCCTGGATATAGCCCCGTGCGCGGGCGATGTCATCGGCCTCGAGCAGCGGGATCGACTGGCGCAGCGCCTCGGACTCAAGCAGCACCCGCAACGCGTAGGTGTCCACCGCATCTTCACCGATCAGCGGGGCAACCACGGCGCCCTTGTGCATGACCACCTGCAACAACGACTGCGCTTCGAGCTGGCGCAAGGCCTCGCGCACGGGCATGCGACTCACGCCAAACAAGCCCGCGATCTCTTGTTGACGCAAGGCGGTACCTGGCGGCAGGCGTCCATCGACGATAGCGCTGCGCAGGCGTTCTTCGATCACGCTACGAGCAAGGTGCGCCGGCACCTGCTCACTGCCAATCACGCTGGAAAGCAGTCTGATTTTCTCAGCCACTGGAAGTCTGCCTCGACAATTTGCTGATTGGATCCAATAAACGTAGAGAGTCGCTCAAGAGGTGTCAAACCCTAGCGATGGCAGGCTTCCAAGCCTTTGCACGGAATCTGTCTATGGTGAATGAAGTCCCTGTGAAGGGGAAGCTGATGAGCGCTTCGGCGCAAGGTAAATAGCGCCCGTGAATAGAGCGGCGGTGATTGTAAGGTGCCATTGTCTTTTGCCAAAGCAGGCCGCACCATCGCGGTTTTCGATGGCTTTGAACAGGTCTTCCCTGTGGCGATTGCCGGGATACTAAAAAGCTGGATACGCCCGTTCAGCCTCGCCATTGTGCTGGGCGGCCTGCTGCTGGGCGGCCTACGAGCAGATTGGGACTTTTCCCAGATCAGCCAGCGCGCGCAGGCGCTGTATGGGCCCCTGGGCCCCGGCAAGGACCGCATCGATGCCTGGCAGCGGTTGTTGGCCAGCCACCAGCAGGGCAGCGAACTGGAGCGCTTGCAGGCGGTCAACCAGTTCTTCAACCAGCAATTGCGTTATGTCGAAGATGTCGACCTGTGGCGCGAGGTCGATTATTGGGCCACGCCCATCCAGTCCTTGATCAAGGGCGCAGGCGACTGCGAGGACTACGCCATCGCCAAGTACTTCAGCCTGCGCCGCATGGGCATTGCCAGTGAGAAACTGCGCATTACCTACGTCAAAGCCTTGCGCCAGAACCGCGCGCACATGGTCCTGACCTATTATTCAAGTCCACAGGCCCAGCCGCTGGTGCTCGACAGCTTGATGGACGCCATCAAGCCGGCCAGCCAGCGTAGCGACCTGTTACCGGTTTACGCCTTCAACGGTGAAGGCCTGTGGCTGACCGGCGCTGCCGGCAACAAAAAGGTCGGGGATACCAAGCGTTTGTCGCGCTGGCAGGATCTGTTGAAAAAAATGCGTGCCGAAGGATTCCCGGCCGAACCGGTTTACTGAAGGAGCACAGATGTCATTGTTCAAACAATTGCTGCTTGCCATTTGCCTGTTCCTGGTCGTTGCCTTCAGCGGCAGCTTCATGGTCAGCCTGGAAAGCTCACGCAGCCAATACGTGAATCAATTGCGCTCCCATGCTCAGGATGCAGCGACGGCACTGGCGTTGTCGCTGACACCGAACATCGATGATCCGGCAATGGTCGAGCTGATGGTCAGCTCGATTTTCGACAGTGGTTACTATTCGAGCATCAAGGTGGTCGAGCTGGGCAGCAATGCCGTGCTGGTCGAGCGTCATGCCGAACCTGACAGCGCTGGCGTACCGGCCTGGTTCGTGCGGCTGATTGGCCTACAGGCGGCCGGTGGCGATGCGATCGTCAGCCGCGGCTGGCAGCAGGCGGCGCGTGTGGAAGTGATCAGCCACCCAATGTTTGCCTTGGCCAAACTCTGGCAAAGCGCGCTGGGTAGCCTTGGCTGGCTGCTGCTCTGTGGAGCACTCAGTGCGGTACTCGGGGCTCTGCTGTTGCGTCGCCAACTGCGGCCGTTGGACTACATGGTTGCGCAGTCGCATGCCATCGCCCGCCGCGAGTTCCTCAGCCAGCCTGAATTACCGCGCACCCCAGAGCTGCGCCGGGTTGTACAGGCGATGAACCAGATGGTCGAAAAACTCAAGGCGTTGTTCGCCGAACAGGCCGAACGCAGCGAGCGGCTGCGCGCCGAGTCATACCAGGACAGCCTCACCGGATTGGCCAATCGGCGTTACTTCGAAATGCAATTGGCCGCTCAGGTGAGCAATCGGGAGGAGGCTCGCGCGGGCTACCTGCTGCTTCTGCGGGTGAGCGATCTAACCGGCCTCAATGCCCGCCTGGGTGGCCAGCGCACCGACCAACTGCTGCTGGCAGTCGCTGAGCAGTTGCGCCGCACGTGTGCCAATTACCCGCAGACCAACGACTTGATCACCCGCAGCCGCGGCGGCGAGTTTGCCGTGCTGGCGCCGGGTATGGTGCATGAGGAAGCCGTGCAGTTGGCGCAGGCGTTGGAGGCTACCTTGCGCAGCCTGCACGAGACTGGCGCCAGCGATGTCGATCCGGTCGCGTGCATTGGTCTGGCGCCCTATAGCCCAGGCGATTCGCCACAGGCACTGTTGAAGCTGGCTGATGAGGCGTTGGCGCGTGCCGAGAGCCAGTCAGAGCCGGGCTGGGTATGTCTGGAGCAAGGTGTTGCTACGCAAACTGCCAATGGCCATCAGCAATGGCATGCCCGCCTTGAGCAGGCCCTGGCCAACGGGCAGTTCGAGTTGTTCTTCCAGCCGGTGGTGGACAGCCAGGCACCACAGCGGATCCTTCATTACAAGGTTGTCTCACGGCTTTATGACGAGCACGGCGAGGCGCTTGCCGCCGGGCGTTTTCTGCCCTGGTTGGAACGTTTTGGCTGGATGGCGCAGCTGGATCTGCTGGTGCTGGAGAGGGTGCTCAAGCACCTGCAAGGGCATCGTGAGTCGCTGGCGCTGAACGTGTCAGCGGCGACCTTGGCCGATCCCAAGGCCCTGCAGCGTGTGTTCGATCTGTTAGGCCAACACCGCGCCATGGGGCCGCGCTTGACCTTCGAGATCGGCGAGGAACAACTGCCCGAACAGCCGTTGCTCGAGCAACTGACCCGGCGTTTGCACGCCCTGGGTTTTGGCTTGGGCCTGCAGCGATTTGGCGGGCGCTTCAGCCTGATCGGCAATCTGGCCCACCTGGGGCTGGCCTACCTGAAGATCGATGGTGGCTACATCCGCAGCATCGACCAAGAACAGCACAAGCGCTTGTTTATCGAAGCCGTGCAGCGGGCGGCGCATAGTATCGATCTGCCGCTGATCGCCGAGCGGGTCGAGACTGAAGGCGAGTTGCGGGTACTCCGCGAGATGGGCGTCCAAGGCGTTCAGGGGCAGTTGGTCGGAGAGCCAGCGCCCTGGCGTTGAGCGCTGGGGTGTCTAGGTTGGCCTTATCGCGGGGCAAGCCCGCTCCCACGGGCAGCGTAGGAGCGGGCTTGCCCCGCGATAGCGTCAGCACAGGCGACACGTTTGCGCGCGGATCAGATCAACCCACTCCCCTCATCCTCCTCGATCAGGTTGTTCAGGCTGCCCAGGGCCTTACGCGCCGTTGAACGGTTTAGCAGCTTGGACTGCGCACCTACCGGAAGATCGGTGATGCTGATCACCCCCTTGCTGGTGAGCACCTCGATCAAGTCCTCGAGCACCCGGATCATGTCCAGATCGCTCTGTTTGAGCTGCTTGAGGCTGTTCTCCACGAGATCGTCAGCAAACCACTCCTGAATTTCGGCATGGTCGGCCGGAAGCATTTCCGTGTAGTGCTCGAACGGGGCCGCTTCTACCCGCAGCAACTGGCCTTCGATGTCGCGTTGCACGTAGAACATGGCGTCCTCCCACAGCATGGTGATCCCTTCTGATTAACAAGCAGCATAGGCAATGTTCTGCGCCAGTAATTCGCTGCCAGCCCATCAGCTGTTCGAGTTGTCGATCTTGATCGTCGGGTCGGCCCCGCTGATCAACGAATTGATCGTGGTATTCGACCAGTTGACCCCCTCCAGCTTGATCGACACATCGACGTTGGCCAGCCCGCCTGCCGCATTCAATTTGCCTTCGGTACTGATCTGCAGAGTCGATTCGCCGCCCACCGTAGTGATCTTCAGGTAGTTGTCGATGGTCGTGCCACGCTCGGCCTGGAGCAGGTCGCTCAAGTCCAGGCGGTCCCCTTCGGCGGGCTTGAAGTCCTTGATCACGTCGTTGCCGAGGTCGCCGGCCTTCCACACGAAGGTATCGGCCCCGGCGCCACCGCTGAGGATATCGTTACCCTTGCCGCCGATCAGCGTGTCTTTACCGACGCCACCGAACAACACGTCATTGCCTTCACCTCCGAGCAGGGTGTCATTGCCGGTGCCACCGAGGAGGATGTCGTTGCCCTTGCCACCATCGATGTAGTCGTTACCGCCCTGACCGAAGATGATGTCGTTGCCGGCTCCGCCCATCAGGGTGTCGGCACCGTCATTGGCCCGCGAGATATCGAACTCGGTGTAATGCTCGGTGACGTACTGGTGCATCAGCCGTGCATCGACGTCGCCGGCATCGACCCCCAGCTTGGTCGCGACAAACGCCTGGATCGCCTCGACCCCGGTGCCGGGAATCGAATCGAATGTCACCAGGTCGCCGAAAATGATGTCGTGACCATCGCCGCCGTCGACTTTATCGGCTCCAGGTTGGGTGACTTCGGTATGGCCGAGGATGGCTTCGGCCAGCTTGCTCGGGTCGATGTTGGTCTGCGGCGTCTTGTCCGAATCGTACGGCTTGAGGTCGTCCTTGTTGATGTCGCTGTTCAGACCGATGGCTTCTACCGACGACAGCGCCGAGAGAATCAGGAAACTCGCCGTCGAGTTGTTCAGGGTGGCGTCGTTGCTGGAATTGCCGGTACCGGCGCGGTTGGACAACTCGTAGCCGCCGTTACCTTCTGCGCGAATCATGCCGGTGGTCACGGTGTTCCACTTGTAGCTCCAGGTAAGGATGTCGAAATTGCCGCGAGTCTGCGCGGTGAGGTTGCCGCTGCTGTCGATCGACACCCGGTTGGTGGTGTCGAGCTGATAGTTGGTGACGGTGTCGCCAACTTTGTAGTTGATGGTGGTGAGGAAGGTGTCGAGCTTGATGCTGCTGTTGGCCAGGTTCGGGTTGGCCTGCTCGCCGGTCTGATAGTAGGTTGGCTGGCCGTCGGTGATGAAGAAGGTCTGGTTGCTGCCTGTATTGCCGGCATCCTTGAGGTTCTGGAACCAGTTGGCCGTGGTCTTGAAGGCGTCCTCGTAGTTGGTGCCGCCGTCGGAGCTGAGGGTCTTCAAAGCGTCGAGCAAGGTCTGCAGACCGGCGTCGTTGAGTTTGACCGCCACGGTACTCTTGACCTGGGTGGCGAAGTCGACCAGCAGCACGTTAACCGTACCGGACTGCGCACCCTTGACGCTGGCCGCCAGCGTCTTGAACACCGACTCCATGGATTTTTTCGCCGCATCGACGCCGGCTGAACCCATGCTGCCGGAGGTGTCGACGATGAAGGCGATGTTGTAGTCCTTGCCGGCGACCACGTGCAGGCCGGTCACGTCGGCCACCACCAGGTCGTTGTTGACGGTGCCGCTCACGGTATCGTTGTCGCTACCCAGGTTGCTGGTGGTATAGGTCTGCGGATAGACCGTGACCTTGAGTGTGCCTTCGTTAGTCGCCGTGCTGCCGCCGACGGTTTCCGTCGAGGTCGAGCTGACCTTCACGTCGAACTGGCCGTAGTAATAGGCCGGTGGCTTGATCGCCAGGCTGCCTAGGTTCCAGCCGCTGACATCGACCGCCGTAGCGCCCACGGTGAGGCTGTGGCCGGCGTTGTCGCTGAGCACCGAGCCTGCCGGAATTCCGCTGAGCTTGACGCTGAGGGTCTCCGAACCGTCGGTGTCGATCAGGTTCGAGCTGATACCGACCAGCTTGACGCTGCCGTTCTCCGGCCCTTCGTTGAGCTTGAAGCCGTCGTAGTAGCCCTGGCCGTTGCTGCCATGCAGGTCGGAAACGCTGACCCCGGCGTTCTCCAGTGCGGTGACGTTGGGGTACATCGGCAGGGTGGTGCTGTTGAGGTCGCCCACCGCCCCACTGCCCACCTTGACGTTGACGTCGTAGCTGCCCGGGCCGGACTGGTTGGCATGGTAGATCTCCAGCGTGTAATAACCGCTGACGCTTGGCGTGTAACTACCGGCCACGGTACCGCCGGCGCCCCAGGTGGCGGTGACCACGTTCTTGCCGCCGATGGCCACCAGCAGGCTGTCGTCGGCGCTGCCGCTGAAGGTGTAGGTCTTGCCGGCTTCTAGGTAGATCAGGCCGGAGGTTTTCGAGCCGGAGCCGCCAGCCACGCTAGCGTCGGACTGCACGTTGGTGGTGGTCTGGCTACTGCTGGCGTTGCCTGAGTTGGCGAACACGGTTTTCAGCGCATCGCCGGTGATGCCATTGCCGTTGGTCCCTAGGCCAGTCAGGCTGGTCCAGGTCTCTTTGGTCAGGCCCAGCGAGTTGACGGTGTTGTTGCCGATGTTCAAATCCGGTTTGTCGGCCACCGGCGTGATGTCCACCTTCAAGGTGGTTTCGCTGCCAGGGATGACGCCATCGGTAGGCTTGTACTTGATTTGCGCGTAGTCGGCCTGCTTGTTGCCTATCCCCGTCCCGCCATAGCCGTCGGCACCCGACTGGTTGGCCAGCGGCACGAACTTGAGCTTGCCCGCGGCGATGTCGGCCTGGCTGATGGTCTGGTTGACGCTGACGTTGACCCACGCCGTGCCGTTGTTGAACTTCAGGCTGCCCAGGTCAGGCAGCTTGGTGATGGTCACGCCCAGGCTCGACAGGCTGCTGTCGACATCGCTGACGTTGAAGTTGCTCCAGCTCAGCACCAGCTCGGTGTCCTCGGTACCGCTGGCGGCGCCACCCGTGGACACCGGCGCGTCATTGACCGCTACCACGTTGACTGTAGTGGTCGCGGTGTTGGAGGTGTTGACCCCATCGGTCACCGTTACCGTAATCACCCGTGGCGTGGTGCTTGGGTCCTCGCTGGTATTGCTGAAGGTGATGTTCTTGATCGCCTGCATGTAGTCAGCCAACGTCGCGTTGCCGCTCAGGCTCAGCACCACCTTGCCGTCGCTGATGGCGGTGGTGACTGTGATGCCGTTGACACTGCTGCCCAGGTTGAGCACATCTCCTGGCTGGCGGTTGCCCAGGGTGACGGTGGCGCCAGTGAGCTGATTGCTGTCGAAATCGGTAATCGAGACATCCAGGTCACCAATCGAGACACCACTCTGGTTCTCGGTATAGCTGGTCTGGAAGTCGGCGCCGGTCTTGCCGCTGGAGTCATTGCCGTCCAGGTCCAGCACGGGCGCTGGCTCGTAGATCTGGGTGGTGACGCTGCCGGCACCGGCGTTGACCACCAGGCCTTCGAAGTTGCCGCCGGTGGCCGAATCGATCTTCACCGTGAACTGCTCGGTGCCCTCGCTGACGTTGTCCTGAAGGGTCGGGATGCTGAAGGTGGCCTGGGTGCTGCCTGCCTTGATCACCGCCGTGGCGACGCCTGTGTAATCGGTGCCGTTGCTGGCAGTGCCCGAGTAACTCAGCTTGACCGTGACATCGGTTTGCGCGGCATTGCTCAGGGTCAGGGTATAGGTGGCGCTGCTGCCTTCAGCCACTGCGGCGGTACCACTGATGCCCAGCGTGGTGGTGCTGATCGTGTCGGTGACCGCGGTGACCGCCGGGGTGCTGACCACCGCGAGGTTCTCGAAGTTACCGCCGCTGGCGCCAGTGATGCGGGTGCTGATGGTGGTAGCGTCGACATAGGCGTCATCCGCTGGCGCGGCCACGGTGACACTGCCAGTTGTCTGGTTGGCGCCGATGGTGATGGTCTGGCCGTTGCTCAGGGTGACCGTGACCGGAGTACCGGCAGGGTTGGTCAGGGTTGCGGTGTAGACGATGCTGCCGCCTTCGGCGACGGTCGGGGTGGCGCTGAGGGTGACTGTGGTGGTGTCCGGCAGATCGGTCACGCTGGTGCTGACTGGCGTCTTGTTGGCCACCAGGTTCTCGTAGTTGCCGCCGCTGACGTTGGTAATGCTGTTGCTCACCGGAGCATGGCCCTGGTAGACGTCGTTGCTCACTGGAGTGCTGACAGTCCCCGAGCTTTGTCCTACGGCAATGGTAATGGTCTGACCGTTGGCCAGGCTCACCACGACCGGCGTACCGGTCACCGGGGCAGTAACGCTGGCGGTGTAGATGATATTGCCCGTCTCGACGACCGAGGCGGTGGCGGTCAAGGAGACGGTCGAGGTGTCGACCGTGTCGCTGACGTTGGTCACTGCAGCAGTGCCGTTGACCGCGAGGTTCTCGAAGTTGCCGCCCGAGGCATTGGTAATCCGCGCGCTGACCGTGCCCGCATCGATGTAAGGGTCATCCGCTGGCGCGGCGACCGTTACGCTGCCGGAAGTCTGGTTGGCGGCGATAGTGATGGTCTGGCCGTTGCTTAGGGTCACCGTGACCGCTGTGCCGGCTGGGTTGGTCAGGGTCGCGGTATAAACGATGCTGCCACCCTCGGCCACGGATGGCGTGGCCGACAGCGAGACGGTGGTGGTGTCTTGTGAGTCGGTCACGCTGGTGCTGACCTGGGCCGGATTGCCGACCAGGCTCTCGAAGTTGCCGCCGCTGACATTGGTGATGCTGTTGGTGACCGGGGCGTGGCCTTGATAGACATCGTTGCTCACCGGCGTGCTGACAGTGCTGGAGCTTTGGCCAACCGGGATGGTGATGGTCTGGCCATTAGCCAAGGTCACCACGACCGGCGTGTCGGTGACCGGCGCATTGACGCTTGCGGTGTAAAGGATACTGCCGCCCTCAGCCACCGAAGGCGTGGCCGTCAGAGACACGGTTGAGGTGTCGATGGTGTCGGTAACCTGGGTCACCACAGTTGCCCCGTTGACCGCCAGATTCTCGAAGTTACCGCCTGAAGCACCGGTGATTCGCGCGCTGACCGAGCCGGCATCGATGTAAGGGTCATCCGCTGGCGCGGCGACCGTCACGCTGCCCGAAGTCTGGTTCGCGGCGATGGTGATGGTCTGGCCGTTGCTCAAGGTAACCGTCACCGGCGTGCCGGCCGAATTGGTCAGGGTCGCGGTATAAACGATGCTGCCGCCCTCGGCCACGGATGGTGTGGCCGACAGCGAGACGGTGGTGGTGTCTTGCGAGTCGGTCACGCTGGTGCTGACCTGGGCCGAATTGCCGACCAGGCTCTCGTAATTGCCACCGCTGACATTGGTGATGCTGTTGGTGACTGGGGCGTGGCCTTGATAGACGTCATTGCTCACAGGTGTGCTGACAGTGCTGGAACTCTGGCCAACCGGGATGGTGATGCTCTGGCCGTTGGCCAAGGTCACCACGACCGGGCTGCCGGTGACCGGCGCATTGACGCTTGCGGTGTAGACGATGCTGCCGCCTTCCGCCACCGAAGGCGTGGCGGTCAGTGTAACTGTCGTGGTGTCCTGGACATCGGTGACAGTGGTAGAAACCGGCGCTGGGTTGCCAACCAGATTCTCGTAATTGCCGCCACTAACGTTGGTGATGTTCGTGGTTACTGGTGCATGGCCTTGATAGACATCATTGCTCACCGGAGTGGTGACAGTGCTGGAACTCTGGCCAACCGGGATGGTGATGGTTTGGCCGTTGGCCAAGGTCACCACGACCGGGGTGCCGGTGACCGGTGCATTGACCGAAGCGGTGTAAACGATGCTGCCGCCCTCAGCAACCGAAGGCGTGGCAGTGAGAGTGACCGTGGTGGTGTCCTGGACGTCGGTGACGCTTGTAGTAACCGGCGCATGATTGGCGACCAGACTCTCGTAGTTGCCTCCGCTGACGTTACTGATGCTGTTGGTAACCGGGGCGTGGCCTTGATAGACGTCATTGCTAACCGGCGTGCTGACGGTACCGGAGCTTTGCCCAACGGGGATGGTAATGGTCTGGCCGTTGGCCAAGGTCACCACAACAGGTGTACCCGTTACCGGCGCTCCGACCGAGGCGGTATAGGTGATGCTGCCGCCTTCAGCCACAGTCGGGCTCGCAGTGAGCGATACGGTCGAGGTATCTACAGTATCGGTAATGTTGGTCACTGCCGGAGCATTAATGATTACCAGATTCTCGAAGTTGCCACCTGTGGCAGTGGTGATCCGCGCGCTGACCGAACCGGCATCGATGTACGGGTCATCGCCCGGCGCAGCCACAGTTACACTGCCCGAAGTCTGGTTTGCGGCGATGGTGATGGTCTGGCCGTTGCTCAAGGTAACCGTGACCGGCGTGCCGGCGGGATTGGTCAAGGTCGCGGTATAGACAATGCTGCCACCTTCAGCGACCGAAGGCGTAGCCGTCAGTGTCACCGTAGTGGTGTCCTGTGCATCGGTAACGCTGGTGGTAACCGGTGCCGGATTACCAACCAGACTCTCGTAGTTGCCGCCGCTGACACTGGTGATGCTGTTGGTGACTGGGGCATGCCCCTGATAGACGTCGTTGGTCACCGGTGCACTGACAGTGCCAGAGCTTTGACCGATTGCAATGGTAATGCTCTGGCCGTTGGCCAGGTTCACCACCACCGGGCTGCCGGTGACCGGCGCCCCGACCGAAGCGGTGTAGACGATGCTGCCGCCTTCGGTTACCGATGGTGTGGCAGTAAGGGTAACGGTGGTGGTGTCCTGAACATCGGTCACGGCAGTGGAGACTGACGCCGGATTCGCGACCAGGTGCTCGTAACTGCCGCCGCTGACATTGCTGATGCTATTGGTGACCGGAGCGTGGCCCTGATAGACGTCATTGCTCACTGGCGTGCTGACAGTGTTGGAGCTCTGGCCAACCGGGATGGTGATGGTTTGGCCGTTGGCCAAGGTCACCACGACCGGGCTGCCGGTAACTGGCGCTCCGACCGATGCGGTGTAGACAATGCTACCGCCCTCGGCCACTGATGGCGTCGCGGTTAGCGTGACCGTGGTGGTATCGCGAACATCGGTCACCGTCGTGGAAACTTGTGCCGGGTTTCCGACCAGGCTTTCGTAGTTGCCACCGCTGACATTGGTGATGCTGTTGGTGACCGGGGCATGGCCTTGATAGACGTCATTGGTCACAGACGTGCTGACGGTGCTGGAGCTCTGGCCAACCGGGATGGTGATGGTCTGACCGTTGGCCAAAGTGACGATGACAGGGCTACCGGTGACCGGCGCAGTCACGCTGGCGGTGTAGACAATGATGCCGCCTTCGGCCGCCGATGGCGTAGCGGTCAACGACACGGTGGAGGTATCCACGGTATCGCTGATAGTCGTTACCGCAGCAGCCCCATTGACCGCTAGATGCTCAAAGTTACCGCCCGACGCACCGGTGATCCGTGCGCTAACCGAGCCTGCATCCAGATACGGATCATCGCCGGGCGCCGCGACTGTCACGCTGCCTGAAGTCTGGTTGGCGCCGATAGTAATGGTCTGGCCGTTGCTCAGGGTAACTGTGACCGGGCTGGCGGCTGGATTGGTCAAGGTCGCGGTGTAGATGATGCTGCCACCCTCGGCCACGGAGGGTGTGGCCGACAGCGAGACAGTGGTGGTGTCCTGCGAATCAGTAATGGTCGTGGAAACGGAGGTTGGATTGCCGACCAGATTCTCGTAGTTGCCCCCACTGACGTTAGTGATGCTGTTGGTAACCGGGGCGTGGCCTTGGTAGACATCGTTGCTCACAGGCGTGCTGACAGTGCTTGAGCTCTGACCAACTGGGATGGTGATGGTCTGACCGTTGGCCAAGGTCACTACCACCGGGCTGCCGGTGACGGGCGTTCCAACCGAGGCGGTGTAGACGATGGTGCCGCCCTCGACTGCCGAAGGCGTGGCGGTGAGTGTCACTGTGGTGGTGTCCTGCACATCCGTGACGCCAGTCGTGACGGGTGCAGGGTTGGTCACCAGATTCTCATAGTTACCACCACTGACGTGGCTGATGCTGTTGGTGACCGGAGCATGGCCCTGGTAGGTGTCATTGCTGACGGGCGTGCTTACGGTGCCAGAACTTCGGCCTTCGGCAATCGTGATGGTCTGACCATTGGCCAACGTCACGACAAGGGGGCTGCCGGTTACCGGTGCGGTCACGCTGGCGGTGTAGATAATGCTGCCGCCTTCGGCGACCGATGGCGTCGCTGTCAACGACACGGTCGAGGTGTCGACGGTATCGGTGACCTGGGTCACCACCGTTGCGCCATTGACCGCGAGATTTTCAAAGTTACCGCCTGAAGCTCCCGTGATTCTTGCGCTGACCGCGCCGGCATCGATGTACGGGTCATCGCCTGGAGCTGCGACCGTCACGCTGCCTGAGGTCTGGTTGGCAGCGATGGTGATGGTTTGACCATTGCTCAGGGTGACGGTGACCGGCGTACCGGCTGGATTGGTCAGGGAGGCGGTGTAGATGATGCTGCCGCCCTCGGCGACGGATGGAGTGGCTGACAGCGAGACGGTCGTGGTGTCCTGCGAATCGGTCACGCTGGTGCTGACCTGAGCAGGGTTGCCCACCAGGTTCTCGTAATTGCCACCGCTGACATTGGTAATGCTGTTGGTGACCGGCGCATGCCCCTGGTAGACGTCATTGCTGACTGGCGTACTCACCGTTCCGGAGCTCTGGCCCACGGCGATCGTGATGGTTTGGCCGTTGGCCAAGGTGACCACCACGGGGCTACCCGTGACTGGCGCGGTCACGCTGGCGGTATAGATGATGCTGCCGCCTTCGCCGACTGTCGGTGTCGCGGTGAGGGAGACGGTCGAGGTGTCGATGGTATCGCTGACCTGGGTAACCGCTGGCGTGGCAACGACCGTCAGATTCTCGAAGTTGCCACCCGACGCGTTGGTGATCCGCGCACTGACCGATCCTGCGTCGAGGTACGCATCATCCGCTGGTGCTGCGACCGTGATACTGCCGGACGTCTGGTTGGCGGCAATGGTGATGATCTGGCCATTGCTCAGGGTAACCGTCACCGGCGTGCCGGCCGGGTTGGTCAGGGTGGCGGTGTAGACGATGCTGCCACCCTCGGCGACGGCGGGCGTTGCTGAGAGGGAAACGCTGGTGGTGTCCTGTACCGATGTAACGTTGGTCACCACCGGTGCCTGGTTGGCGACCACGTTCTCGTAGTTGCCACCGCTGACCCCAGTAATGTGGGTAATTACCGGCGCATGGCCCTGGTAGACATCGTTGCTCACCGGCGTGCTGACCGTGCCGAAGCTTTGCCCGACGGCAATGGTTATGCTCTGGCCGTTGGCCAGAGTGACTACCAGCGGGCTGCCGGTGACCGGGGCGTTCACGCTGGCGGTGTAGACGATCGCCCCGCCTTCAGCGACTACTGGGGTCGCGCTCAGGGATACCGTCGAAGTGTTGATGGTATCGGTGACATTGGTAATCGCCGGCGCGCTATTGATCGCAAGGGACTCGAAATTACCACCCTGGGCGTTGGTGATATGAGTACTGACCGGCCCGGCATCGAGGTAGGGGTCGTCGCCTGGCGCGGCGACGGTGACACTGCCCGAGGACTGGTTGGCAGCAATGGTTATCGTCTGGCCATTGCTCAGAGTGACGGTTACCGGTGTACCGGCTGGGTTGGTCAGGGTAGCGGTGTATACGATGCTGCCGCCTTCGGTGACGGATGGCGTCGCTGACAGCGAGACGGTCGTGGTGTCTTGCGCGTCGGTCACGCTGGTGCTGACCTGGGCCGGGTTGCCGATCAGGTTCTCGTAATTGCCACCGCTGACATTGGTGATGTGGTTGGTGACCGGAGCATGGCCCTGATAGACATCGTTGGTCACTGGTGTGCTGACAGTGCTGGAGCTTTGGCCAACCGGGATGGTGATGGTTTGGCCGTTGGCCAAGGTCACCACGACCGGGCTGCCGGTGACGGCTGCATTGACCGAAGCGGTGTAAACGATGCTGCCGCCTTCCGCCACTGAAGGCGTGGCCGTCAGAGTGACCGTGGTGGTGTCCTGCACATCAGTAACGCTGGTGGTAACCGGTGCCGGGTTGCCAAACAGATTCTCATAGTTGCCACCGCTGACATTGGTGATGCTGTTGGTGACTGGGGCGTGGCCTTGGTAGACGTCGTTACTCACAGGCGTGGTGACAGTACTGGAGCTCTGGCCAACCGGTATAGTGATGCTCTGGCCATTGGCTAAGGTCACCACGACCGGGCTGCCAGTGACGGGTGCATTGACCGAAGCGGTGTAAACGATGCTGCCGCCTTCCGCCACTGAAGGCGTGGCAGTCAGGGTGACCGTGGTGGTGTCCTGCACATCGGTGACAGTGGTAGAAACCGGTGCCGGATTGCCAACCAAGTTCTCATAGCTGCCGCCACTCACTCCCGTGATGTTCGTGGTGACCGCAGGATGCCCCTGGTAGACGTCGTTTGTCACTGGCGTAGTGACAGTGCTGGAGCTTTGGCCGACCGGGATGGTGATGGTTTGGCCGTTGGCCAAGGTCACCACGACCGGGGTGCCGGTGACCGGTGCATTGACCGAAACGGTGTAAACGATGCTGCCGCCCTCAGCGACCGAAGGTGTGGCGGTCAGGGTGACCGTGGTGTTGTCCTGGACATCGGTGACAGTGGTAGAAACCGGCGCTGGGTTGCCGACCAGATTCTCGTAATTGCCGCCACTGACGTTGGTGATGTTCGTGGTTACTGGTGCATGGCCTTGATAGACATCATTGCTCACCGGAGTGGTGACAGTGCTGGAACTCTGGCCAACCGGGATGGTGATGGTTTGGCCATTGGCCAAGGTCACGATCACCGGACTACCGGTGACCGGCGCATTGACCGAAGCGGTGTAGACGATGCTACCGCCTTCCGCCACCGAAGGCGTGGCAGTCAGGGTCACCGTAGTGGTGTCTTGGCTGTCACTAACGGTTGTCGTAACCGGCGCTGGGTTACCAACCAGATTCTCGTAGTTGCCACCGCTGACGTTAGTGATGTTCGTGGTTACTGGGGCATGGCCTTGGTAGACATCGTTGCTCACAGGGGTGCTGACAGTACTGGAGCTCTGGCCAACTGGGATGGTGATGGTCTGGCCATTGGCCAAGGTCACGATCACAGGGCTACCGGTGACCGGCGCATTGACCGAAGCGGTGTAAACGATGCTGCCACCTTCCGTCACCGAAGGTGTGGCGGTCAGGGTGACTGTCGTGGTGTCCTGCACATCGGTAACGCTGGTAGCAACCGGCGCCGGATTACCGACCAGATTCTCATAGCTGCCGCCACTTACTCCCGTGATGTTCGTGGTAACAGGGGCTTGGCCTTGATAGACATCATTGCTCACCGGTGTGGTGACGGTACTGGAGCTCTGGCCAACCGGGATGGTGATGGTTTGGCCATTGGCCAAGGTCACGATCACCGGGCTACCGGTGACCGGCGCATTGACAGAAGCGGTGTAGACGATGCTACCGCCTTCCGCCACTGAAGGCGTGGCAGTCAGAGTGACCGTGGTGGTGTCCTGCACATCAGTAACGCTGGTGGTAACCGGTGCCGGGTTGCCAAACAGATTCTCATAGTTGCCACCGCTGACATTGGTGATGCTGTTGGTGACTGGGGCGTGGCCTTGATAGACATCATTGCTCACTGGCGTAGTGACAGTACTGGAGCTCTGACCAACCGGGATGGTAATGGTCTGGCCGTTGGCCAAGGTCACTACGACCGGGGTGCCGGTGACCGGCGCATTGACGCTTGCGGTGTAGATGATGCTGCCGCCTTCCGCCACTGAGGGCGTGGCAGTCAGGGTGACGGTGGTGGTGTCCTGCACATCGGTGACAGTGGTAGAAACCGGCGCTGGGTTACCAACCAGATTCTCGTAGTTGCCACCGCTGACGTTAGTGATGTTCGTGGTGACCGCAGCGTGGCCTTGATAGACATCATTGCTCACGGGCGTGCTGACAGTACTGGAGCTCTGACCAACCGGGATGGTAATGGTCTGGCCATTGGCCAAGGTCACTACGACCGGGCTGCC
>NZ_JBICKL010000019.1:0-1126 GCF_043104195.1 Pseudomonas sp. xss_2
AGTTATGCGAGAATCCCCGCAACACCTGATCCGAGCCGCCCATGAGCCAGATGAGCTTTTCCGACTTTGAGTACGCCGGCAAGCGCAAGCAAACCCGCCGAGAGCGCTTCCTCGCCGAAATGGATCAGGTGGTGCCCTGGGCAGGCCTGCTGGAGCTGATCGAACCGTTCTACCCCAAGGCCGGCGGCGGTAGAAAACCCTATCCTCTGGAAACCATGCTGCGCATCCATCTGTTGCAGAACTGGTTCTCCCTGAGCGACCCGGCCATGGAAGAAGCGCTCTACGAAATCACGCCCATGCGCCAGTTCGCACGCCTGACGCTGAGCGCGCCAATCCCCGAAGACACCACGATCATGAACTTCCGGCACTTGCTGGAGAAGCATCAGCTCGCACCGGCAATCCTTGCGGTCATCAATGGTTATCTGCAGGAAAAAGGCCTGTCGCTGCGCCAAGGCACCATCGTCGATGCCACCATTATTCATGCCCCCAGCTCGACCAAAAATAAAGAAGGCAAGCGTGATCCCGAGATGCACCAGACCAAGAAAGGCGGTCAGTATTTCTTCGGGATGAAGGCGCACATCGGTGCCGATGTCGAGTCCGGCCTGGTGCATCACGTCCATGGCACCGCTGCCAATGTGGCCGATGTCACGCAGGTGGCTGAACTGCTGCATGGCGAAGAAAACGCCGTGTATGCAGATGCCGGTTACACCGGTGTCGAAAGGCGCGAAGAGCATGAAAATCGGGGGGTGATCTGGCAGATTGCAGCGCGTCGCAGCACCTATTCCAAGCTGAACCAGCGCAGCGTACTGTACAAAGCCAAGCGCAAGATCGAGTTCTGCAAGGCTCAGACACGGGCCAAGGTCGAGCATCCGTTTCGCGTGATCAAGCGGCAGTTTGGTTACGTGAAAGTACGTTTTCGTGGGCTGATGAAAAACACGGCTCAGTTGACCACGCTGTTCGCCCTGGCAAACCTGTGGAGGGTTCGAAAACAGCTCATGGGTATGGGTGAGGTTCGCGTTTAACACGGAGAACCGGTCGAAAAAGCTCTCCGTACATGATTTTTCGGTCACTTTTCGTCCAATGACGCTGTAGGTGCCTGGAAAATTGCAACTTGCCGCGGCTGCAC
>NZ_JBICKL010000001.1:0-15590 GCF_043104195.1 Pseudomonas sp. xss_2
AAAATTATTGAATAAGTAGTTGATTTCATAAGACCAGGTCGGCATAATGGCCGGCCTGGTACAGTGTTAAAGGTCAGTAGCTCAATTGGCAGAGCGACGGTCTCCAAAACCGTAGGTTGGGGGTTCGATTCCCTCCTGACCTGCCATTCACCTCGGTGTGATTGGCTTTCTTCTCACAGGATCCTCCTCGATGACTCCCAAAACTGAAGCCCAAGATTCGCGTTTTGATCTTTTCAAGTGGCTCGCTGTTGTTGCTCTGGTAGTCGTTGGCGTCGTAGGTAATCAATACTACTCCGCTTCTCCGATTCTGTACCGCGTGCTCGCTCTCCTTGCTCTGGCTGCTGTTGCAGGCTTCGTTGCCCTGCAGACCGCGAAGGGTAAGTCGTTCTTTGCGCTGGCGAAGGAAGCTCGTACCGAGATCCGTAAAGTCGTGTGGCCGACCCGCCAAGAAACCATGCAAACCACGCTTATCGTTGTGGTTGTCGTGCTGGTTATGGCGTTGCTGCTGTGGGGTCTTGATTCCCTGCTCGGCTGGGCGGTCTCCTTGATTGTTGGCTAAGGGTGTCCCGTGGCTAAGCGTTGGTACGTTGTGCATGCTTACTCGGGTTACGAGAAGCATGTAATGCGCTCTTTGATCGAGCGCGTGAAGCTGGCTGGCATGGAAGATGAATTCGGCGAGATCCTGGTCCCGACCGAAGAAGTCGTAGAAATGCGCAATGGCCAGAAGCGCAAAAGCGAGCGTAAGTTCTTCCCTGGCTATGTATTGGTCCAGATGGATATGAACGAAGGGACTTGGCACCTTGTCAAGGATACCCCTCGCGTAATGGGCTTCATTGGTGGTACTGCAGACAAGCCTGCGCCTATCACCGATAAAGAAGCCGAGGCTATTCTGCGTCGCGTTGCCGATGGTAGCGACAAGCCGAAGCCAAAAACGCTCTTTGAGCCAGGTGAAGTGGTTCGTGTTGTTGACGGTCCCTTTGCTGATTTCAACGGTACCGTTGAAGAAGTTAACTACGAAAAGAGCCGGCTCCAAGTGGCGGTGCTCATTTTCGGTCGCTCTACTCCGGTAGAGCTCGAGTTCGGCCAGGTCGAGAAGGTCTAGGCGAACGACGCATCCCATACCCCGCAGCCCTATGTGCTGCGGGGTTTTGTCGTCACTGGGATAAAACGCAAGTAATCCGGGGAGCCATTTGGCGTTCGTACCCGATATTGGAGTAGCTCATGGCTAAGAAGATTCAGGCTTACATCAAGCTGCAAGTAAAGGCCGGCCAGGCCAACCCAAGCCCACCCGTTGGTCCAGCACTGGGTCAACACGGTGTGAACATCATGGAATTCTGCAAGGCCTTCAACGCCCGTACTCAGGGTCAAGAAGCCGGCCTGCCGACTCCTGTGATCATCACTGTCTACAGTGACCGTAGCTTCACCTTCGAAACCAAAAGCACCCCAGCTTCGGTTCTGCTGAAGAAAGCTGCTGGCCTGACCAGCGGTTCTGCACGTCCGAACACCGTTAAAGTCGGTACCGTGACCCGTGCTCAGCTGGAAGAGATCGCCAAGACCAAACAGGCTGATCTGACTGCCGCTGACATGGATGCAGCCGTGCGTACCATCGCCGGTTCTGCTCGCAGCATGGGCCTCAACGTGGAGGGTGTGTAATGGCTAAGCTGACCAAGCGCCAAAAGGCCATTGCTTCGAAACTCGAAGCTGGCAAAGTTTACAACTTCGAAGAAGCAGCAGCGCTGCTGGCCGAACTGTCCACCGTGAAGTTCAGCGAATCCTTCGACGTTGCCGTCAACCTCGGTGTTGACCCACGTAAATCCGACCAGGTCGTTCGTAGCGCTACTGTGCTGCCACACGGCACTGGCAAGACCGTACGTGTTGCCGTCTTCACCCAGGGCCCAGCTGCTGAGGCCGCTCTGGCTGCCGGCGCTGATCGCGTTGGTATGGACGACCTGGCTGCCGAGATGAAAGCTGGCGACCTGAACTACGACGTAGTCATCGCATCCCCGGATGCCATGCGCGTTGTTGGTCAGCTGGGTCAGGTTCTGGGTCCTCGCGGCCTGATGCCTAACCCGAAAGTCGGTACCGTGACTCCAGACGTAGCCACCGCGGTTAAAAACGCCAAGGCTGGTCAAGTTCGCTACCGTACCGACAAAAACGGTATCATCCACACCTCCGTTGGCAAGGTTGGCTTCGAAGCCGGCAAGCTGAAGGAAAACGTTGAAGCCCTGATCGCTGATCTGAAGCGTATCAAGCCAGCTTCCTCGAAAGGTATCTACGTCAAGCGCGTTACCCTGAGCACCACTATGGGCCCAGGTCTGGTCATCGACCAGAGCTCGCTGAGCGCGTAAGACCTTGCCGGCGCGTGAAAGCGCGCCGGCAACAAAATTGGGGTCCCTGCCTGGCGGGGGCTATCCAAGACCGTAGGCGGCGCAAGCCTTAAACAACCAGCCTACGCAGATGGTGCTCCCGGTTCCTTACCGAATCAGACACCAAAACGACATCCGGCTTCGGCCAGATGAAACGGTAACAAGCAGGAGTTTTACCCGTGGCAATTAAACTCGAAGACAAGAAGGCCATCGTCGCTGAAGTCAACGAGGCTGCCAAAGTCGCTCTGTCCGCTGTCGTGGCTGATGCCCGTGGTGTGACTGTAGGCGCAATGACCGGACTCCGTAAAGAGGCTCGTGAAGCTGGCGTATACGTACGTGTCGTACGTAACACCCTGCTCAAGCGCGCTGTTGCTGACACTGAATTCAGTGTCCTCAACGACGCCTTCACTGGCCCGACCCTGATCGCGTTCTCCAACGAACACCCGGGCGCTGCTGCTCGTCTGTTCAAGGAATTCGCCAAGGGTCAGGACAAGTTCGAGATCAAGGCAGCTGCGTTTGACGGCAAGTTCATTGCAGCGAACCAGATCGACGTGTTGGCTACCCTGCCGACCCGCGACGAAGCCATCGCAAGGCTGATGAGCGTCATCCAAGGCGCTACCAGCAAGCTGGCTCGTACCCTGGCAGCCATTCGCGACCAGAAAGAAGCTACCGCAGCCTAAGGCCGCGAAGCACTTTCAAAATCATACGTTTAATTTGATGGCTGCGTAGGCCTTCACCCCAATACAGGATTTAAGTCATGTCCCTGACTAACGAGCAAATCATCGAAGCAATCGGCCAGAAAACCGTTCTGGAAGTTGTTGAGCTGATCAAAGCAATGGAAGAAACCTTCGGCGTTACCGCTGCTGTTGCCGCTGCTGGCCCAGCTGCTGCTGCTGCCGTTGTTGAAGAGCAAACCGAGTTCAACGTTGTTCTGGTTGAAGCCGGCGAGAAGAAAGTCAACGTGATCAAGGCCGTTCGTGAACTGACCGGTCTGGGCCTGAAAGAAGCCAAAGAGAAAGTTGACGGCGCTCCTCAAGTCGTAGCTGAAGGCGTTTCGAAAGAAGCCGCTGAAGACGCTAAGAAGAAGCTGGAAGAAGCAGGCGCTAAAGTCGAGCTGAAGTAATTTCGACTTTGCGACTCCAGCCGGAGCGTTGAGCTTAGGCTGATGGCTGGTGGCTTATGCCACCGGCCTTTTTCCGTTATTGGTGGCCGATCAGGTCGGCCCCGATAACAAGCTGCAAGACACCCACGTGGGTGGCGCAAACCAAGGGGTTTGCACGATTTTCTGGCTGCTCCCGCCGGGAGAAGCCAAACAAGCAGGTGACCAAGCTGGGGAACGCTGATGGCTTACTCATACACTGAGAAAAAACGTATCCGCAAGGACTTTAGCAAGTTGCCGGACGTGATGGATGTGCCTTACCTCCTGGCCATCCAGCTGGATTCGTATCGCGAATTCCTGCAAGCGGGAGCATCCAAGGATCAGTTCCGCGACGTCGGCCTGCACGCGGCCTTCAAATCGGTCTTCCCGATCATCAGCTACTCCGGCAACGCTGCCCTGGAGTACGTTGGCTATCGTCTGGGCGAGCCGGCTTTCGACGTCAAGGAATGCGTCCTGCGCGGCGTGACCTTCGCCGTGCCGCTGCGGGTGAAAGTCCGTCTGATCATCTTCGACAAAGAGTCGTCGAACAAAGCGATCAAGGACATCAAAGAGCAAGAAGTCTACATGGGTGAAATCCCCCTGATGACTGAGAACGGTACCTTCGTTATCAACGGTACCGAGCGTGTGATCGTTTCCCAGCTGCACCGTTCGCCGGGTGTGTTCTTCGACCACGATCGTGGCAAGACCCACAGCTCCGGCAAGCTGCTGTATTCGGCTCGCATCATTCCTTACCGCGGCTCCTGGTTGGACTTCGAGTTCGATCCTAAGGACTGCGTATTCGTCCGTATCGACCGTCGCCGCAAACTGCCGGCCTCGGTACTGCTGCGCGCCCTGGGTTACAGCACTGAAGAAGTGCTGAACACCTTCTACACCACCAACGTGTTCCACGTTTCTGGTGAGAAGCTGAGCCTGGAGCTGGTGCCTCAGCGTCTGCGTGGCGAAGTTGCGGTCATGGACATCCATGACGAGACCGGCAAGGTCATCGTCGAGCAGGGTCGTCGTATCACCGCGCGCCACATCAATCAGCTCGAGAAGGCCGGCGTCAAGCAGCTGGACGTGCCGATGGAGTACGTGCTGGGCCGCACTACCGCCAAGGCGATCGTGCATCCGGCTACCGGCGAGATCCTGGCCGAGTGCAACACCGAGCTGACCACCGAGCTGCTGATCAAGGTCGCCAAGGCTCAGGTCGTTCGCATCGAAACCCTGTACACCAACGACATCGATTGCGGTCCTTTCATTTCGGATACCCTGAAGATCGACACCACCAGCAACCAACTGGAAGCGCTGGTCGAGATCTACCGCATGATGCGTCCAGGCGAGCCGCCAACCAAGGATGCCGCCGAAACCCTGTTCAACAACCTGTTCTTCAGTGCCGAGCGTTACGACCTGTCCGCCGTAGGCCGCATGAAGTTCAACCGTCGTATCGGTCGTACCGAGATCGAAGGTTCGGGCGTGCTGAGCAAGGAAGACATCGTTGACGTGCTGAAGACCCTGGTCGACATCCGTAACGGTAAAGGCATCGTCGATGACATCGACCACCTGGGTAACCGTCGCGTACGTTGCGTCGGCGAGATGGCCGAGAACCAGTTCCGCGTTGGCCTGGTGCGCGTTGAGCGTGCGGTCAAAGAGCGTCTGTCGATGGCCGAAAGCGAAGGCCTGATGCCGCAAGACCTGATCAACGCCAAGCCGGTAGCGGCGGCGGTGAAAGAGTTCTTCGGTTCCAGCCAGCTCTCGCAGTTCATGGACCAGAACAACCCGCTCTCCGAGATCACCCACAAGCGTCGTGTCTCCGCACTCGGCCCTGGCGGTCTGACCCGTGAGCGTGCAGGCTTTGAAGTCCGTGACGTACACCCGACCCATTACGGCCGTGTGTGCCCGATCGAGACCCCTGAAGGTCCGAACATCGGTCTGATCAACTCCCTGGCAGCCTATGCCCGCACCAACCAGTACGGCTTCCTGGAAAGCCCGTACCGCGTGGTGAAAGAGGGTGTGGTTTCCGACGACATCGTGTTCCTGTCGGCGATCGAAGAAGCTGATCACGTCATCGCTCAGGCTTCGGCCACGATGAACGAGAAGAAGCAACTGGTCGACGAGCTGGTAGCTGTTCGTCACTTGAACGAATTCACCGTCAAGGCGCCGGAAGACGTCACCCTGATGGACGTTTCGCCCAAGCAGGTTGTTTCCGTCGCTGCCTCGCTGATTCCGTTCCTCGAGCACGACGACGCCAACCGTGCATTGATGGGTTCGAACATGCAGCGTCAGGCTGTACCTACCCTGCGTGCCGACAAGCCGCTGGTTGGTACCGGCATGGAGCGCAACGTTGCCCGTGACTCCGGCGTCTGCGTCGTGGCGCGTCGTGGCGGCGTGATCGACTCCGTCGACGCCAGCCGTATCGTGGTACGTGTTGCCGATGACGAAGTAGAAACCGGTGAAGCCGGTGTCGACATCTACAACCTGACCAAATACACCCGTTCCAACCAGAACACTTGCATCAACCAGCGTCCGCTGGTCAGCAAGGGTGACGTGGTCAAGCGTAGCGACATCATGGCCGATGGTCCGTCCACCGACATGGGTGAGCTGGCACTGGGTCAGAACATGCGCATCGCGTTCATGGCCTGGAACGGTTTCAACTTCGAAGACTCCATCTGTCTGTCGGAGCGCGTCGTTCAGGAAGACCGTTTCACCACGATCCACATCCAGGAACTGACCTGTGTGGCCCGTGACACCAAGCTTGGCCCAGAGGAAATCACCGCAGACATCCCGAACGTGGGTGAAGCTGCGCTGAACAAGCTGGACGAAGCCGGTATCGTCTACGTAGGTGCTGAAGTCGGCGCTGGGGACATTCTGGTGGGCAAGGTCACTCCGAAAGGCGAGACCCAGCTGACTCCAGAAGAGAAGCTGCTGCGCGCGATCTTCGGTGAGAAAGCCAGCGACGTTAAAGACACTTCCCTGCGCGTGCCAACCGGCACCAAAGGTACTGTCATTGACGTTCAGGTCTTCACCCGTGACGGCGTCGAGCGCGACAGCCGCGCCCTGGCCATCGAGAAGATGCAGCTGGACGAGATCCGCAAGGACCTCAACGAAGAGTTCCGCATCGTCGAAGGCGCGACCTTCGAGCGTCTGCGTTCCGCCCTGAACGGCCAAGTGGTCGACGGTGGTGCGGGCCTGAAGAAAGGCACCGTGATCAGCGACGAAGTGCTGGACGGTCTGGAGCACGGCCAGTGGTTCAAACTGCGCATGGCCGAAGACGCGCTGAACGAACAGCTGGAAAAGGCTCAAGCCTACATCGTCGATCGCCGTCGTCTGCTGGACGACAAGTTCGAAGACAAGAAGCGCAAGCTGCAGCAGGGCGATGACCTGGCACCGGGCGTACTGAAGATCGTCAAGGTCTACCTGGCTATCCGCCGCCGCATTCAGCCGGGCGACAAGATGGCCGGCCGTCACGGTAACAAAGGTGTGGTCTCGGTGATCATGCCGGTCGAAGACATGCCGCACGACGCCAACGGTACTCCGGTCGACGTCGTACTGAACCCGCTGGGCGTACCTTCGCGTATGAACGTTGGTCAGATCCTTGAAACCCACCTGGGCCTCGCGGCCAAAGGTCTGGGCGAGAAGATCGACCGGATGATCGAAGAGCAGCGCAAAGCCGCTGAGCTGCGTGGCTTCCTGACCGAGATCTACAACGAGATCGGCGGTCGCCAGGAAAGCCTGGAAGAGTTCACCGACGCAGAGATCCTCGCTCTGGCGCACAACCTGAAGAAGGGCGTGCCGATGGCTACCCCGGTCTTCGACGGTGCCAAGGAAAGCGAGATCAAGGCCATGCTGAAACTGGCAGACATGCCAGAAAGCGGCCAGATGGTGCTGTTCGACGGCCGTACCGGCAACAAGTTCGAGCGTCCTGTGACCGTTGGTTACATGTACATGCTCAAGCTGAACCACTTGGTGGACGACAAGATGCACGCGCGTTCCACTGGTTCCTATAGCCTGGTTACCCAGCAGCCGCTGGGTGGTAAGGCGCAGTTCGGTGGTCAGCGTTTCGGGGAGATGGAGGTGTGGGCGCTGGAAGCATACGGCGCGGCATACACCCTGCAAGAAATGCTCACAGTGAAGTCGGACGACGTGAACGGCCGTACCAAGATGTACAAAAACATCGTGGATGGCGATCACCGTATGGAGCCGGGCATGCCCGAGTCCTTCAACGTGTTGATCAAAGAGATCCGTTCGCTCGGTATCGATATCGATCTGGAAACCGAATAACACGTGACGCGAAGGGGGGCGGGGCTGTAATAGCCCGCTCCCTGCTCCGCCAGGAGGAAAGGCCTTGAAAGACCTACTGAATTTGCTGAAAAACCAGGGTCAAGTCGAAGAGTTCGACGCCATCCGTATCGGTCTGGCGTCACCTGAGATGATCCGTTCGTGGTCGTTCGGTGAAGTTAAAAAGCCGGAAACCATCAACTACCGTACGTTCAAGCCTGAGCGTGACGGCCTGTTCTGCGCCAAGATCTTTGGCCCAGTCAAGGACTACGAGTGCCTGTGCGGTAAGTACAAGCGCCTGAAGCACCGTGGTGTGATCTGCGAGAAGTGCGGCGTTGAAGTCGCGCTGGCCAAGGTTCGTCGTGAGCGCATGGCGCACATCGAACTGGCTTCGCCGGTCGCCCACATCTGGTTCCTGAAGTCGCTGCCGTCCCGTATCGGCTTGCTGATGGACATGACCCTGCGTGATATCGAACGCGTTCTCTACTTCGAGAGCTACGTCGTTATCGATCCAGGCATGACCACCCTCGAGAAGGGTCAGCTGCTCAACGACGAGCAGTACTTCGAAGCGCTGGAAGAGTTCGGTGACGACTTCGACGCCCGCATGGGTGCCGAGGCTGTCCGTGAGCTGCTGCACGCTATCGACCTGGAGCACGAGATCGGTCGCCTGCGTGAAGAGATTCCGCAGACCAACTCGGAAACCAAGATCAAGAAGCTGTCCAAGCGCCTGAAGCTGATGGAAGCTTTCCAGGGCTCGGGCAACCTGCCTGAGTGGATGGTCCTGACCGTTCTGCCAGTACTGCCGCCGGACCTGCGTCCGCTGGTGCCGCTGGATGGCGGCCGCTTCGCGACCTCCGACCTAAACGACCTGTATCGTCGGGTGATAAACCGTAACAACCGTCTCAAGCGCCTGCTCGATCTGTCGGCGCCGGACATCATCGTGCGCAACGAAAAGCGCATGCTGCAGGAAGCGGTCGACGCCCTGCTCGACAACGGCCGTCGCGGTCGCGCCATCACTGGCTCGAACAAGCGTCCGCTGAAGTCCCTGGCTGACATGATCAAAGGTAAGCAAGGTCGTTTCCGTCAGAACTTGCTCGGTAAGCGCGTGGACTACTCCGGTCGTTCGGTAATTACCGTGGGCCCGACCCTGCGTCTGCACCAGTGCGGTCTGCCGAAGAAGATGGCCCTCGAGCTGTTCAAGCCGTTCATTTTCGGCAAGCTGGAAATGCGTGGTCTGGCGACCACCATCAAGGCTGCCAAGAAGATGGTCGAGCGCGAGTTGCCAGAGGTGTGGGACGTTCTCGCCGAAGTGATTCGCGAACACCCCGTACTGCTCAACCGTGCACCGACCCTTCACCGTCTGGGTATCCAGGCCTTTGAACCGGTACTGATCGAAGGTAAGGCTATCCAGCTGCACCCTCTGGTCTGTGCTGCGTACAACGCCGACTTCGACGGTGACCAAATGGCCGTTCACGTGCCGCTGACGCTGGAAGCCCAGCTCGAAGCGCGCGCGCTGATGATGTCGACCAACAACATCCTGTCGCCAGCCAACGGTGAGCCAATCATCGTTCCGTCGCAGGACGTTGTACTGGGTCTGTACTACATGACCCGTGAAGCCATCAACGCCAAGGGCGAAGGTCGCGTATTCGCTGACCTGCAGGAAGTCGACCGGGTATTCCGCGCCGGCGAAGCTGCCCTGCACGCCAAGATCAAGGTTCGTATCAACGAAACCGTGAACGATCGTGATGGCGGCAGCGTCAAGAACACCCGTATCGTCGACACCACTGTCGGCCGTGCGCTGCTGTTCCAGGTTGTACCACCAGGTCTGTCGTACGACGTGGTCAACCAGCCGATGAAGAAGAAGGCGATCTCCAAGCTGATCAACCAGTGCTACCGCGTGGTTGGTCTTAAAGAAACCGTGATCTTCGCTGACCAGCTGATGTACACCGGCTTTGCCTACTCGACCATTTCCGGCGTTTCGATCGGTGTTAACGACTTCGTTATCCCGGACGAGAAAGCCCGCATCATCGGTGCTGCCACCGACGAAGTGAAGGAAATCGAGAGCCAGTACGCCTCCGGCCTGGTAACCCAGGGCGAGAAGTACAACAAGGTCATCGACTTGTGGTCCAAAGCGAACGACGAAGTATCCAAGGCGATGATGGCCAACCTCTCGAAAGAGAAAGTCATCGACCGCAATGGCGACGAAGTCGACCAAGAGTCCTTCAACTCGATGTACATGATGGCTGACTCCGGTGCCCGGGGTTCGGCAGCTCAGATTCGTCAGTTGGCCGGTATGCGTGGCCTGATGGCCAAGCCGGACGGCTCGATCATCGAGACGCCGATCACCGCGAACTTCCGTGAAGGTCTGAGCGTACTTCAGTACTTCATCTCGACTCACGGTGCTCGTAAGGGTCTGGCGGATACCGCACTGAAGACCGCGAACTCGGGTTACCTGACTCGTCGTCTGGTCGACGTTGCGCAAGATCTGGTAGTGACCGAGATCGACTGCGGCACCGATCATGGCCTGCTGATGACTCCGCACATTGAAGGCGGCGACGTGGTCGAGCCGCTGGGTGAGCGCGTACTGGGTCGAGTGATCGCCCGTGACGTATTCAAGCCTGGCACCGAAGACGTCATCGTTCCGGCCGGTACCCTGGTCGACGAGAAGTGGGTTGAGTTCATCGAGCTGAACAGCATCGACGAAGTTATCGTGCGTTCGCCGATCAGCTGCGAAACTCGCTTCGGCATCTGCGCCAAGTGCTACGGTCGTGACCTGGCTCGAGGTCACCAGGTGAACATCGGTGAAGCGGTCGGCGTTATCGCTGCCCAGTCCATCGGTGAGCCGGGTACCCAGCTGACCATGCGTACGTTCCACATCGGTGGTGCTGCAAGCCGGACCTCGGCTGCCGACAGCGTCCAGGTGAAGAACGGCGGTATGGTGCGTCTGCATAACCTGAAGCAGGTTGAGCGTGCTGATGGCAACCTGGTTGCTGTATCGCGTTCCGGCGAATTGGCCATTGCCGACGAATTCGGTCGTGAGCGTGAGCGCTACAAGCTGCCTTACGGTGCGGTGATTTCGGTCAAGGAAGGTGACAAGGTCGAAGCTGGCGCAATCGTCGCCAAGTGGGACCCGCACACCCACCCGATCGTTACCGAGCTGAAAGGTACCGTGACCTTCGTGGGCATGGAAGAAAACATCACCATCAAGCGTCAGACAGACGAGTTGACTGGTTTGACCAACATTGAAGTCCTGGACGTCAAGGATCGCCCTGCCGCTGGCAAGGAAATCCGTCCGGCAATCAAGATGGTCGACGCCAATGGCAAGGATCTGATGCTGCCAGGTACCGACGTACCTGCTCAGTACTTCCTGCCAGCCAACGCCTTGGTAGGTGTGGCCGACGGTGCACAGATCGGTGTTGGTGACGTTATCGCGCGTATCCCGCAAGAAACGTCGAAGACCCGTGACATCACCGGTGGTCTGCCGCGCGTTGCCGACCTGTTCGAGGCCCGTCGTCCGAAGGAAGCTTCGATTCTGGCGGAAGTTAGCGGCACCATCGCATTCGGTAAAGAGACCAAAGGCAAGCGCCGTCTGGTCATTACCCCGACCGATGGCAGCGATCCGTACGAAGAGCTGATTCCGAAGTGGCGCCACCTGAACGTCTTCGAAGGCGAACAGGTAAACCGCGGCGAAGTTATCTCCGACGGTCCAAGCGATCCGCACGACATCCTGCGTCTGCTGGGTGTCAGCGCGCTGGCCAAGTACATCGTCAACGAGATCCAGGACGTTTACCGCCTGCAAGGCGTTAAGATCAACGATAAGCACATCGAGACCATCCTGCGTCAGATGCTGCGTAAAGTTGAGATCGCCGAATCGGGTGACTCCAGCTTCATCAAGGGCGACCAGATGGAACTGACTCAGGTGCTGGTCGAGAACGAGCGTCTCGCTGCCGAAGACAAGTTCGTCTCGAAGTTCACCCGCGTGCTGCTGGGTATCACCAAGGCGTCGTTGTCGACCGAATCGTTCATCTCGGCGGCTTCCTTCCAGGAAACCACTCGAGTCCTGACCGAGGCGGCGGTAACCGGCAAGCGCGACTACCTGCGCGGCCTGAAAGAGAACGTGGTCGTGGGTCGTCTGATCCCGGCTGGTACTGGTCTGGCCTACCACAGCGAGCGTAAGCGTCGCCGTGATGCCGACAAGCCGCTGCGCGTAAGTGCCAGTGAGGTGGAAGCCGCACTGACCGAAGCGCTGAATTCCAGCGGTAACTAAGTACAGGGTGGGGCCCCGGCCCCTCTCCGTGGTGACCGGTGACATGCAATGTTACCGATCACCGGGCGGGGAGGGCCGGGGCCTCGTCTTGACTGGGTGCAAGAACCTCTTTAGACTTTTGTACCCTTAAATTTGGTGAGGCTCCGTCTCGCCAATTTTTGGCTTTCTTGCAAGACAATAGCGTCGCAAGACAATCAGTGGAGCTAGTAGATGGCAACTATCAACCAGCTGGTACGTCAGCCGCGTAAGCGTACCGTCGAGAAATCCGACGTACCTGCGCTGCAGAACTGCCCGCAACGTCGTGGCGTGTGCACCCGTGTGTACACCACCACGCCGAAAAAACCTAACTCGGCACTGCGTAAAGTATGCCGTGTGCGTCTGACCAACGGTTTCGAGGTTTCCTCGTACATCGGCGGTGAAGGCCACAACCTGCAAGAGCACAGCGTCGTCCTGATTCGTGGCGGCCGTGTAAAAGACTTGCCAGGTGTTCGTTACCACACCGTTCGCGGCTCTCTGGATACTTCCGGCGTTAAAGGCCGTAACCAGGGTCGTTCGAAGTACGGTACCAAGCGTCCGAAGTAATCGGCCGTTTGCAGACAATCAATTTTTTCAGTCGATAAGAGTAAGGTCGGGCAGGGGTCGAAGACCCACGTCCCGGGCTAACCTGAAGACCGTTTGAGGGCTTATCATGCCAAGACGTCGTGTAGCAGCAAAACGTGAGATTCTGGACGATCCAAAATACGGATCCCAGATCCTCGCCAAGTTCATGAACCACGTGATGGAAAGCGGCAAGAAGGCCGTTGCCGAGCGTATCGTTTACGGTGCGCTGGACAAGGTCAAAGAACGCAAGAACAGCGATCCCCTGGAAATCTTCGAGAAAGCTCTCGACGCCATCGCTCCGCTGGTCGAAGTAAAGTCCCGCCGTGTTGGCGGTGCCACTTACCAGGTCCCGGTCGAAGTTCGCCCATCCCGTCGTAACGCGCTGGCAATGCGCTGGCTTGTAGACTACGCCCGCAAGCGCGGCGAGAAGTCCATGGCCCTGCGTTTGGCTGGTGAGCTGCTGGATGCTGCTGAAGGCAAAGGTGCTGCAGTCAAGAAGCGTGAAGACGTGCACCGTATGGCTGAAGCCAACAAGGCATTCTCGCACTACCGCTTCTAATTCAAGCATCAATCTATTTGCGAGGGCTTTATGGCTCGTACTACAGCAATCAACCGCTACCGTAACATTGGTATTTGCGCGCACGTTGACGCGGGCAAAACTACCACTACCGAGCGGATCCTGTTCTACACAGGTCTGAGCCACAAAATGGGCGAGGTGCATGACGGCGCCGCGACCACCGACTGGATGGTGCAGGAGCAGGAGCGGGGTATTACCATTACCTCCGCTGCCGTTACCACCTTCTGGAAAGGTTCTGTTGGTCAGTATGACAACTACCGTGTAAACGTTATCGATACCCCCGGCCACGTTGACTTCACCATTGAAGTTGAGCGTTCGCTGCGCGTACTCGACGGCGCGGTCGTTGTGTTCTGCGGCACCTCCGGGGTTGAGCCTCAGTCTGAAACCGTATGGCGTCAGGCCAACAAGTACGGCGTTCCACGTGTTGTCTACGTGAACAAGATGGACCGTGCCGGTGCAAACTTCCTGCGCGTTGTAGGTCAGATCAAGAACCGTCTGGGTCACACCCCGGTTCCTGTTCAGCTGGCCATCGGTTCGGAAGATAACTTCCAGGGTCAGGTTGACCTGATCAAAATGAAGGCTATCTACTGGAACGACGACGACAAAGGCACCACTTATCGCGAGGAAGAAATTCCTGCCGATATGCTGGAGCTGGCTGAAGAGTGGCGCGCCAACATGGTTGAGGCTGCTGCCGAGTCCAGCGAAGAGCTGATGAACAAGTACCTGGAAGGCGAAGAGCTGACCGTCGAAGAGATCAAAGCCGGTCTGCGCGCGCGCACCCTGGCCAGCGAAATCGTACCGGCTGTCTGCGGTTCGTCGTTCAAGAACAAGGGTGTTCCCCTGGTTCTCGATGCCGTCATCGACTACCTGCCTGCTCCGACCGAGATCCCTGCAATCCAGGGTATCAACCCGGACGACAAGGAGCTGGACAAAGAAGATCCGGCTGTTCGTAAAGACGTGCGTCACGCCGACGACGACGAGCCGTTCTCGGCTCTGGCGTTCAAGATCGCGACTGACCCGTTCGTAGGTACTCTGACCTTCGTTCGCGTCTACTCGGGCGTTCTGACCTCCGGTGACTCCGTCATCAACTCGGTCAAAGGCAAGAAAGAGCGCGTTGGTCGTATGGTGCAGATGCACGCCAACCAGCGTGAAGAAATCAAGGAAGTGCGCGCTGGCGACATCGCTGCACTGATCGGTATGAAAGACGTGACCACAGGCGAAACCCTGTGCAACGCCGACAAGCCAATCATCCTTGAGCGTATGGACTTCCCTGAGCCGGTTATTTCGCTCTCCGTAGAGCCGAAAACCAAGGCTGACCAGGAGAAGATGGGTATCGCACTGGGCAAGCTGGCCCAGGAAGACCCGTCGTTCCGCGTCAAGACCGACGAAGAGACTGGCCAGACCATCATCTCGGGTATGGGTGAGCTGCACCTGGACATCCTCGTTGACCGCATGAAGCGCGAGTTCAACGTCGAGGCCAACATCGGCAAGCCGCAGGTTTCGTACCGCGAGAAGATCACCAAGTCCAACGTCGAGATCGAAGGCAAGTTCGTTCGTCAGTCGGGCGGTCGTGGTCAGTTCGGTCACTGCTGGATCCGTTTCTCGGAGCCGGACGTGGACGAGAAGGGCAACATCACCGAAGGTCTGGTGTTCTCCAACGAAGTCGTTGGTGGTGTGATTCCTAAGGAATTCATCGCCCCGATCCAGAAGGGTATCGAAGAGCAGATGAAGAACGGCGTTGTTGCCGGCTATCCTCTGATCGGCCTCAAGGCCGCGGTATTCGATGGTTCGTATCACGACGTCGACTCCAACGAAATGGCTTTCAAAATCGCCGCTTCGATGGCGACCAAGCAGCTGGCCACCAAGGGCGGCGGCGTGGTTCTCGAGCCGATCATGAAGGTTGAAGTTGTAACCCCGGAAGACTACCTGGGTGACGTGATGGGTGACCTGAACCGTCGTCGTGGTCTGGTCCAGGGTATGGATGAGTCGGTCTCTGGCCGTGTCGTCCGCGCTGAAGTACCGCTCGGGGAAATGTTCGGTTACGCGACCGACGTTCGTTCCATGTCTCAGGGTCGCGCGAGCTACTCCATGGAATTCTCCAAATACTCCGAAGCTCCGTCGAACATCGTCGAAGCTCTCGTTAAAAAACAAGGCTGATTCAGCCCCTTTAGGCTAGGAGTTCACTGTCGTGGCTAAAGAAAAATTTGATCGTTCCCTTCCGCACGTTAACGTTGGCACCATCGGCCACGTTGACCACGGTAAAACCACTCTGACCGCAGCTCTGACTCGCGTCTGCTCCGAAGTTTTCGGTTCGGCAGTCGTTGAGTTCGACAAGATCGACTCGGCTCCGGAAGAGAAAGCGCGCGG
>NZ_JBICKL010000020.1:0-43708 GCF_043104195.1 Pseudomonas sp. xss_2
ATCCGGGACCACTCCCAGAGTCGGACCGCAGGATGCCGGGAAAGATCAGCCGACCTTCCCGGCGGTCATGTCACAGGCTCTCGTAGCGGTTCATGTCCAGCACCCCCGCCTCCACCGGCTGGGTTTGCTTGATGAAGCTGTTCAGGTCATGGAAGTAGCGCCAGAACTCAGGGTGGCTGCGCCGCACGCCCCAGCGCATGACGATCCGTTCGAACTTGGCCGGATCATCGCGAGCCGCTTCCATGTCCTCGACCCACTCCGGCACATCGCTCGCCGGGATGTTGAAGATGAAGTTGGGATAGCTGCTCAACACCCCCGGATACAAGGTCAAGGTATCCAGCCCCGGCTGATAGCGATAAGCCTCGCCGAGCAGGAATGCCACGTTGCTATGCGCGCGGTTGCGCAGCAGGCTGTAGACCTCGCGCTGGCCACCCTGCCCTTCGATGCGCAGCATGGTCGCCTCAGGCAACTGGTTGATCACCTTCAAGCCCGCAGCTGGGCGCGAAACCAGGCGACTGAGGCTCTGTTCAACATCACGGAACTCATCCGTCATCTCTGGCCGCGAGCAGTACGCGCCGGTGCAGCGGTTGATCGGATCGGGCGCCGCGTTGAGGCTGCCGGTGCGCTGCAGCAGTTTCAGGCCAAAGTCGCGCTTGGGGTCGCGCTCATCGAGCTTGAGCCCGCTTGGGGTATCGGTGTCGATGTCCTCGTAATCGAGCCACATCTTCACCTTGCCGCTGTTCTGGTACCAGTCGCTGAGGATTGCCCCACGCTTGTCAGCCGGCATCAGGCGCAGGAAGTTGACCTCGGCGCCATTGCGGATCAAGTCGAAGTACAGACGCGTCTGCAACTGGTGCGAGACGTTGCCGAACACATCGAAGTTGACCGCCAATTGATAGTAGGTGCGCTCGAACAGCGGGTAGTCGAACAGCCAGGTGGTCTTGGGCACATCACCGATCAAGCCCTTGGTCACCGAGGCGCTATCGAAGTGGCGGAAGATGCTCAGCAACGCGTTGTCGTTGCCCGCCCACAAGGTCGACCAGCCCGGCGCCGGCAGTTCGGCATAGGCTTGGCGGCGCAGTTTCTCGTACTCGTTGCGCTTGTCGCGATAGGCGTGCCAGAGGCTCAGTACGCTGCCGACATCATCGATCTGGCCAGGCATGGCCAACAGCGGCGTGGCTTCGCCACGGTACTGGGCATCGGTGACATAAAGGTCATGTGCAGGCTCCTGGAACAGCGCCCAGAAGTTGTCGCGAATCACGTCGGTAGCGATCTGCCCGCGGCACACCGGGCCGCGAATGAAGGTGCGCACGAAGTACTCGGCGTTATCCAGCATGAACTGGTAGCGCGCCACGGCCGGAATCGCTTCGAAGGTCTCGAACGGGTTGGCCCGGTGGCGCGGGCCGTAGCCCGGCAGCGCGGCGGCATGCCAGTCGCCGCTGTAGAACAGCTGTTTGACCCGCTTGAGCTTCTGCGGCCCCATCGGGTAGGTGATGTGGGTTTTATGGACGATCACGCCCTGCACCGGCATCAAGCGGTAATAGAAGTCGGTGCCCGGTGGATCGTTGGGCCGGCGGGTGGCGATCAAGTCCACCGGCTGGCCGCTTGGCGTGCGCGAGCGCACCCACTGGAAGAAATGCCCCTGCTCGCCGCCGACAAAATGAATGTGCGCCAGGAACAGGTGCTCATACAGCCAACGGCCTACCAGCGCTTCGGTGGAACCTGGGCGATTGAGCAGCTCTTCCCAATCGGCGATCTGCTTGGCCTCGACTGCACTGGGCTGGATCGGCTGCGACTCGACCGGCGCACCGGCCGCCAGCCAACGCTGCAGGGTCTGGTACTCCTGATCGGTCAGGCCGGTGACCGCCAGCGGCATGCCCTCCTTGGGGTGGGCGCCGGCATAGGCGTCGAACTCATGGGGCAAGGGGCACATGTTGTTGCGGTTGAGCCCCAACACGATCTCTTCAGGGAGTTTGGCATTGGGCGTCAGCGGGGTCTTGTGCCCAAGCTCAAGCATGCGTGCCATCAGCGCGGCCTGGCTGCCCTGGCGATCAAGCACCGAATAGAAGCCCTGCTTGCGCCAGCCCTGTTCATTCTGCTCGTCGTAGAACAGCCGCGTGGTAGGCACCGCCTGACTGCGTTCGCCTTGATACACCGGCACCTTGGAGGCACCGCGCTCGGCGCCTTCGGCACTGCCCAGATTGAGCTGGCAAGCGGCATCGTTGCAGGCGTGGCAGGCGACGCATTTCTCGGTGAAGATCGGCTGGATATCCCGGGTGTAGGAGATTGCCGGGCTCGATTGCGGGGCTTGCCCCACCGCCAGCCCGCTGATCATCAGGGTCAAGGCGGTGGTTATGGCAAGTAAACAGCGATGCACCATGTGCAGATTGTCCTGGTTTCTAGTAAAGCCATCACGATTGCCTACCGGTCGCGGGGTGCGTCAACATGAGGGAAATTCATGCAAAAGCCCAGCATGCCTAAAAACCGCACAGCTTTGCTATCATTGCGCACCTTCTGTTATTCGCCCGACCAGGTAGTCCTATGTCCGACCGTAGCGCTCGTCTCCAAGCACTTCAGCAAGCACTCAAGGAGCGCATACTGATCCTCGACGGAGGCATGGGTACTATGATCCAAAGCTACCGTCTGGAGGAACACGACTATCGTGGCACGCGCTTTGCCGATTGGCCAAGCGACATCAAGGGCAACAACGATCTGTTGCTGCTGACCCAGCCCGATATCATCGCCGCGATCGAGAAGGCCTACCTCGACGCCGGGGCCGATATCCTCGAAACCAACACCTTCAACGCCACGCAGATTTCCCAGGCCGACTACGGCATGGAATCGCTGGCCTACGAGATGAACGTCGAAGGCGCGCGGGTTGCCCGCCGCGTGGCCGATGCCAAGACCTTGGAAACACCGGACAAGCCACGCTTCGTCGCCGGCGTGCTCGGCCCGACCAGCCGCACCTGCTCGATCTCCCCGGACGTCAACGACCCGGGCTATCGCAACGTCACCTTCGATGAGTTGGTCGCCAACTACATCGAGGCGACCCGCGGCCTGATCGCCGGCGGCGCCGACCTGATCCTGATCGAAACCATCTTCGACACCCTCAATGCCAAGGCGGCGATCTTCGCCGTGCAGCAAGTGTTCGAAGATGACGGCATCGAATTGCCGATCATGATCTCCGGCACCATCACCGACGCCTCCGGCCGAACCCTGTCCGGGCAGACCACCGAAGCGTTCTGGAACTCGGTGCGTCACGCCAAGCCAATTTCCGTGGGCCTTAACTGCGCCCTCGGCGCCAAGGACCTGCGGCCGTACCTGGAAGAGCTCTCGACCAAGGCCGACACCCATGTATCGGCGCACCCCAACGCCGGCCTGCCGAACGCCTTCGGCGAGTATGACGAAACCCCGGCCGAAATGGCCGCCGTGGTCGAAGAGTTCGCCGCCAGTGGTTTTCTCAACATCATCGGTGGTTGCTGCGGTACCACCCCGCCACATATCCAGGCTATCGCCGAAGCGGTGGCCAAGTACAAGCCGCGTGAAATCCCCGAGATCGCCAAGGCCTGCCGCCTGTCGGGCCTGGAGCCGTTCACCATCGATCGCCAGTCGCTGTTCGTCAACGTCGGCGAGCGGACCAACATCACCGGTTCCGCCAAGTTCGCCCGCCTGATTCGCGAAGAGAACTACACCGAGGCCCTGGAAGTCGCCCTGCAGCAGGTCGAAGCCGGCGCCCAGGTGATCGACATCAACATGGACGAAGGGATGCTCGACTCCCAGGCCGCCATGGTTCGCTTCCTCAACCTGATCGCCGGTGAGCCAGACATCTCCCGCGTACCGATCATGATCGACTCTTCCAAGTGGGAAGTGATCGAAGCGGGCCTTAAATGCATCCAGGGCAAGGGCATCGTCAACTCGATCTCGATGAAGGAAGGCGTCGAAGCCTTCAAGCATCACGCCCGCCTGTGCAAGCGCTATGGCGCTGCGGTAGTGGTGATGGCCTTCGACGAGGTCGGCCAGGCCGACACCGCGGCGCGCAAGCGCGAGATCTGCAAACGCAGCTACGACATCCTGGTCAATGAAGTTGGCTTCCCCGCCGAAGACATCATCTTCGACCCGAACATCTTCGCCGTCGCCACCGGCATCGAAGAGCACAACAACTATGCCGTGGACTTCATCGAAGCCTGCGCCTACATCCGCGACCACCTGCCCCACGCCCTGACCAGTGGCGGGGTGTCCAACGTGTCGTTCTCGTTCCGTGGCAACAACCCGGTGCGTGAGGCGATCCACTCGGTGTTCCTCTACCACGCGATCCAGAATGGCCTGACCATGGGCATCGTCAACGCCGGCCAGCTGGAGATCTACGACGAGATCCCGCCCGCGCTGCGTGACAAGGTCGAGGACGTAGTACTCAACCGCACCCCCGAAGGCACCGACGCCCTGTTGGCCATTGCCGACGACTACAAAGGCGGCGGCGCGGCCAAGGAAGTGGAAAACGAAGAGTGGCGCTCGATGCCTGTCGACAAGCGCCTCGAACATGCGCTGGTCAAAGGCATCACCGCCTACATCGTCGAAGACACCGAAGAATGCCGCCAGCAAGCGGCGCGGCCGATCGAAGTCATCGAAGGCCCGCTGATGAGCGGCATGAACGTGGTTGGCGACCTGTTTGGCGCGGGCAAGATGTTCCTGCCGCAGGTGGTCAAGTCGGCACGGGTGATGAAGCAGGCCGTGGCCCACCTGATCCCGTTCATCGAAGCCGAGAAAGGCGACAAACCTGAAGCCAAGGGCAAGATCCTCATGGCTACGGTCAAGGGCGATGTGCACGACATCGGCAAGAACATCGTCGGTGTGGTCCTCGGCTGCAACGGTTATGACATCGTCGACATGGGCGTGATGGTCCCGGCCGAGAAGATCCTGCAGACCGCCCGCGAACAGAAGTGCGACATCATTGGCCTGTCCGGCCTGATCACCCCGTCGCTGGATGAGATGGTGCATGTTGCCCGCGAAATGCAGCGCCAGGACTTCCACTTGCCATTGATGATCGGCGGCGCCACTACCTCCAAGGCGCATACGGCGGTCAAGATCGAGCCCAAGTATTCCAACGATGCGGTGATCTACGTGACCGACGCCTCGCGCGCGGTCGGCGTGGCCACCCAGTTGCTGTCCAAGGAGCTGAAGGCCGGCTTCGTCGAGAAGACTCGCCAGGAGTATGTCGAGGTACGCGAGCGCACCGCCAACCGCAGTGCCCGCACCGAGCGCCTGAGCTACGCCCAGTCGATCGCCGCCAAGCCCAAGTACGACTGGGCCACTTATTCGCCGGAGGTGCCCTCCTTCACCGGCGTCAAGGTGCTGGAGAACATCGACCTACGGGTGCTGGCCGAATACATCGACTGGACGCCGTTCTTCATCTCCTGGGACCTGGCCGGCAAGTTCCCGCGCATTCTCACCGACGAGGTGGTCGGCGAAGCAGCCACGGCGCTCTATAAAGATGCCCGGGAAATGCTCGACAAACTGATCAACGAAAAGCTGATCAGCGCCCGCGCGGTGTTCGGCTTCTGGCCGGCCAACCAGGTCGCCGATGACGACATCGAGGTGTATGGCGACGACGGCCAGACGCTGGCCACCCTGCACCACCTGCGCCAGCAGACCATCAAGCCTGATGGCAAGCCGAACCTGTCGCTGGCCGACTTCGTCGCGCCCAAGGACAGCGGCGTCACCGACTATGTCGGCGGCTTCATCACCACCGCGGGTATTGGCGCTGAGGAAGTGGCCAAGGCCTATCAGGACAAAGGCGACGACTACAGCTCGATCATGGTCAAGGCCCTGGCCGACCGCCTGGCCGAGGCGTGCGCCGAATGGCTGCATGAACAGGTGCGTAAAGAGCACTGGGGCTATGCCCGCGACGAACACCTGGATAACGAGGCGCTGATCAAGGAGCAATACAGCGGCATCCGCCCTGCCCCGGGTTATCCGGCCTGCCCGGATCATACCGAGAAGGAAACCCTGTTCCGCCTGCTCGACGGCACGGCGATTGGCCAGACCGGCCCAAGCGGCGTATTCCTCACCGAGCACTTCGCCATGTTCCCGGCGGCAGCGGTCAGTGGCTGGTACTTTGCCCACCCGCAGGCGCAGTATTTTGCCGTGGGCAAGGTGGATAAGGATCAAGTCGAGCGCTATAGCGCGCGTAAGGGCCAGGAGTTGAGCGTGACCGAGCGCTGGCTGGCGCCGAACCTCGGTTACGACAGCTGAGATTGATTGGGGCCGCTTTGCGGCCCCAAAAATCGAAAGGTCTACACTTGTCCCTGATCGTTTCTGAAAGCCTTCAGGAGCCCCTCATGGACGACTCAAGCCAGGGCAAACCGCCCACCTTCTGGCAAATGCTGCACAGCATTCTCGCCGCCGCCTTTGGCGTGCAAAGCGGCAAGAACCGCGCCCGTGACTTCACCCACGGCAAGGCCAGCCACTTCATCGCCCTCGGCACGCTGTTCACCCTGATTTTCATCCTGGTGCTGATCGGCCTGGTGCAACTGGCCCTGCACCTGACTGCCCGCTAAAACGCAATCCGCCCGTGGAAATCCCTTCCACGGGCGGTTCAGGTTGAATCCACGGTCTGAAGTTTTTGCGCTACTGATGGCTGACCCAATACACAGCGGTGACGACCACCAGAACGATCAGGCACAGGATCGCCCAGGCATCGACACTGCTGTCAGGCTTGCGGACCTTGGTTGAGTTTCCCATTGCATTGCCTCTTGTAGTGGTTATGGGAATGCACTTCACCACCAGCAGTTAAGACGAGCAATGCCCTTCCCTCAAGCAGGGTTTTTCAATAGTCGACGGGTGACGTAAGAAAAGGATACTGATAATCGGCCGGGCGCCCCTCAGCGCTGTAGCGCTGGAAATCAACGCCATGATCGTCCTCCTCCAGCAGCTTGAGCCAACGCCTGGCCTTGGCCTGATCGATCGATTGCAGCACGGGCAGGCTGTGCTCGCGCAGGCCGTCACGGTTGATCGCCAGCCCCTGGGCATCATCGTGCAGCATCACCATGGCCCAACCACCCACACTGAAGTGTCCGCCCATCAACACCCCCAGGCGCCCATCGATCCGCGCCCGCAGGGCTTCTGGCGAGCTGTTGACGGCGCTGAAGACGGTATCGACGCCTGGCTTGCGCCCAGCCGCCTCGAACGCCTGCATGGCGCCGAATGCCATTTCGTCATTGGCCGACCAGACCAGCTGGACCTGCGGATAGCGCTCGAGCAGTAACTGGGCCTGTTCGTATGCGCGCTGGCGGCTCCAGCCGCCATACACTACCTGACGCAAGCGTACCTGGGGGAAATCGGCCAAAGCGCGGCGCATACCTTGCTCACGCAGTTGCGAGGCGGGGGTGGTCTTGATCCCGGCGAACGCCAGCAGATCCACCGGCCCACTTGAGCGCGGCAGCAACGCGACCATCTCGCGCAACATCTGGTAGCCAGCCTGCTCGTCGTTCCCGGTGAGGGTGCCCAATACCGGGGCATAGCGCTCAGGCTGGGCCTGGATACTGCTGGCCTGGGTCGCGGTCAGGCCGTTGTTGACCAGAAACAGCTTGACCCCGCTGCCACGTGACAAGCGGATGATCTCCGGGGCCACATATTGCTCGTTGACCAGCACCAGGTAATCAGGCCGCTGCGGCCCCTTGAGAATCGCCCGCGCCTGGCTCAGGGCAAGGTCCGCACGCCGCTCACTGTATTGCACGCGCAACTCCATCCCCAGGTCCTGTGCTGCCGCCTGCATGAAGCGCGAGTAACTGACCCAGAAGTTTTCATTGGAGTGACCCGGGTTGAGAAACACCACCGAAGCGGCCTGCGCGCCCGCTGCCAGGGGCAGGCTCAAGCACAGGCCCTGACCGACGGTGCGAAGCAGCGCCTTGAACATGAGGTACATCCCTGCGGAGCAAACCGCGGATTATACCTATTCGCCCCGACTGCGCGGATAAATGCCAGTCAGTCTCACTTAGTCCGTTTAGTTCTTTTCATATGCAAAAACATCACTTTAGCGCATAAATACAACCTGATATCGTTCCCCGGCTCCGAACCGGAGTGCGCGGCCGTGCGCGCGATTAGCTGCATGCAGCCTGAGACAGGACTTTTATGTACGTATACGACGAGTACGATCAGCGGATCATCGAGGACCGCGTCAAGCAGTTCCGTGATCAGACCCGCCGCTACCTGGCCGGTGAGCTGAGCGAAGAAGAATTCCGCCCTCTGCGCCTGCAGAACGGCCTCTATATCCAACGTTTCGCGCCCATGCTGCGTGTCGCGGTGCCTTACGGCCAGCTGAACTCGACTCAGGTGCGCCTGCTGGCGAAGATCGCTCGCGACTACGACAAGGGTTACGCGCACATCAGTACCCGCCAGAACGTGCAGTACAACTGGCCGGCGCTGGAAGACATCCCCGAGATTCTGGCAGAGCTGGCCACCGTGCAGATGCACGCGATCCAGACCAGCGGCAACTGCCTGCGCAACACCACCACTGACCAGTTCGCCGGCGTCGCCGCCGACGAAATCGTCGACCCGCGCCCATGGTGCGAGATCGTCCGCCAGTGGACCACCTTCCACCCCGAGTTCGCCTACCTGCCGCGCAAGTTCAAAATTGCCGTCAACGGCTCGAAGGAAGACCGCGCCGCCATCGAAGTGCACGACATTGGCCTGGAGCCGGTGCGCAACGAGGCCGGCGAGCTGGGCTTCCGGGTCCTGGTGGGTGGCGGCCTGGGGCGTACCCCGGTGGTCGGTTCGTTCATCAATGAGTTCCTGCCGTGGCAGGACCTGATCAGCTACCTCGATGCCATCCTGCGCGTGTACAACCGTTACGGTCGCCGTGACAACAAGTACAAGGCGCGGATCAAGATCCTGGTCAAGGCGCTGACCCCAGAAGTGTTCGCCGAGAAGGTCGAGGCCGAAATGGTCCACCTGCGTGGCGGTAACACCACCCTGACCGAGGCCGAAGTCGAGCGCGTTTCGCGCCACTTCGTCGACCCGGCCTACCAGGCCCTGGACAACGTCGACTACGCCGAGCTCGATCAACAATTCCCAGGCTTTGCCCGCTGGCGTTCGCGCAACACCCGCGCGCACAAGCGCCCTGGCTATGTGGCCGTGACCCTGTCGCTCAAGCCGACCGGCGTTGCCCCAGGCGACTTGACCGACAAGCAGCTCGACGCCGTTGCCGACCTGGCCGAGCGCTACAGCTTCGGCTTCCTGCGCACCTCGCACGAGCAGAACATCATCCTGGCCGACGTCGAGCAGCGCCAGTTGCATGCGCTTTGGCAGGAACTGCGCGAAAGCGGCTTCGCCACGCCGAACATTGGCTTGCTGACCGACATCATCTGCTGCCCGGGCGGCGATTACTGCTCGCTGGCCAACGCCAAGTCGATCCCGATCGCCGAATCGATCCAGCGCCGTTTCGATGACCTCGACTACCTGTTCGACATCGGCGAGATCGACCTGAACATCTCCGGCTGCATGAACGCCTGCGGCCACCACCACGTTGGCCACATCGGTATTCTCGGCGTGGACAAGAAAGGTGAAGAGTTCTACCAGGTCTCGCTGGGTGGCAACGCTGCGCGTGACGCAAGCCTGGGCAAGATCCTCGGCCCATCTTTCGCTCAAGACCAAATGGCTGATGTGATCGAGAAGCTGATCGACGTCTACGTTGAACAACGTACCGAAGAAGAGCGCTTCATCGACACCTACCAACGTATTGGCATCGACCCCTTCAAGGAGCGCGTCTATGCAGCGAATCATTAAGAACAACCAACTGGTCGACGAAACCTGGCACCTGCTGCCCAAGGAAACCTCGTTCGACGAGCTGACCAACTGCGACGACTACATCGTGCCGCTGCAGTTGTGGCGCGACCACGCGCATGCCCTCAAGGCGCGCGATGGTGGCCTGGGTATTTGGCTGGACAGCGACGAAGAAGCCGAAGAGATCGGTGACGACGTCGAGCACTTCCAGGTCATCGCCCTGAACTTCCCGGCGTTCACCGACGGGCGCAACTACTCCAATGCGCGCCTGCTGCGTGACCGCTACCAGTTCAAAGGTGAGCTGCGTGCCATCGGTGACGTACTGCGCGACCAGCTGTTCTTCCTGGCTCGCTGCGGCTTCGACGCATTCGCCATTCGCGCCGACAAGGATCCAGTGGATGCCCTTGAGGGCCTGAAAGACTTCTCGGTGACCTACCAGGCCGCCACTGACGAACCGCTGCCGCTGTTCCGTCGACGCTGATCGTTATCGCTTCACCCTCCAGCCCGCCCTTGAGCGGGCTGGTTGGTTTTAGCGCTGCCAGTAATCTCTGGCTGAACTCGTTAAACGCAATAAACCCTCAGGTTTCCTAGTGGCATGCCGATATCAAGGGCTACAGCCTAAGATCTGCACGGAAGCCGACCATGAATGCGATCACTGCCGCACAGCGCTTCACACCTGTCTACACGCCACCGGTGCGTGCGCTGGCGCCCATTAGCACCAACACCCAGAGCAGCACCGCCGCAGCCACACCCAGCACCAGCGTGAGCCTTGGCCAGAGTCAAACCACGCCCGTGCAAACCTACAGCCCCAACGGCTTGGCCAGCACTGGCCAGGTGCGCTACATCTGGGAAAAAGACAGCGGCAACAAGCTCGGCACGGCCATGACCATCGCGGTGCAAGCCTCGTCCAATGGCGGCCGCTTCGCCGGCATTGGCGCAGCGCTGCTCGACCAGTTGGCGGCCAATGGTGGGCGCAACATCTCGCAATCGGTGCTCACCTTCTCAGGCACTGAGCAACCTGATGCCACTGGACTGCGTCTGCAACAGGACAGCCTGCGGGAAAACGCCGCCAACACGGTGACGTTCAATCTCACCACGGCTTCCGGCGCTACAGTGACGCTGTCGTTGGCCAGCGGCGAACAAGGGCTGGCGGTAAGCGCAGAAGTTCAAAACGGCCAATTGAGCGCAGACGAGCTCAAGGGCCTGGCCGGGCTGGCGGACGGTTTCCAGTCCGCCCTCAACGGCCTGACCCAAGTACCACCGAGGGTACAGATTGGCGACTTGGTAAAGGTCGATCCTGCGCTGTTCAGCTCACTACAGCTCAACGCCAGCCTTGATGTAGCCGGGGAAACACAGACCTTCGACCTGCGTCTGGACGAGCAGTCGCGCAGCCTGGCGCTACAAGGTCCGTCGGGGCGCGTACAACTCGACCTCGACGCTTCCAGCACCCGGCTTGGCAGCGCGGCGCAACGCCAGGCGGCAATCGACAACTACCTGAGCCAGTTCGACGCGGCGCAAAAACGTGGCAAGGGCGACGAGAACCTGATGCGCCAGTTCAAGGACGCCTTCACTCAGCTCAATGCCGCAGACAATGGCAAGAAGGCGGTCAACGACCGTATCTCGCTGATCGATACCGGCTCGCGCGCCTTGCTCAGTGGCCTGGCGGACTTTTCCGCCTCGATCAGCCAGACACCAGGGCAAAGCAACCCCCTGCACCCCGAGGAATCAGACCGCTTCAGCTATCGTGCTTCGCAGTCGACCAGCCTCAAGGGCAGTGGCTTGAACCGCTCAGTGCAACAAGACCAGCAAGCTGAACTCAAGGCTGCCTATCACAAAGGCCTGAACCCCCTGGTGGACATGCAGCTTGGGATGGACCGCGAGTCGCAGAACTACAGCTACCACGAGATCAACGACCAATCGAGCAGCTCCACCCGCCTGGCCTATGACAAAGGCCGGCTGGTAGAAGCCAGCGCTACTCAGCAAGCCAGCCAGAGCGAGCGGGTGCGCACCTACGTCAAAGGTGAGCTCACCGAAGATGTGACCACACCGGCCTCGGCACGCCAGTCGCGCAACCTGCTGGGCGTGCTTGATGATGTGATGCGCCGTGAGCGCAACGCTCGCGAGCAAACCGGCGCCTCGATCCTCGATGACGCCTTGCAAAGCTTGCGCAGCCGCTGGCAGTTGCAATCGACGCCTTCGGCGATTGCCGCCTAAGCCTGCTTCACCCCGCGCTCATCCTGGCTTTTTGGCACGAATGAGCGCGGTGTCCCAGCCCTGTCAAAGCCTCTCTTGCTCCCAGGAAACACTGCGCCCCTGACGGCTCAAGGTATCGATACGCATCTGCGCAGCTCGCCAGCGCGCCATAGCCTCCTCCTCCAACGGATTATTGGCCAGATTGACCCGATGCGGATGTTGGTGAACCCACTGCAGGGCCTGTTCGCTCACCTCCACGATGAGATTGTCGGCAAGGTCTACATGCAGGTTGGGATGACGCTGCAGAAATGCCAGCGGAAATTCACTCAAGCGGGTCTCGCGCAGCGCCAAGTGACGCAAATGGTCCAGCTGGCGCAGCGGTGCAATACGGCCAATCGGGTTACGGCTCAGGCTCAGCGTTTGTAGGCGGCTAAAAGCCTCAAGTCGCTGCCCGCCTGGGAGATCAATGACGATCTGGTTATTGCCCAGATACAACTCGGTCAATTGCCGTAACCGCTCCAAACCGAGCGGAACTTCAGTGAGCTGGTTGGAGGCCAGGTTGAGAATCCTCAATTGCGTCAGATTACCAAGCGCAGCTGGCACCCTGGACAAGCTATTGCCGCCCAGATGCAGATGCAGCAATCCTGCTAGCTGGCCAAGCGAGTCAGGCAGTTCAGTCAGCTGATTGCCGCCCAGGCTCAACTGATTCAACCCGGCCATGTGCTCGATGCCCTGCGGTACCACCGTGAGTTGATTCCTGCTCAAGTTCAGATACTGCAACCCAGTCAACCGTCCGAGCTGCCCAGGTAGCGCCGTCAGGCGATTACCGCTGAGGTCCAGTTGAATCAGCAAAACGAGGTTTTCAAGGCCAGGCACGCCGGTCAGTTGATTGTCCTGCAAGTCCAGACGCAGCAACCGCGCCAGGTTTTCCAACCCTGGCAGCTCACTCAGCTGATTGTCATTGAGGCTCAACCGGGTCAACTGCGTAAGCTGCCCAAGCCCGCGAATCTGGCTCAGCTGATTGCGCTGCAGGTCCAATCGCGTCAAGCGCGTGAACAACGCCAGATCCGGAAGGGTGGTTAATTGATTACCGCCCAGGAGCAAGCTGGTCAGATTGGTAAAATGAGCCAAGAAAGCCTGATCAAGCGTCGCCAAACCGATGTTGCTCAAGCTGAGGTTGCGGATGTGAGCGAAGTGCACATTGGCCGGCAACCTGGGCAGCGTACCGACACGCTCGCCCTCGATTCTCAAGGTGCTCGTGCCACCGGGGCCAAAGTCGTGGGGTTCCCAGGCCTGAGCGAGCAAGCGCCCGACGCGCTGGCGACTGCTGTAGGTTGCGCCCGTGGCCTGGACGTACCAGCTCCACAGACTCGATCGCAAACCACGCACCTGGCTGCTCAGCTCGCTAAAGGCCGTCCACACCGTCCTTGCTGGGCGCTGTGCGAGCTGATGGGCCATCCAGGTCACATCCGCCGCGCGCCAATGCGGGAACAACTGACGCAAGCCGGCGTGGATCGAGCGCCGAGCGCTCTGATCTTCGGTGGTGAGCACGGGCCCAACTAGAATCCTGTAAGGCTTGCCACCGCTCAACGGGTAGCCCAGGCGGCCATCACCCAGGCGCACCGGCGCGCGCACACTGCCTTCGAGTGGCGCCATACCCAACAACTGTGCGACCTGCTCGCGGCGACTCGACGCGCGTCCTGCCAGTGCCTCGGCCAAGTGGTGTGCTGAACGCGCAGCGCCCCCCATGAGCTGCTTCTGCGCCTCATCCAGATGTAGCCACAGCGCGGTGAACAAGCTGTCGCTCGGCCTGGCAGTAGTCAGCAATGCGCCATTGGCTGACAGGGCGCGATAACCCTCCGCGGTCTTGACGATTAGCCGCACGTGCGCGGCCATGGCCGGGCCCGCCTCGGCCAGTAGCGCGCCGGTCGAAGTCAAGTCGCGTATCTCGATGCGCACTGTCGGCTGCCATGGCGCCCAGTCGGTGATCAGGCCCAGCGCCAGACGTTGTCCATCAGCGTTGATCGCCGAGGCCTGATAAAAACCGGCGCAGGCGCGGTCCAGTCGATAATCGCGGATCAACCAGCGCGCCGCAGTGGCCAAAGCCTGGGGTACGCGCTGGGCGGTAACCATTTGCTCGACTACCTCGTCACCTGCCTGGTCGACGATCTGTTGCGCTGCGCGCGCGGTCAGGCTGGGGAAGTCGCGACGAAGCAGCTGCTGCGCTGGCGTTGATGGCGATTGCAGGGCGTTGAACTGGTGGTCGAATGCAGTGCCGACCAGGTTGGGCTGCTGTTCGCGCAGTTGATAGGCTTGCCACGCGTCGTGCAAACGCGCCGGGGCGGGAGCGTGGTCCAGGTGCAAGCGGCGCAAGCGATCTTCATCGAAACCGGTAATGTGCATGATCCGCTCTGCACTGTGCTCGTCCAGTTCGGCCCAATGGCTGCCCAGGCGAGACATCAACAAACCCGCACCCTGCCACTCTTGTGGGGTTTCAAGTTCGTGGCGCCAGGCGCCTTCGCCGTTGTCCTCTAGCAACGGCGTATAGGCATCGGGATTCGTCGGATGCTGGATGCGTAGCCCAGCACCGGGAACAGCCTCGACCACTTGATAGGTTGCCAAGGGCGTGCGCAGCCGTAGCTGGCCGGCTACGAGTCTGCGCTCTCCCACCTTCAAGCCAAGGTCGCCCAGGGCATAGCCGGGCAGATCGGCGCTGATCAACTTGAGCGCACCTGTTGCGGTCTGTATCGGGATCAGCCCATCAACGTACGCAGACCGTTCGATCAGCCTACCTGCGGCAACGCCCACTGCCGCGACCGCCGTGCCAAACGCCAGGCTCTGCGCCACCCCCAGCAAATGATCCAGTGCACTCTGACGATCGCCCAAGCGCCAATCGGCATAGCCTTCATACACCTCGGCGGCAATCTGCAGGGCCGTGATACCCAACAATGGCAAGCCAAGCGCAGGTATGAACAAACTGGCCAAGCCAAGCACATTCAGGCCGCCGCTGGCATAGTCGCTCAGGCGTCTGTCGCGCTGCGCGCTGTCGACTTCGGCGCTGGGCGTAGCTAACACTCGCGCGTCGTCGAGCAAGGTGTCGATGCGCACTTTACGCAGATGGGCGAACAGTGGCGCGCCGATGCTGGAGTAGCGTCCGTCAAGTTCGATGGCAGCCGCTGTGTTGGCGCTTAGCAGAGCCTCCAGAGCCCTGCTGAATGCCACACGATCGCGCTCACTGATAAAACGCTGAAAAAAAGCCCTGTAGCCTGGGCTCTGCAACCGCCGGCCCAGATCTGAAAACAGCTCATCCCAAGTGCGGTAGCGGCTCAGCGCGCCTTGCGGATCATCTGGAATCCACGCCAGTACTCCCTCCAATGGCGCAGTGGCCAAACCATCGCGACGCACTTCGAATGCCACCGCCCCGCGTACTTGCTTACCCAGCACCCGCAGATCAAAAGGCAGCAGGCGCGATGCATCGGAAGCTACCACCCGCGCCTTGGACATGACCGCAAGGAACTGCAAATAGCTGCGCTGATCAATATCGCCGCGCAGCGCAGCGAGACGTACCGCCGCTTCAAGGTTTGCCCGCGCGCCCTCTTCCAACAAGGCTTCGATGTTCTTTCCCGCAGCGCCAGTCGCCGGCAGGACTGAGCGCAAATGCTGCTGGTACTGCCCACCGATGTCCAAGCTATGACACAACGCCATGAACGCCTGCACCGACAGCGGCAGCACCTCGCCATCGGCGTCCACCAGCACGGCAGTTTCAAGCCCACCCGAAGGCGCCGCTTCCGGCGCGGCGAAGTTCTGCAGTGCAGCTGCCAGCAAGCTGATTTCGCTGGTTTCCTGCACGCTCCTGCCCAGCCCGCCTGGCGCAACTGGGGCAACGATGACGCTGCTGGTGCGGCGCACCTTGGCCTGGCGTACATCGGCAGTGAGCGGCAATTGCGCTTGCAGACCACTGACGAGCACGCGTTCAGCGAACGTATCGAGCGGGGTGATCTTGGCAAACAGCGTCGCCAGCTGGTGCTGACTGCGCTGTTGCTGATTCAGGCTGCTGCGCAGCCGGCCGATGTGTTCTGCCGATGCGCCGGTCAGCCAGGCAGGCAGCCGGCTAGCAATCAGTGCATCAACACAATCCTGACGAAACAATGCAGCTGTCATGGGGCGCTCCTGTCCTTGATGAGAAGGCCCTAAGCAGACCATCCCACAAGCCAGCATCGGCACTACTTAAAGCAATGTCGCGCTGCAAGGTTTGCGCAGGCTCAGGACCGCTCGACCCTTACCCCTGTGCGCCAACGCGAGTCACGCTCATAGGCCTCACGGGTCAACCTCAGGCGCAAGGCCTGCTCGGCCGCTGCGCGCTCGGCCGACAACACTGCGACACGCTCCAGATAGACCCGCTCGCCAAGTGTCCATGCCTGTTCCAGCAATGCGCCGAGGCGCTCATGAAACGGCGCGTTGAGCGCCTCGAAGGCGTCGTTATGGACTGTCCTCAAGTACGCCTGCCAAAACTCGCGCGCCGCCAGCGACTCGCTCAGCGCAGCAATGGTCTCGGCCCGCGCTATAGAGGCGCGGGCAGCTATCAAGTGAGCTGAGCTGACGTCGCTGAAATGCTCATAGTGCATGTGGGTAGGCTGGCCAGGCAGATCCAGCAGCTTGGCCAAGCCGACGCGATAGGCCAGGTGAACCTCGACCTCATCGACCAAGGCTTCGGGAGCCAGGCGCAACCGGGTGATGTGCTCAGAAGCGATCCGATCCACTTGATCAAGGCGAAACAACTCACAGCCCAGCTGCAACAGAGCGGCCTCGGCTCGGCGATCGAGTAGCCCTGCGGTGCGCTGGACCACCAAGGCCCGTACCTCCAAGGTGCTCAAGATAAGCAGCAACTGGTCAGCGCAACTGCGCGGTCCTGACGCTTGCTGAAACACTGCCTCACGCACTTGGCTGTTCTGCACGCACGCTTCGATGACCTGCCACACCCTGCGACGCAGATCCACCGGCTGATTATCCAACTCTCGAGAGTGTGACAGGTCAGCCAGGAAACGGAAAAAATCCTCCGCGCCCTCCTCTGCGCCCAGGCGTTCCCACTGTGCGCTACGCCGAGCGCGTTCGGCGCCAGAGAGATTATCCAGCCAGATATCACGCGCTCGTGCGCCAACATGGGGGCCACGCGATAGGTAGCTGTGCGTCTGCATTAGCTCGTGCAAACGCCGCACTGCGTCCGCCGAGAGCGGGTTGTCATGCAGGTTGATCCGGGTTGGATGCACCTGCAGCAAGCGGATGGCCTCATCGCTGAGCTCGACGATAGCGTTGTCGCGAAGGTCAGCCAGTACCAGATTGGCATGACGCAGCACCGCCAGCGGCAGCTCGCTCAGGCCGCAATCACGCACGGATAGACTGTGTAGCCAGGCCAGCCGACTCAGCTCTGGCACACTGCCAATCGGGTTGTGATCCAGGGTGAGCACTTGCAATCGAGTGAGCCCAGCGATGCACTGGCTACCTTGTTCATCGATGACAATCCGGTTACCCGGCAAATGCAGCTCTTTCAACTGGGTCAAATACTCAAGCTCGGCCGGTATGGCAGTCAGTTGATTCGCGCTCAAGTCCAGATGCGTGACCCCGCCGAAACGGCTCAGGAAACCTTCGGGCATCGTTGCCAGATCCAGGTTGCGCAAGGTCAGGTGGGTCACGTGCGTGAAATCTACCGCCTCCGGCAGGCTGGGTAGCGAGCCAACCCGGATGCCTTGCAGGCTCAACTCGTAGCCACCGCTCGGGCCTGGGGTCTGACGCTGCCAAGCCCGACGGATACGCCGCACCACTTGCGAACGTCGCAACAACCGAGCCGGCCCACCGGCCTCACTGCGCCACGCGCTGAGCGCGCTACGCAGGCTGCTCTGCTGGCTGTGCAGCTCGCTATAGGCAGCCCAAGGGGTCATTCCACGCGCGCCTTCACTGGCAAGGTAGGCATCTATCTGCGCATCGCTAAGGGTGCCGAACAATCGCCGAAGCGCTCGGCGAAGCGCCAACCTGCTGGTGCCTGGCTGACGACCGCTGAGCGGGTAGCCCAAGCGCCCGTCGGCCAGGCGAAGAGGTGGCCTCATACCCCTTGCGACAGGAACCAGGCCAATCAACTCAGCACAGCGGCCACGCCGACTGACCGCCCGCTGCGCCAATGCCTGGATAAAGCTTGCATCTGACTGGGCTGCTTGTGCCAACCGGAGCTTCTGGCTAGCGTCCACATGTTGCAGCAGTGCCTGCGCCAAGGTGGTGCTGATGGTCGGCACTGGCCCATCGGCCGGAACGGTCTGATAACCGCCGCGACGCTTGATCAGGGTGCGTATTTCAGTGGCATCGTCAGCGCCTAGATAGGCCAAGCGCTCACCGCTCAGGCTTGACTGGCGAATCTCCACCCGCACGGATAGCGGCCATGGGCTCCAGTCATGCACCAATCCCAGTACCAACTGCTCAGTATCACGGTTGATCGCCTGGGCCTGGCTCAAGCCAGCACAAGCACGATCCAGACGGCTATCGTGCAAATACCAGCGAGCCTGCTCTGCCAGGGCCAGGGGTACACGCTGGTGGTGCAGCATCCGTTCGACCAGCAACTCTTGCGCATGCTCGACGATCTCGCGTGCACTGCGTGCAGACAGCCCTGGAAAATCTCGGCGCAGTATCTGCTCGGCTGGCTGCGAGGCTATCTGTCGTTCATTGAACACATGCTCGAACGCTTCGCCCAGCAGCGCCGGATAGTGCTCATGCAGGCGGTAACGCTGCACCGCATCGAGCAACCTTGCCGGCGCTGGCGCGTGCTCCAGATGAAGCTGACGCAAGCGCGCCTCGTCGAACCCTGTGCTCTGCAGCACACAACTGACAGCATGGTCGCTCAAGTCGCTCAGCGCGCTTCCCAGGCGCCGCAGTAGCAAGCCCTGGCCTTGCCATTCATGTGGATTCTCCAGCTCATGACGCCAACTGCCGGCACCGTTATGCACCAGGTAAGGTGTGTAGGCATCTGCCCGGTTCGGGTGCTCGATGCGCAGCTCGCCGTGTGCGACATCGCCGCGAACCCGATAGGCGCCGGCATGTGAGCGCAAATGCATCAGCCCACCCAGCCTGCCGCGCTGCCCGACGGCCAATTCCTCGGTTTCAAGTGCATAACCCAAAAGGTCGGCGCTGCATAACTTAAGCTGGCCGGCCTCGGTGCGTACCGCCTGCAAGTTATCGACGAAGGCCGAACGCGCAAGCAATCTATTGGCCGCCAGACCACTGCCGGCAGTCACTGCGTTGAGCGCAAGGTTTTCAGCCACGCTCGCCAAGTGCTGCAACGCCGCCTCACGATCGCCCAGACGCCAATCGCTATAGCCTTCATAGACTTCATTGGCCAATTGCAGTGCGGCGATGCCGAGCAGCGGCAAGCCCAGGCCGGGCACGAAAAAACTGGCCAACCCCAGTAGGTCCAAGCCAGCTGTGGCGTAGAACTGCAAGCGCAGCTCACGCTCAGCGCGATCCACTTGTGCAGTGGGCACCGCGAGTACTTGGGCATCGTCCAGCAGCGTCTCGATCTGCGTTTTTCGAAGGTAGGCGAAGAGCGGCTGGTCAATCGTCTGGGTGCGGCCATCGAGTTGCGCCAGACCCTGACGGATTGCGGCTTGCAGCGCCTGAGTAAAACCTGGCCGATCGCGCTCACTGATCAAGCCCTGAAAGAAATTCGCGTAAGCGGGGTCGCCCAACTGCCGTGCCAAAGCATTAAACAGCGCCTCCCACGAGACATACCAACTCAGTGCGCCGTGAGGGTCGTGGGCAATCCAGCACAGCACACCTTGCACTGCCCCACCTTCAGCGGCGGTTTGACGAATCTCAAACGCTACAGCCCCACGCACCAGCTTGCCTAACACCCGCAGGGTCATTGGCGTGACCCCGCCAGCGTCCCTCTGGGCCGGGCTGGGCTCCAGCAATGGCTGAATCTTAAGGTAGGTGCTTCTACTGATGTCCCCCTTGAGCAAAGCCAGGTGCACAGCTGCGTCCAAGCCAGCCCGCCACCCCTCCTCAAGCAGCGCTGCCATGGTGTTTCCTGCTTCACCGGGTGGGGTGAACAGGGCGCGCAAGTGGTTTTGGTAGCGTTCGCCCAGATCCAGGGTTCGACACAACCTCATGAACGCCTGAACCGTCAGCGTCTGCCGCTGCCCGAGCGCATCGAGCACCGACGAGCTTTCCAACAAGGCCAATGGCAGTGTTTCGCCTTCACTGAAGTTATGCAGCGCGGCCGCCAACAGCGGCTGCGTCCGGGTCACGATCGCATTACCTTCAGGCACGCCTGCCACATAGGGCGAAAAGTGCACCACTGTCTTTAGCTGTAACCTAGCTGTGCGCACATCGAGCATCAGTGGTGCTAGCGCCTGTTCGAGCAACGGCTCGGCGAATTGGTCCAGCGGCGTGACACGTTGGAACAACGCGCGCAACTGATGCTGTGCGCGCTGCTGAGCGCACAGGCGCTGATGCAAGTTGTTGACGTCAGCTGGCGAAGCTGTGGTCAGCCAGCTGGGCAGGCGGCTGGCGATCAGGGCATCGACGGAGTCATCAGGAATGGGAACGTTGGACATGTAGCGTGCTCTTCGGTGGCAAAGCCGCCAGCACATCATCCATAGCCACGACAACGGCGGTAGCTATGTCTGCGCCACCATCCGTTCACGCAATCATTGGCTCGCCCGCGGTTCGAACAGCGTCACCGCACGCGCATCGACCGCCTTGGGCAGCAAGCCTTCACGGAAAAAGGCATCGGCAATGTGCTGCTGCTCAGCCAGGTTATCGGCCTGTACCGGCTGCACCTCATAGCTGCGTCGGGCGTTGGCCTGCTGCACCGTGGCGCTGTCCAGGTTGCCCCACAGCGGGCCGAGCACTCGGGCTGCGGCGGCTGGATTGGCCTTGGTCCAGGCGCCGACCTCGCGCAGGGCGGTGTAGACCTGCTCCAGCACTTGCGGATGCGTCTTGGCATAGTCACTGCCTGCCAGGTAGTAGCGCTGATAGCTGGCCAGCCCGGTGCCGTCGGCGAGGATTCGCGCATTTTGCTGGCGCTGGGCGCTGGCTACGTACGGATCCCAGGTAACCCAGGCATCAACCTTGCCGTTCTCGAATGCGGCGCGGCCATCGGCGGGGATCAAGTAGGCCGGATTGATATCCTTGAAGGTCAAGCCTGCTTTGGCCAGGGCCTGGATCAGCAGGTAGTGGCTGCCCGCCGCCTTGGTCACGGCCACGCGCTTGCCCTTGAGGTCGGCGAGGGTCTTGAGCGGAGAATCGGCAGGCACCAGGATCGCCTGGGCGCTAGGCGATGGCGTTTCTCGGGCGAAGTAAGTCAGCCGCGCGCCAGCGGCCTGGGTGAACACGGGGACCGTGTCGGCGACGTCTGCCGACAGGTCGACATTGCCCAGGTTCAGCGCTTCCAGTAGCGGCAGGCCACTGGGGAATTCGTGCCAACTGACCCGAATACCCTCGGCCTGTAAACGCTGCTCGAGTGTGCCACGGGCTTTGAGCAAGGTGAGCAAGGTCGAGGACTTCTGGTAACCGATGCGCAGGGTCTGTTCGGCGCTGGCGATCCCCGGTAGCAGGCCGCCGAGCACTAGCCCAACGGCCAGATGGCGCAAGTGTTTGAATGCAAGCATGAGCTGTTCTCCCGATCAGTGTTGCGCCGCAACGGCCTCGGCGTTCGGCACGCTGAAGTCTTTGGCAAAAGTGGGTGACACATCCAGGCGCTGAGGCATCAGCCCATGGGCGTGGTAGAAGTCGGCGGTTTCCTGCTGCTCGGCGATGGTCTTGGCGTCGATGGCCTGCCAGCGTAACTGGCGCCGCTCGAACTGCAGGCGAGCGGCGTCCTCAGGAAATCCGATGATCTTGGCCAGCGTGTGCGAATAGCTATCCAGGTGCTGATACGCCCACACCTGAGCGCCAGCCAGCCGCTTGAGGTAGTCCTGCAAAGCCGCACGGCGGTCTGGGTCGTGCAACGCCTTATCGGTCACGGCGAGAAAACTGTTGCCGCTGGACAGGCCACGGCCATCGACCAGCACCCGACCCTGGCCACTCAACTCGGCCAATGCGGTATAGGGTTCCCAAGTCGACCAGGCGTCGACCGAGCCATTGGCCAATGCGATCTTGGCGTCGACTGGGCCAAGGAAGCGCAACTCAACGTCCTTTTCACTCAGGCCGGCCTTGTCCAACGCCTTGAGTGCCAGATGATGACCGATCGAGCCGCGGCCGGTCGCGATGCGCTTGCCTTTGAGATCAGCTGCAGACTGTAGTGGCGCATCCGGACGCACCAACAGCGCCGTGCCATAGGGATCGGATTTGTCCACCGCAACTGCCTTGACCGGCGCTCCGGAGGCCAGTACGAACAACAGCGGCGCATCACCGATGATGCCGGCATCGATGGCGCCAGCATTCAATGCTTCGGCCAACGGCGCGGCGGCGGGGAACTCGGCCCAGTGGATGTCGTAGGGTAAGTCGCGCAAGGCATCGGCGGCCTCGAGCTGGGCGCGCATATTGCCCTTCTGATCGCCAATGCGCAGGGTCAGGCGGTCGGCGGCGAGCGCCTGGGTAGCCGCCAGCAAAGCGGCGGCGAAAAGCAGAAAACGCGAGCGGATTGGCATGGTGCTCCTTAAGGGTTGTCCCTGGCCAGGTACTAGCTGTCTGGAACAGACTCTATAGAGCATTGCGTAATTAATTAAATTGATTTTAGGAATAACCTAATATGCATTTTAACAAGCAAGGTCAAACAACCCCGTTCGAGCCAGCTCATGCCACTGCAGAGCCGTGACGCCTTGAGGAGCGCATCTTACGCACGTGCCTAGGGATAAACCATTGCTGAGCAAAACCGGCTATTAGCAACATTTCGACGCATAAAACTGGAACATTGCCGCAAATACTCTGTAAAATTGCCGCCTGGCGTGTGCTGCGTGCGCCCGGGAGCCATCCCGAATACGGAGAACATTCATTTGTTTTCCGAGAGTCCGTCCATGTTGCATGCAGCTGTCCAATGTCTATGGCGTTTTCCGTTCCCGCTTTTTTTAGCTGGGTTGCGCACGCCCCTTCCCTTCTTCTCGCCTACCGCCGCACTGGTTCGGGTCAACCCCCGCCAGCGCTTTGCTGTGCTCGCCAGTTGGCCAACCGCAGCGGCATCGAGGGCGAATCCATGAACGAGGACCTTCCCATGAACGTTTCCCTACCTACCGCCGAGCGCCGGCCCTTGCTGCAGCGCTTGCTGGCCAGCGAGGCTGCTGGCGGCGTGCTGCTGATGCTCGCCGCCGCCCTGGCCATCGTCATCGCCAACAGCCCCTGGGCCAGCGCCTATCAACACCTGCTGCATCTACCGGTAGGCCCGACCTTCACTGACAAGCTCGGCCCGATGACCGTGCACCACTGGGTCAACGATGGCCTGATGGCGATTTTCTTCTTGATGGTTGGCCTGGAGATCAAGCGCGAGATGGTCGACGGCCGCCTGGCGACCTGGGAGCAACGCCGCCTGCCGGCGCTGCCGGCGCTAATGGGCATGGCCGTACCCGCGCTGATCTACCTCAAGGTTTCAGCGGTCGAACCGGGCCTGGCCAGCGGCTGGGCGATCCCCGCCGCCACGGACATCGCCTTCGCCGTCGGCGCCCTGGCGCTGCTCGGCAAGCACGCGCCGTTGTCATTGAAGGTGATGCTGGTGTCGGTGGCGATCATCGATGACATGGGCGCGGTGGCGATCATCGCCTTGTTCTACACCTCATCGATCGACCTGCTCGCCTTGGGCGCTGCAGCGGGCATCGTTGCCCTACTGCTGGGCCTTAACCGCATGCGCGTAGTGACACTGTGGCCTTACCTGATCGGCGTTGCCGCGCTGTGGTACTTCACCTTGCTGTCGGGTGTCCACGCGACCATTGCCGGCGTCGTCGGCGCCCTGCTGATTCCGTACAGCGCAGGCACCAGCGACAGCCCGCTGCTCAAACTTGAGCACGCCATCGCGCCCTGGGTGGGGTTCCTGATCGTGCCGGTATTCGGCTTTGCCAACGCCGGTGTTTCGTTCGCCAACCTGAGCTGGAGCGATGCGCTGGCACCACTGCCACTGGCGATCGCCCTGGGTTTGTTGCTGGGCAAGCAGTTGGGCGTGTTCGCGGGGGTGCTGCTGGCAGTGAAAACCGGCTTGGCCTCTAAACCGCAGGGCGCCAGCTGGCTGCAGATTTACGGGGTGGCAATGCTCTGCGGAATCGGCTTTACCATGAGCCTGTTCATTGGCGAGCTGGCGTTTCCAGGGCAGCCTGAGCTGATCGATCAGGCCAAGATCGGGATTCTGCTCGGGTCGTTGCTGTCGGCGGTGATCGCTTGCGTGATCTTGCGCTGGGCGCCGAAGACAACCGAGTAAGTGGTCTATCACACGATAAAAAACCGGGCCTTGATGGCCCGGTTTTGCTTTCGACTCGCTTCTTGCGCCTACCGTACGGCACTGCTGGTAAGCCCAGCCTGAACCACCCGCGGGCTACCTTGCTCAAGCAAGGTGCGCGGTAGCCGGAAGCCTTTGAACGGCTGTTGGGTGATCGGGTTGAATGCTTTCTCCGAACTCAGTTGATAACGCATCATGCCGTCTCCTGTACGAAAGCTCAGGTCGACACTGGTCGCCGTACGCCCATTGAGCGCGCCCCGACTGAGCAAGCGGAACATCGACCACGGGCCACGATACTCAAGACTGCTGCTGTTGCCATTGAGCTTGAGCAAGGTCAGGTTGCTACGCACCTGCGGGTTCAAGGTATTGGGCCAGATCACCCCGGTGATCAAGCTAGGACCATGGGTGTAGGAAATCAGCTGCCCATCCAGGTCAAGCACACTAGTACGCTGGTTCGCACTGAGCCCCAAGGGTTCGATGCTGAACTGCACACTCAGATTGCCTCGGTGATCGAAAAAGGTTTCGCGGATTCGATCTGCTACTTCCAACTGCTCGATGACATCGGTGCGTATCAGGTAGCCGCCACGATTGTCGGCATAAAGTGCATCGAGGTTGTCCTTCAGAAACACCTTAAGGTATTGATCCTGGAATTGCTGCAGGCGCCCTTTGGGCCCAAAGAAGGCCTCGAAATCATCCAACGCCGCATCGGGGGCTCGCGCAACGAATGGATAACGCCCCGCAAGCCGCTGCTGGAAGAAGCTGTAGACGTCAGCATCCCAACGCCGCTCCAGCTCTCGCAAGGCTTCGATTACCAACACTTGGGCAGTTTGCTCGGCGACCTTTTTAACCTGCTGGCGGATGGGCTCAGGCAGGCCGGTTGAGACCCGCTGCAGGGTTGCAATCGGATCAGGTCCCTTCATCGAAAAGCGCTGCAGCACCACCTGCAAGGCAGCCTTGCCTTGATCGGGGCTATCTTGCACGGCCTTGGCGTAGTCATAGAGCGCGGTGATCGCGCTAAGGGTTTCGTCGTAATAACTTGGCCGCTCACCCCTCGCCTCAAGCATTTCATTCAAGCTTATGAACGCCCTGCGTATTCCTCCGGCCTGTTGCTGGGCAGGCTCCCCGCCTCCCGCCAGTGCCGTGACAGCCCCTGCTTGCTTGGACTGTGCGGCGCTCAACGAATCGATGGTGGTGTTATCGCGTACAGTCTCCAACAAGCGGCGCAGCGGCGCTGCCGGTCCTGTGATGTGGTCGAGGACCGACACCCCATGGCTCAAGTCGTGAAAGTCCGTCACCGCGAACTCATTCAACGCCCGTCGCCAACTGTCGATGTAGTCAGCGCGGTACAGGCTGCTGATCTTCTCCGTCAATGCAGCGCGGTCGGCCGCGGAGTAGTCCAGTTGACGCCGCTCACCCAGGGCCCACTGGTCGATCATGGCCATGTCCGTGATGTGCTCGCTGTGCGGTTCGAAATAGTCCCTGAAACCCTTCGCCGTCAGCAATGGCGCCAGCAGGATGCCGTCGCTCGCAGCCACGTTTGTTGAGGTTGGCTGATAGACGATGTCGAACGCAGGCCCTATCTGATGGCGCAAATCCAAGCCTGTATGCAACTGATCTTGAGCCTGCCGCTTAAGGCTTGCGTAGACACGCTGCGCCAGCGGGACTTTACCCAGTATCTGCTGGAGTTCACTGACTCGTTGACGGAACTGCGGTAGATCGGTGTCGGCGTAGGCCAAGGCGTACTGCAAGTGCCGCATAAGGTCACGCTGTAGCTGCCCCTGCCCAGGGTAGGCAGATTGCCACTGGTGTGCCATCCAATCTTCTACCCACTGCGCTCGCCGGTTCTGCCGGTCCTCGATCATCCGATAGACCCTAAGCGCCGCCATCTGTTGCTCGCTACTATCGGCGGCGGCATTCATCGCGTCGACGACCCCACTGGCAAGGGCCGGCAGGAAACGCCGCGACAGTAGCGTCAGGTAGGCCTGATCGACCATCGGACCAATTGCACGGCCCTGGTAGAGACCAAGGTCGGCCACCACCGGCCACGCAGCGCGATAGTCGCCAAACACCGAAACGGCATCTCGGATCTGATCCAAAGGCACCAGCAGGTTGCGGCCGGTAGGATCCAGGCGCTGATCGACTTCACCCTCGCTGAACGCCTGACTCTTGGCCAGCACGCTGATCGCTTGGTCTCGGTTGTGATCAAAGTAGCGATGCCAGCTTGCCCCAAGCACGGCAAAGGCCAGCACACCAACACCCGAACTCAGCCACAACAGACGGCGTTTGTCGCGAGCGACCTTGACGTTGTCACCCGCCAATCCCGCTTCGGGAAATATCGCCCGCTTGAACACCTGCTGGGCAAAATAGACCAAGGCTTTGCCTTGCGGCTTGCCATCGCTCAGCGGTGGCAGAACGTTGTAGGGTTGCGCCGCTTCGCGGACAAACGCGTTGTTCATCTCTCCCTGCTGAAACACCGAAGACAGGTACAGTCCGCGCACCAGCGCCGGCGTCGTGAAGCGATCGCTGGCCAATGCGTGTTGAAGGAACGTCATCAATGCCGGGCGCAGCCCCATCAACTGCCCCTGCAACGAAACCAGCCGCTGGCGCTGCTCAGCACTGCTCAAGCCGCTCATGCTATCGAGCACCATTTCTTGGGCGATCTCGATCAGCTGATCGTAATGGGCGATCAGCTCATCCAGCCACGCGTCGAATGAACTAATGGCATCGAGCTTAAAGCTGAATCCAAGCATGTGCTCTCGCTGAGACTGGCTCATGCGCGCAAAAAGCTGATCGAAACCGTCAAGCAAATCGAACTTGCTCAGTACCACGTACAAAGGCAAACGTGAGCCCAGCTGACGGCTCACCTCATACAGCCGGGTACGCAGCACATCAGCCAAGGCCATGCGCTGCTCGGGCGTCGAACGCAACAACGATGCCAGATCGACCACTAGCACCAGACCATTCAAGGCTCTACGGCTGCGCTTGCGCGCCAGCCAATCCAGCAGGTGCAGCCAGAGCTTGGCCTGAGTGCCCGCAGGCAGGACGGCTGACGGCTTGCCGTCAGCGTCAGGCACAAGGCCCTCAAGTGACTGCTGGGTAATCAGTTCGCCGGGCGGATCGATGATCACTGCTTCATTGCTGATCCACCAGTCCACTGGATAGGCGAGGTCGTCATCCTGGCGACTGAGGGCCTGTGCCTTGCTGATACGGGTCAGAGAAAAATGCTGATCGGAACGGGTGATGAAGCTGGTCTTGCCAGCGTTTTGCTCGCCGACAACCAGATACCACGGCAACTGATAGAGCGCACGACGGCCGCCGGCATTGTCCAGATAGCTTGCCAGCCCTCGATCGAGCGCTCGCTCCTGTGCTTGCACGAACGGCAGGCTCGGATCTGCCTCGACAGCGGCCTCCTGCTGACGCTGTGCTTGGAAGCGACGCAGGCGCGCGACCAGCACCAGCGACCCGCACAGCAAGGGCACCAGTACCACCAGCAAACTGGCGATACTGCGGTGCGCAGGACTGGCCAGTGGCTGCTGCCCACGCCAAGTCCACTGCGGGCCAAGCCACCAGATGGCGACCAGCAACAACACCCCCCCCACTGCGAGCAGCAGCGGCATGGCCAGCCCTGCGCGGGTGGCCAGCGGCAAGCCCCAACGTTTCAGATGTCTCCAATATGTGCTCATCAGGGACTGCTACTCCTTGTCCTGGTCAATCAGTGATGATGTGCCTGCGTAGTGCTTGAGCTTTTGATAAACCTCCGGCTCCCACAGCTGGGCGGTGGTGGCCTGCATGGTCCGGGCGACACTGGCGCACAGGTCGTGAGCCAGCCAAGACACACCACGGGCACCGAGCAGATCGGCAGCGATCAGCGTGGTATGGCAGCGCTCGCGCGGCGAGCTGTGCTGTGCTTGCAGGGCCTGTAGGCGCAACAGCACCGCTTCCACCCCTTCAACCTCCATCTGCTCGACCAACGCTTCACGCAGCCCAAGAAATTCTTGCGAGCCTGCGGTCTGGGCAGGCGATGCTTCTGCGCCCTTGAGCCATGCCAGGCATTGCTCATCGACAAACGCCACGCCATCGCTGAAACACCGCTGCTGCACGGCGGGTAAACGACGGACGAAGCGAGCCGTTGCGCAGCGGATCGCTTCGGCGACTTCAGCCATGGCCAAACGCGATGCGATGCTTGCAGCGAGGAAACTGCCGCGAATCCAATACGGCGAGGCAGTGACGCTTTTCTCCACTCGCAGCAACAGGGCCGGATCAATAGCGGTACTCGACAGCGCCTCCTCGTATCCGCTGACGATGTCTGCCGGGACCGACATCAGTTCGGTGCGATGATCCTGCCTGGCGCCCGGCGCAGCCTGGATGTGCGCCCACAAGCCAAACCTTCGCAGTTGATAGCCGGTCGGGTCATACAGGTCTTGCTGATTGATGAACTCGGCCATGCTCAGCACCGCGCGCCGGGTTTCGCGCTCATTGCCGAGCGACACGGTGGTCTTGGCCGGGAGGAATGCTTCAGCGAGCGGGGTAGCATTGCGGGCGGGTGAAACAGGCTTGCGCGCAGGTTCGTTGCCGACTCCAATGACAGAGTCGCTGTGTTTTACCAGCAAGCGCTCAAGCGCCTGCAACGCCGGCAGATCAAGCTGCGCCGAGCTCGCCTGTTGCAACAGGGAGGCAATTGCTTTCTGCGCCGTTTCGGCACAGGCCGGTGTGTAGCTAAAGCGGTCGAGCTGAGGCAGCGCTTCGGTCAATCGCTTGACCTGCACACCAACCAGTTTGCGCTTGCCCAGAAATCCCGTTGGGCCGGGCTTGGGATGGGCGGTTTCCCAATAGTGTTCAACCATGCCCGCCAGCAACTGCAGCGTGTGGCACCAGTGCTCCCAACAGCGCTTGCGTAACCACACGACACCCAGATGGCCGACGATACGCAAATGCTTGCAGTGGCTACTGAGGTACTGACGGGAGGCTTCCTCGATGAATGGCCAATCGATAGCCCCCTCATGCAATCCGCCAAGCTTGACCATCTCCTGATCGATCGCCTGGTAGGTCTCATCCTCGATATCGAACAGACCCGCAGCAAGCTTGGGGTCAATGGGCGCCAGCAGCCTGGCGATGTCATCGCTCGACACCCTGGCTACCAACGACATGCTTGGCGCGCCTGATCAATCAAAGAGTCCAGCCCTTGAGCATCGAAACTCAGCCCATCGAGCGCCGGATGGTCGCTGACGATGTGGATCCGCTTGGCGCCGATCAACGCCTTGATCTGCTCAATAGCCGGTAGACCCCGGCCAGCATCCAATACTTGGCCGTTTTCCATGACTTGCCAGGGCTGCGCACCGGTCGCCCGATGCTCGGTGCGCAGCTGCACCATCACTCGGCTGCCCTCAACAGGTCGCGCGGTAATCAACTGCAATCTGGAGATGTTCTGCACGCAACTGATGGCAAGGTAGGGCCGCGGCTCGACCGCGGCGATCGCAGGTGCCGAAATCACCAGTCGCGTCTGCCCCACTTGCCCCTCACGCTGCACGCTCATGCGAAACGCCAGGTCGTCCGGCATTCGCTGGGCCTCATTGGTCATGACCCGAGCCACGCTAGGTGCGCTCAGCTCCGGCGCTGACCACGTGGCTTTTACCAGCGGCACCCGCGAAGGGGTTCCGGCCGCCTCATCAAAACAGGCCAAACGCTCGACATTGGAAACAATCCGCGTGCAATCGCGCTCAGGCTCGGCGAACACTTGCCCCAAGCCGAGCAACAATAAAACACCCATTCCATAAGTGCATTGTTTGTTCACCGCAGCTCTACTCCACTCTCATACGCCCATACGGACGCACACTTCCAAAGCATTTACCTGAAGAGCAATGCGCCGCGTACAAAGCTAGAAAACTCGACAAGCGCAGAGCTTAGAGCAGATTCAGGCCAGGCCACAAACAAATATTTCTTTACACTTTTAAACTCGACCAAGCCACTTTCAGCCATGCATCGTTTAAATACAAAGCAAAAGCTCAAATAAACATTAAGTACAAATGCAACATCAACTGTCAGAATAAACCTACAAAAGCAACCCTAACAGGAAGCACTGTAAGAAACATCCTACAAACTTAACAGGGAGTTAATGTAGCGCATGGCTAAAAGCTCAAGTTCCGTTGCACCCAAAGAACGTATCAACATCAAATACGTACCTGCCACAGGCGACCAGCAGGCCGAAATAGAACTGCCCCACAAGATGCTGGTCTTGGGCGATTTCGGCCTGATCGATACACGTACTCTGGAAGATCGCCAGCTCATGCGCATCGACAAGCACAGCTTCAACAGCGTGCTGAGCGAGGCTGCGGTGAGCTTGAGCATGGCCGTGCCTTCGAGCCTCAGCGCAGCACCCGATGCTGAACTGGCAGTGCGCCTGCAATTCAACTCGATCAATGACTTCGGCCCAGACCAAATCGCCCGCCAAGTGCCCGAACTGAACAAGTTGCTCGAGTTACGCGAAGCCCTGGTGGCCCTGAAAGGCCCGCTGGGCAACGTCCCCGCCTTTCGCAAACACTTGCAACAGCTGCTCACTGACGAGCAAGCACGCAAGCAGCTTGCCCATGAGCTGGACCTGGTGATCGAAGCCACCGAACAAGATTGAAGCAGCCAAGACCTGAGCATCAGGTCAATGAAGCACTGACAACGGAGCGTCACCATGCCCAGCCAAAATACCCAGACCCTCACCTCTGACGTTGCTGACCAGACAATCGGCAACCAGACCTTGCTCGACCAGATCATGGCCGAGACCCTGCTCACTCCCAGTCAAGAAGGCTATCAAGTCGCGAAGCAGGGCGTCGCTGCATTCATATCCAACATCCTCAAAAGCGATGAGCCTGATCAACTGATCAACAAGCATCGCGTGGACCAGATGATTGCTGAGGTCGACCGAGTCCTTAGCAAACAAATGGACGCTATCCTGCATCAACCCGAGTTCCAGCAACTTGAATCGGCATGGCGCGGCTTGAAACTACTGGTGGACCGCACCGACTTTCGCGAAAACATAAAACTCGAAGTGCTCCACGTCAGCAAAGCCGAACTCCTCGAAGACTTCGACAATGCCGGCGACATCACCAGCAGCGGGCTCTACAAACATGTCTACACCGCAGGTTTTGGCCAGTTTGGTGGCGAGCCGGTGGCGGCCATGGTCGGCAATTACAACTTCGGCCCCTCCTCGCCCGATATAAAGCTATTAAGTTATGTTGCTTCGGTAGGTGCAATGTCCCATGCGCCGTTCATTACCGCACCCGCCCCTGAATTCTTCAACTTGAGCAGCTTCGAAGACTTGCCCAACCTCAAGGAGGTCAAAGACATTTTCGAGGGGCCGCGATTCGCTAAATGGCGATCGTTCCGTGACAGCGAAGACGCCCGCCATGTCGGCATGATGTTGCCGCGCTTCATGCTGCGCTCGGTCTACGACCGCCATGAGCAACCCATCAGCAGCTTCAGCTATGACGAGACCATCAACGGTCAGCATGACAATTACCTGTGGGGCAACGCCGCCTTCCTGATGGCCAGCTGCATCAACGACAGCTTCGCTCGCTACCGCTGGTGCCCGAACATCATCGGCCCACAATCCGGAGGCGCCGTCGAAGACCTGCCCGTGCATCTGTACGAGTCCTTGGGTCAACTGCAGGCGAAGATACCGACCGAAGTGTTGATCTCTGATCGCAAGGAGTTCGAGCTGGCCGAAGAAGGCTTCGTCGCCCTGACCATGCGCAAGGACAGTGACAACGCGGCGTTCTTCTCGGCCAATTCGGTACAAAAGCCCAAGACGTTCCCCAGGACGCCTGAAGGCCAGCAGGCGCAAACCAACTACAAGCTCGGCACCCAACTGCCCTACCTGTTCATCGTCAACCGATTGGCCCACTACATCAAAGTGCTCCAGCGTGAACAGATCGGCAGCTGGAAGGAACGCGCCGACCTGGAAGGCGAGCTCAACAAGTGGATCAAGCAGTATGTCGCCGACCAAGAAAACCCCTCGGCCGATGTACGCAGCCGTCGACCACTGCGCGCCGCCAAAGTCGAAGTCTCGGAAGTTGCCGGTGATCCGGGCTGGTACCAGGTATCCCTGGCTGTGCGGCCACACTTCAAGTACATGGGAGCGAATTTCGAGATCTCCCTGGTCGGTCGGCTCGATACCGAATGAGCAGCCTGTTCGATCGCCTGGCTGCAGATAACCCACCCAGTCGACAGCAATGCCGCCATGAACAGGCAGGCCAGACATTCGAGGCCATCAAGCACCACCTCGAGACACTGCTCAATACTCGTCAGGGCTGCTCGCAAAGCAGCCCTGACCTGGGCCTGCGCGACTTCAACGGCCACGACCTGAGGAGCGGTGATTTGCTGGCTCAAGTGAGTGCCGACATCCGCCGCACCATTGGACGCTATGAACCGCGCATCCGCATTCGCACCTTGCATGGCGTACCGGACGCCAATACCCCGCTGGAGCTGCACTTTCGCCTCGATTGCCAAGTGCGGGTAAACAACCGTGCCGAGCAGTTGCAGATCGAGTTGCTGGTCAACGGCCAAAACCGCTACACCCGGGTGAGGTAACCCATGCCATTGAAACAACGTTTTAGCGAAGAGCTGCGTTACTTACGCGAGCTGGGTGCCGACTTTGCCCGGGACAACCCGCAACTCGCGCAGTATCTAGGTAAAGAAAGTAGCGACCCAGATGTCGAGCGGCTGCTCGAAGGCTTTGCGTTTCTCACGGCAAAACTGCGCCTGAAACTCGACGATGACCTGCCCGAGCTGACCCATTCAATGCTGCAGATGCTGTGGCCCAATTACCTACGGCCGCTGCCCAGCGCAACGATAATCCAGTTCACCCCGCTGGAGCAGTCTCTGAGTGAGTCACAACGCGTAGCCAAGGGCTCACGGCTGTTTTCCCGCCCTGTGGACGGCATCGCTTGCGAGTATCGAACCTGTACCGAGGTGACACTTCATCCTTTTGAGATCCACCAGGCCAGTGCCACACAGACACTCGATAACTGCAGCGTTGCCATTGACCTCAACACCTTGGTTGAGCGCCCGCTGAACACCCTGGCCTGCCACAGCTTGGACTTCCACCTCAGTGGCGATCATGGCAGCGCTCAAACGCTGTACCTGTGGCTATCGCAATACCTGAAGAACATCAGCGTGATCATCAACGGTGAAGTGCGCAGGCTACCGGCTTGCACCGTCAGCTTTCCCGGTTTTAGCCCCGAAGAGGCCTTGCTGCCTTATCCGCGCAACGTCTTCGACGGCTACCGGATTGTGCAGGAGTACTTTGTCTTCCCGCAGCGCTTCCACTTCTTCAGCTTGACCGGCCTCACCCAGCTGTGGCCGAACCAGGACAGCCGCAGGGTGCGCATCGAATTTCACTTCACCCGGCCACTGCCCGGCTCGATGCGTATCAGCAAAGCTGACTTCAGCTTGTTCTGCACGCCGGCCATCAACCTGTTCGAGCACAGCGCCGAACCCATCGACTTGTCTGGCCAGGCCGAGCAGGTGCGGCTGACGCCCAGTGGTCAGCGCCCGAAGGCCTACGAGATCTTCAGCGTCGACCGCGTGGCCAGCTGGCGAGTAACCGCAGATGGCAGCCGAGGTGAGCAGCTACGCGTGTTCCAACCCTTTGAATCGTTCGCCCATGAAATCGAACACGCCCAGGGACGCACCGCGCTGTATTACCGCTGCCGGGTTGAAGAGTCGTTACGCGGCGACGGGCTGGTGCACCGCATGGCGTTCGTCCGCGCTGACGAAAGCCTGTATGTCGGGCAATTGGAAACCGCCTCGGTCGACCTGACCTGTACCAATCGGGATTTACCCTTGGCATTGGGCATTGGCGATATCAGTGTCACCACCGAGGCCACTCCACCGCTGGCCAGCTACCGCAACATCTGCCGACCGACCCGGCCGTACCGACCGGTACTGGATGGCCAGCTGCAATGGACATTGATCTCCAACCTGTCGCTGAACTATCTCTCGCTGCTCTCGGCCGAACCGCTCAAGGCGGTGCTCGGCGCCTACGACTTCGCCGCCCTGCATGACATTCAGCAGGCACGTGCCACGCGCAAGCGCCTCGATGGCATTGGCCAAGCCAAGACCGAACCGTTGGACTGGCTGATCAAGGGCCTGCCCGTGCGCGGCTTGCGCACACACTTGCAACTCGATCAGGACGCCTTTCGCTGCGAAGGCGACCTGTACCTGTTCGGCTGCGTGCTGTCGCACTTCTTTGCCCTCTACGCCAGCATCAATTCCTTCCATCAACTGGAAGTGATCAACACCACCAACAACGAGCACTACACATGGCCCTTGCTGACCGGCAGACAACCGCTGATCTAGCCGACACGCTGCTCGCCGAAGCTCATCTGCACAATTTCTTCCAATTGCTGGAGAGGCTGCATGGCTTGCACGATGATGACCTTGAGCCACATAGGCCAGCAGACGCTACGCAGCCGCGGCTACGCCTTGGCAGCGACCCTCGCCTGACCTTTCCGGTGGCCGACGTGCTGGAGGCGCAGCGCCTGCCGCAGCGGGCAGACAACGATGACCGCTACCGGGTTTGCACCACCTTCCTGGGGCTGCACGGTACAGACTCACCGCTGCCCAGCTACTACCTGGACCAGCTCGCTTACGAGCATGCCCAGGGCAAAGGCGTGCGCCCGGCATTCTTCGATTTCTTCAATCACTATTTGCTCAGCCTGCTCCACCGGATCTGGCGCAAGTACCGCTATTACATCCGTTTCCAGACCCAAGCCAGCGACCACTTTTCTGCCTATATCTACGCCTTGATCGGCCTGGGTAACGAGCAACTGCGAGTGGATACGGCATTGCCCTGGAGCCGCCTGCTCAGCTTTGCCGGGGTGATTGCCAGCCGCAGCCGCGCCCCCGGCACGGTGGCCGGGATCATCGCCCACTGTTTTGATCTGCGGCAGGTACAGATCCGCGAATTCGAAAAGCGCTCGGTGTCATTCGATATCCGCCAGAGGGTCAGTCTTGGCCTGACCAATGGCCAGTTGGGCAGCGCTTTCATTGTCGGTGATCGCAGCCGAACCCGCAGCAGCAAGTTCGCCATCCTGATTGGTGATCTCGACCAAGCCCAACTACGCGACTTCCTGCCCAGCGGTATCAATTTTGGGCGTTTGCGAGCGCTGATTGATTTTCTCCTGCGTGATGGCCTGGCCTACGACCTGGAGCTGCGCCTCAAACAGCAGCAACTGCCGCCGTTCAACTTGAGCCGCTCGCAAGGCAGCCACCTGGGCTGGACCAGTTTTTTCGATGATCGGCACGGCGCGACCAGCCCCAAGGTACTCATCAGGGTGCGCTCATGAAGATGACCCTGACTATCAGCAATCCCGATCAACTGCAGCATGGCGTCACCGTCAGCCATCAGTTCGACAACCGCGGCGGCACGCTCGGCAGCCTCGGCGCCGACTGGCTATTGATTGATCGCGAGCGGCGCATTCTGCCCATCCATTGCGAGATTCGTTGGCGTGAAAAGAGCTTTTGCGCCATTGATCGTTGCGGCCAGACCTTCCTCAATGACAACCAGATGAGCCTTGCAGGCACGGCTGCGGTGCGCCTGCAGGAAGGCGATTGCCTGAGTATCGGCGCCTATCGCCTGTTGGTCCACTATCACCGCGACCCACCCAGCCAGCAGGCCAGTCGCGGTGCCCTGGAAGAACTGTTCGAGCCGGGCAAGCGCCTCTTGGATGCCCTGGTGAACGATCTGCCGGCCGGCACCCTGGACCTGGAGCCTGCAGCCCCCACCTGTCCCGCCGTGCTCGACATCTGCCAGGCGTTCAAAGCCGACAGTGGCTGCGACCCCCTACTGGCACTGGAAGCCCCATCTACTTTGCACCCTGCAGGAGACACCACCATGACCAATATCCGCCTAGGGGAAAAGCTGTGAAGCTGCGTCCCCTGATAATCGCTGCACTGTTTCTACCCCTGCTGGGCTGCACGGTCTTGAGCAAGGTTGGCCAGGTATTGATGGACCCCAGCATACCGGTGGGCGCTGCGAGTGATCAGCCAACCCAGGTTGCTTTCAGCCTGTATGCCAGCCCCACCCTCAATGGCAACCCACGAAGCCTCGATGCCACGGTTGCCGATGCAGTACTGGAGCCAAGCCCCTATGCAGTCAGTCTCACTGCTGGCAACCCACAGGTCTTGACTGAAAAGGTCGAAGTACTGCTGGCGTATCTGCAAGAGCAATTTCCAGCCGTGTCTCCTATAGAGCAGGAACAGGAACAGGAACAACCAACCCTGCCGCGCTCGTCCATGGAGGACAGCAGCCCAGGCACTTACGACGACCCGGCAGTGCACCTGAGCCTGGCGCAGCCGCAGACGGTATCGGCTGAGCAGATCGCCACGCCCATCGCCATCAAGATCTTCCAGTTGCGTGACGACTCACTGCTGCATAACGCCGTCTTTTCGGGCCTGGAACAAGACCCGGCCAAGGCCCTGCGCAGCACTTACATACGTGACGACGACTATCTCCTGACGCCAGGTCAGTTCAAGTTCGTGCCCTTCGAAGCGCTCGATGCCGACACCCGTTTCATTGCCGTAATTGCTAATTACAGCAACCAACAGGACACCACCTGGAAGCAGGTCCTGCGCGTCCAGCCGCGGGGTCGCAAGGTGGTGCTCGCCGTACAGATCAACGACTCACAGATCCTGCTCAAGGAAGAAAGCTGATGCTCACCTGGCTGTTGTCCCTCTGCACCTTCCCTTCTGATTCGGAGCGCCCATGAGCTCACGCAACCCTGTCGTCTGGCGCGAAGGCTTGTTCGTCAAGCCGCAACACTTTCAGCAGTTTGCGAGGGCCAGCGAAGCCGCCGTTCACCAGCGCCTGAGCAGCCTCAATAGCTCGTTCTATGGGTTCAGCGAATTGCAGCTGAATCAGGAGTACTTATGCTTTGGCAAGATCGCCATTACCCGGGCTCGGGGCGTCATGCCCGACGGCACGGTGTTCGACATCCCCGGCGACTTGCCGCCTCCTGCACCGCTGGAAATCATCGACAACCTCACGCACCAGAACGACGTGTACCTGTGCCTGCCACTGCGCAGCGACGGCGGCCGTGAAGTACGCTGGCCAGACAGCAGCGCCAACTATCGCTACATCGCCAACACCGAAGATATCAAGGATACCCATACCGACGACGGCGACATCGCGGCTGTGGATCTGGCAGTGCTCAACCTGCAACTCAAACGAGACAGTGAAGACGCCAGCGCCTACACCCGCCTAGCCTTGGGGCGCATCCTGGAGCGTCGCCCCGACGGCAGCCTGGTGCTGGACGAAAGCGTCTACCCCACCTGCATCTCTGTGCAAGCGGTGCCCTCGCTCAAACGTTTTCTCGATGAAGTCTGCAACACCCTGCGCGAGCGCGCTCGCAACCTTGCGGCACGGATAGGTTCGTCAGGACAGTCGGGGGTGGCCGACATCAGTGACTTCAATCTGCTGCAAGCCATGAACCGCTGGTGGCCGTGCTTCCAGCATCTGGCGCGACAGCCGCATACCCACCCTGAGCAGTTGTACCTGGCCATGAGCCAAGCCTGTGGCGAACTGCTGACCTTCACGGATGAGAGTCGCTTGCCACAGGAGTATCCGGCTTATCAGCACAGCGCGTTGCACACTTGCTTCAAACCGCTGGAGGACGCCTTGCGGCGCACCTTGAGCATTGTCCTGCAACCTCGGGCGGTGTCACTGCCGCTTGAGCAACGCCAATACGGTGTGTTGGTCGCAACCCTCGAAGACCGGCGCCTGCTGGACAGCGCGCAGTTCATCCTGGCGATACGCGCCAGCGTGCCAGTAGAGTCGCTGCGCCAGCAGTTCACGCAGAAAGCCAAGGTCACCTCACTTGAAGCACTGACCGACCTGGTGCCGCTGCAATTGCCTGGTATTCCCCTGCTGCCGCTCCCGGTAGCCCCACGCGAGCTGCCGTTCCATGCAGGCTTTAGTTACTTCGAGCTGGATCGACGCAATCCGGCCTGGCAGGTGATGAACGACAGTAGCGGCTTTGGCTTGCACATCGCCGGCGAGTTCCCAGGGCTTGAGTTGCAGTTCTGGGCGATCAGGAGCGAATGACATGAGCGACAAGAAAAGTACCCCTGGCGCCATCGATACCGAGTTGCACGGGCTGCTCGAACAACCCCATAGCGCGGCCCCAGCCGATTACCCAGGCTACCCAGCTGACCCGCAATTTCAACTGCGCGGCGCCTTCAGCAACCTCATGATCGATGCGGCAATGCCCTTGTTTGGCTTGGCCATGCGCTTGCAGACACTGGACGATCATCAAGACATCAAGCAGTTGTACAAGGACGTCCACAACCAGATCACTAGCGTCTTGGCAGAGCTGCGCCAGCACAACTATGAGCCTGCGCACATGCTGGCCTATTCCTACTCCTTGTGCCTGTACCTGGATGAAACCGTGATGAGCACCCCCTGGGGCAAGAACTCCAGCTGGAGCCAACAGCCGCTGCTGAGCGATTTTCACCAGGAAACCTGGGGCGGGGAAAAGTTCTTTACCGTGCTCTCGCGAATGATGCTCGAACCGCAGCGCTATCAGCAGGTGCTGGAGTTCATGTACCTGTGCCTGTGCATGGGCTTGAAGGGTAAATACGCCATCCTGCCCAAGGGCGACGAGGCCTTGCAGAACCTCATCGTCAAGCTACACCGGCAGATTCGCGAACTGCGAGGCCCGGTCCCGGAGTACTTGAGCGACCCACTGACCAATGTCGCGCCGCGTAACTTTCGGATGAACCGCCAATGGCCGTGGTGGAGCCCACTGGTGATCAGCGCAGTCGCCCTTGCCGCCCTGTACACCTTCTATAGCTACCGCCTGCATGTGATTACCACCGAGGTGCTGCAGTCGCTCAACGGCATCCTGCAGTGACCGGCAAGCACGTGATTGGAATTCAACGAATTAGCAAGGCCCATGCCTTGCTGACAAGCCCATCGACCCGCGATGGCCACGCCTGCCCCTGAGGGTTGCGTGCTTTTACATGGACACAGGAGTCTGCCATGCCAACACCCGCTTACATCAAGATCGAAGGCAAAACCCAGGGCAACATCACTGCTGGAGCCTTCACCTCCGACTCGGTCGGCAACGTCTTTGTCGAGGGTCATGAAGACGAGATCCTGGTACAGGAAATCAAACACCAGGTGAGCGTCCCGACCGACCCGCAAAGTGGTCAACCTGCCGGCCAACGGGTGCACAAGCCTTTCACCTTCACCAGCGCGCTGAACAAAGCCACGCCGCTGATGTATGGCGCACTGGCCAGCGGAGAAATGCTGCCAACCGTCGAGATCAACTGGTACCGCACTTCAGTGGAGGGCAAACAGGAGCATTTCTTCACGACCAAGCTTGAGGACGCAACCATCGTCGACATCAACACCGTGCTACCGCACGTACAAAACATGAAGAACGAGAACTACACCCAACTGATCGAAGTATCCCTGTCCTATCGCAAAATCACCTGGACCCACGAAACCTCGGGGACCGAGGGTTCTGACGATTGGCGCAAACCTATCGCCTCCTGACAGCCGTGCTCCGGGCAGGGTCAGCCTGCCCGGGCATTTTCTTTCTCAGACCGCGCACAGGGACTTGTATGCCCCGCCAATCCGATCTTCGTTACAGCTTGCAACCCTTGGTCGGCGACGCCGCATTCGAGGTGGTCTCGTTCACTCTCGATGAAGCCTTGAGCACCCCGTTCAAGCTTAACCTGGAGCTGGTCAGCGCAGACGCCGACGTCGACTTTGCCCAGCTGCTCGACCAGCCTGTGCTGTTCACCATTTGGCACGGCCCACGCCCGGTGCGCTACGTGCACGGCCTGGTCAGCAGCTTCAGCCAGGGTGACAGCGGCTTCTCTCGCACCCGCTACCAGGCGCTGGTCGAACCACAGCTGGCCCGCGCCAGCCTGCGCTCGAACTGGCGGATCTTCCAGCAAAAGACCGTGCCGCAAATCCTTGAGCTGATGTTCCAGGCCCAGCGGCTGAGCAATGTCAGCCTGGTGGCCTGTTTCGACCATCAGGTTCGCGAATTCTGTGTCCAGGCCGGTGAAACCGACCTCGACTTCCTGTCCCGCCTGGCCGCCGAAGAAGGCTTTATCTACAGCTTCGAGCACAGCGCCACCGGCCATCAACTGATCATCACCGACCGCCTGCTGGAGATGGGCCTGATCAGCCGCAGCGTGATCAAGGCCGAAGACGACGATGAAGGCTTCGTCGATGACGTCGAAACGCCCGACGCCGACCCCATCGCCGTGCTCTACCAGCCCAACGGCGGCGGCGATCAGGCCAAACCTGCCCTGCACCGCTTTCGCTACAGCGAACAGGTGCGCAGCGCCCGCCAGGTGCAGCGCGACTACAGCTTCAAGCACCCCGCCTACCGCCAGGAGCATGCCGCCACGGCCAGCGACCTGCAGCACCAGTCCCCGGCCTACGAGCGCTTCGACTATCCCGGACGCTACAAGCGGGATGTGGTCGGCAAGCCGTTCACCCACAACCGCCTCACCGCCCTGCGCCACGATACGCGCATCGCCCAGGTCGAAGGCGACGATGTGCGCCTGCAACCGGGCTTGAGTTTCAACCTGATCGACCACCCGCGCGAAGACCTCAACGCCCACTGGCGGGTGATCGGCGTGCACCACGAGGGCTGCCAGTTCACCAGCCTGCAGCAAGAGGCGGTGGGCGCCGACCAGGGCACCCGCTACCTGCAACAGGCGACGCTGATTCCCGGGCGCATCGAGTGGAAACCCGCCCTGCTGCCCAAGCCGCATATCGACGGCCCGCACATGGCCACCGTGGTCGGCCCGGCCAACGAGCAGATCTATTGCGATGAATGGGGGCGGGTCAAGGTCAGCTTCCCCTGGGACCGCGACAGCCAGGAAAATGAGTTCAGCTCGTGCTGGGTGCGCGTCTCGCAAGGCTGGGCCGGCGGTAGCTGGGGCGCGATGGCCATCCCACGGATCGGCCAGGAAGTGATCATCCACTACGTCAACGCCGACCCCGACCAGCCGCTGATCACCGGCCGCACCTACTGCGCCAACCAGCTACCGCCGTACGAGCTGCCCAAGCACAAGACGCGCATGACCATCAAAAGCCAGACCCACAAGGGCCAAGGTTTCAACGAACTGCGTTTCGAGGATGAGCTGGGGCATGAGGAGGTGTTCATTCATGCGCAGAGGGATCAGAACAACCACGTAGGTAATGACGAAACAAGCTGCATCGGCCGCAACCGTGTCGAGCGCGTGGGTAACGATGAGCAAACCGCAGTGGGTAACGACCTACGACAGCAAACGGGTCGCGATCATAGCCACAGCATAGGTCGAACATGCCAAGTGAGCATTGGCCAGGATCTGCTCGAGCAGGTGGGTAACGAGCGCCGCGAGTCAACCCATGCCAATCACTACCAAACAGTTGGCGGCGATAACGAGCTGGTCGTCAACGGCCGGCAGACCGTGAGCGTCGGTCAGGGTGTCAATCAACAGACCACTGTCTACCAACTACAGGTAAATGAGCGGATCGAGTTCAAAAGCCCCGGCGGCAGCATCATTCTGGATCAACACGGCATCACCCTCGATGGCCTGACGCTCACGTTCAAGGGTCCGACCCAAGCCAGTACCACCGGTGCCGGTAACAGCGTGATCGTGGAGTTGCTTGCTGACGAAGGCAGCCGGTGCGAGGAAAACGCCTAATGAGCACCCAGGCCTTGATCGAGTACGTCGGCAAACATCACGATCCCCAGCTGTACTGCTACGTACTCCTAGACCCGTTGGCGATAGCCGCTACCAGTGATCAGACGCTTTTGGGCAGTTTGCGCCAGGCATTGGGCGAAAGTGCGTTGACCCGGGTTTGGCGTGCAGACCTCGCCCACTCTCCTGAAACTTTGCCGATCCTGGCCTGCCTGGCATCCCCCGGTAACAGCCTTTGCCAGCGCTTGCTTGAGCAGACAGCAAGCGCCGCGATAAGGGATCTGCGGCGCCGTAAACGCCAGGTATGCGCGTGGCTATTTAGCAGCGCACCCGCCCCTGCGACTGCCGCTTATCTGTCGTCCATGGGGCGAATTCAGAACAGTGCCGGCGCAGTAGGTTTTTACCCGCTGTTCGAACCGGTGCGTTTTGAGCTGTATGCCGGAGCCTTCGCTCAAGCGGACCAGGGCCACTGGTGGCCAATCAAGCATTGGCTGTTTCTAACCAGCGGCGGCGCTCCTGCTCGGGTAACCGGCGAAGCTCAGCCCCGCCGGCCGATTCCCGCTAACGCTGGCGATGACCAGGAAAAAACGGCGTTGATCGAGGCAGTGCTGGCTAGCTGGCGGGCATTGCGTACAGGTCCGTTGGCGCAACAACTCACGCCCATCACCCGCTTTGCGGCCACGCAGGCGGCCGAACATATCCGTCACGCGCGAGCGCTCGGCTTGAGCGCAGTCGACGACATTCTCAACCTGGTGGTGCACCAGCTATGTCTGCACCCGGCGCTACCTAACCACCCTAGCGTGCGCGCCATGATCGACAGCGCTGCGCAGGGGCAGCGATCGCTTGGGCAGCAGTTCGCTCAATACACCAATGCGAACTGGAAACACGTGACAACCACTTTGCCAGCAGCCGAGGTGCACTCATGACCATCAGCCGGCACATCGCCCACGCCATCGCCGAGTCGGCGATGCCCCCCGACCAGTGCCTGGCCTGCGAACGCCAAGGCCTGCCAATCCTGCCCCTGCGCCGGGCGCTGGTGCCCGACACCCGTCCCGCCTAGAACGCGCCCGTGGTTGACGGCAAACCCGTGGAAACCCGCCTGGGCCTGCGAACCTTGCGCATGGGCTACCTGTATGTGCTGCTCGACCGCAAGGTCTGGCAGGCCTTCGAGGTCACCGAACACGCTCACTTGCGCCGCTTCAACCCGCTCGAACCCCCACCGGCACCGCCACGGCCGCTGCCCAAACGGTGCGTGGGCAAAGACCACGACATCCCGTCTGCCTTCCTCACCCTCGACAGCAAGACCTACAACAGCGCCTGGATTGCCTTCTCCAGCGATGCCTGGCCGCCGAGCGTGCTCAATGCCTACCGCGATGGCAAGGCCCCGCCCGAGCGCTTTCAGGTGCTGGACCTGGCCCAGGTGCGCAATGCCCCTGGCGAACTGGGCCTGGCGATGACCCCGGACGCCCTCAAAGTCGATCGCCAGGTACTGGAATACGCCAAACAACTGCCCGGCGACTTCGACAGCGTGCATGGCTTTCACAGCCGCTTCCTGCGCCAGACTGCGCTGCGCGGCTATGTGCTCAACGCCATCGCCAAGCACCAGTTGGAGCACGGTGTGCTCGCCCTGGACCT
>NZ_JBICKL010000021.1:0-980 GCF_043104195.1 Pseudomonas sp. xss_2
ATCGGCGCCAACGCCCACCGGAAAATCAACGCCCTGGCCGACCCGAGCAACACCCAGAGCATTGGCTACCTGGTCAGCATGCTGCTGACCGCCCTGGCCAATCGCAAAGGGCGCAAGGCCCAGGCGCAGAACATCGCCCCGCACGGCACCAGCCAGGCCACTGCGGTGAGTGGCCAGGGCCAACTGGTCGCCCGCTCCAGCGAAGCCCCGGCCAAAGCCGATCCGTCCGCCAAGAAGGATGGCTGCCCCTCGACCTGCCGCAGCATCAGCTTCGCCCGTGGCAGCGAAACCCTCACCCACACCGATTTCAGTTTGCCCGGCTGCTTTGCGCTGCAGTGGTCACGCACCTACCGCTCCAGCCTGGCGGCGCTCGACCGTGGCGTGTTCGGCGCCCGCTGGATCACGCCGTTCTCGACCTGCCTCGATGTGCTCAAGCAGGGCGTGCTCTACCACGCCGCGGACGGTCGCAGCCACGCCTACCCGCTGCCGAAAATCGGCAAGCACCATTACGACGCCATCGAAGGCCTGGTGCTGATTCGCACCCAAGAGGCGCAACTGGTCATCGCCCGCGGCTATGCCAGCCAGGAAAGCTACCAGCGCCAGGGCGATCGCTTCGTGCTGCAGAGCATCCGCCAGCGCGGCGGCGCGCGTATCGACCTGCACTATGAGCACCATCACCAGGGCACCCCGGTGCTGTCGGACCTAGTGACCTACCAGAACGAGGTGCAGCACCAGCACCTGGCCACCGCGCTCGACGAACACGGTCGGATCAGTGCGCTGTGGCAGGTGCGCAACGGCCAGCCACACCGCCAGCTGGCCGCCTATCGCTACGACGAACACGGCGACCTGCTGCAGGCCGACGATGAGCACCAGGCCAGCTGGAGCTACCAGTACCAGGATCACCTGATCACCCGTTACAGCGACCGCAGCGGGCGCGGCATCAACCTGCAATGGCAAGGCAGCGGGCCTGACGCCAAGGC
>NZ_JBICKL010000022.1:0-980 GCF_043104195.1 Pseudomonas sp. xss_2
ATCGGCGCCAACGCCCACCGGAATATCAACGCCCTGGCCGACCCGAGCAACACCCAGAGCATTGGCTACCTGGTCAGCATGCTGCTGACCGCCCTGGCCAATCGCAAAGGCCGCAGGGCCCAGGCGCAGAACATCGCCCCGCACGGCACCAGCCAGGCCACTGCGGTGAGTGGCCAGGGCCAACTGGTCGCCCGCTCCAGCGAAGCCCCGGCCAAAGCCGATCCGTCCGCCAAGAAGGACGGCTGCCCCTCGACCTGCCGCAGCATCAGCTTCGCCCGTGGCAGCGAAACCCTCACCCACACCGATTTCAGTTTGCCCGGCTGCTTTGCGCTGCAGTGGTCACGCACCTACCGCTCCAGCCTGGCGGCGCTCGACCGTGGCGTGTTCGGCGCCCGCTGGATCACACCCTTCTCGACCTGCCTCGATGTGCTCAAGCAGGGCGTGCTCTACCACGCCGCGGACGGTCGCAGCCACGCCTACCCGCTGCCGAAAATCGGCAAGCACCATTACGACGCCATCGAAGGCCTGGTGCTGATTCGCACCCAAGAGACGCAACTGGTCATCGCCCGCGGCTATGCCAGCCAGGAAAGCTACCAGCGCCAGGGCGATCGCTTCGTGCTGCAGAGCATCCGCCAACGCGGCGGCGCGCGTATCGACCTGCACTATGAGCACCATCACCAGGGCACCCCGGTGCTGTCGGACCTAGTGACCTACCAGAACGAGGTGCAGCACCAGCACCTGGCCACCGCGCTCGACGAACACGGTCGGATCAGTGCGCTGTGGCAGGTGCGCAACGGCCAACCACACCGCCAGCTGGCCGCCTATCGCTACGACGAACACGGCGACCTGCTGCAGGCCGACGATGAGCACCAGGCCAGCTGGAGCTACCAGTACCAAGATCACCTGATCACCCGTTACAGCGACCGCAGCGGGCGCGGCATCAACCTGCAATGGCAAGGCACCGGGCCTGACGCCAAGGC
>NZ_JBICKL010000023.1:0-130552 GCF_043104195.1 Pseudomonas sp. xss_2
ATGCCCACGCGTCTCGCGTGCGTGGGAACGGGCTTGCCCCGCGATGAGGCCGGCACCGAATCCTTGCCCCCGAACTTGCCCGGTCACCCCGCGGCAACCCCTGCACCACCGCAACAGCGCCTGCTCACAAGGCAGGTCGATAACTAAAAAAATGAAAGGGAGCTTTCACCTTGAGACCCATTATCCCCACCGCACTAGCCCTGTCGGTCAGCGCCTTCAGCGCCCTCGCCCAGGCCGAACCGGCCAGCCAGGCGTTCTTTCCGCTGAGCCTCAAAGCGTCCAGCGAACAAGCCGAGGCAAGCGGCTTCTTCGAGGGCCAGAGCCTGACCGGCAGCACCCGCAACTGGTACGCCCGCGAACGCGCCACCCGCGCACCGCTGTGGCAGTACAGCAAGAGCGACGGCAGCCGCCACGACACCCACAGCCGCGACAACTGGGTGCAGGGCACCATCCTCAACTACAGCTCGGGCTTCACCCAAGGCACCGTGGGCTTCGCCACTGAAGTCGCGGCCTACAACGCCATCGCCCTGGAACGCGGCCGCGCCGCCATCGCCGGGCCCAACAACCGCACCCTGACCCACAGCGACGGCGACCCGGTCGGCCAATGGAGCAAGGCGGGCCTGGCCAATATCAAGGCACGCATCTCCAATACCACCCTGACCGTCGGCCGCCAGTCGCTCGACACGCCGATGATCGCCTACATCGGCAACCGCGCCCTGCCCTCGAGCTTCCAAGGTGTGAGCCTGCACAGCGCCGAGTTCGACAACTTGTCGTTCGACCTGGGCAGCTTCGACCGGGTCTCGCCGCGCACCGAGCAGAGCCTGAGCAAATTCCGCAGCGAGTACGGCGCCGCCGGGGTAGAGACCGACCGCGCGAGCACGGCCGGGGTCAACTACCAACCGTTCAAGAGCCTGACCACCAGCCTGTATGCCACCAAGGTCGACGACTTCTGGAACCAGTACTACTTCGGCGCCAACCATGTGCTTGGCGACAGCGCGGTACTGAGCCTGACCACCGGTCTTAACTACTACAAGACCGTGGATGAAGGCAGCAAGAAGATGGGCGAAATCGACAACGACACCTACAGTCTGTCGTTCGGTCTGACCCACCAGGCGCACACCCTCACTGCCTCCTGGCAGCAAGTGAATGGCAACGAGTACTTCGACTACCTGAACGAGACCAACGGCATCTACCTGGCCAACTCGCTGCTGTCGGACTTCAACGGCCCCAACGAGAAATCGCTGCAGCTCTCCTACGTGCTGAACATGGCGCCTTACGGCGTGCCAGGGCTCAAGTTCAACCTGTACAACGCTCGTGGCTGGGGCATCGACGGCACGCACTACCGCGGCAATGCCTACAATGTGCGCGGCATGGACGGCGAGACCCACTATGAGTGGGGTATCGGCACCAGCTATGCAGTGCAGAGTGGGCCTCTGAAAGACACCAGCATCCGCGCCACCTACACCGCGCACCGGGCGAGCAAGGCCCAGGCCGACGGTAGCCTGGACGAGCTGCGTATCGTCACCACCATTCCGTTCAACATCCTCTGACCGTTGACGCCACGGCTCGCGTCAGGCGGGCCGTGGCGGCTACGCTGGAATCATCACTGCAGGGAGGTTCCATGAGATCTCTACCGCTACGCGCTGCCCTGGCAGCGGTTATCCTCGGCGCCGCCAGTCATCTGGCCGCCAAGCCATTGGTGGTGTGCACCGAGGCCAGCCCGGAAGGCTTTGACATCGTCCAGTACACCACCGCGGTCACCGCCGATGCCTCGGCCGAGACCGTGTTCAACCGCCTGGTCGATTTCAAGCCGGGCACCACCGATATCCAGCCGGCCCTGGCCGAACGCTGGGAGGTCAGCGAGGACGGCCTGAGCTACACCTTCCACCTGCGCCAAGGGGTGAAATTCCACACCACCGACTACTTCAAGCCGACTCGCGACTTCAATGCCGACGACGTGCTGTGGAGCATCCGCCGCCAGCTCGATCCGAACCATCCGTGGCACGACAAGACCAGCGTCGGCTACCCGTATTTTGAAAGCATGGCCTTCAAGGACCTGCTCAAGTCGGTGGAAAAGACCGACGCGCACACCGTGGTGTTCACCCTCAATCGCCCGGAGGCGCCGTTCCTGCGCGACATGGCCATGGCCTTCACCTCGATCTACTCCGCCGAATATGGCGACCAGTTGCTCAAGGCCGGTAAAACCGGCGAGCTCAACAGCAAGCCAATTGGCACCGGCCCGTTCATCTTCCAACGCTACAACAAGGACGCCCAGGTCCGCTTCAAGCCCAACCCTGAGTACTTTCGCGGCAAGCCCCCGGCCGATGCGCTGATCTTCGCCATCGCTACCGACAGCAACGTGCGCCTGCAAAAGCTGCGCGCCAACGAATGTCAGGTGGCGCTCTATCCCAAGCCCGATGATGTGCCTTCGATCAAGACCGACCCGAAACTCAAGGTCGCCGAAATGGAAGCCCTGGTGACCGGCTACATCGCCCTCAATACCGAGCACAAGTACCTGCGCGATGTACGCGTGCGCAAGGCCATCGACATGGCCTTCGACCGCCAGACCCATGTCGATCAGTTGTTTGGCAAAGGCAATGCGCTGGTCGGGGTCAATCCCTATCCGCCGACCATGATCGGCTTCAATAACGACAACAAGAATCCACCCCGCGATCTGGATAAAGCCCGTGCCCTGCTCAAGGAGGCTGGCGTTCCAGAAGGCACGGTGCTGACCCTGTTCACCCGCAATGGCGGCGGCCCGACCAACCCCAACCCACGGCTGTCGGCCGAGATGCTCCAGGCCGACCTGGCCAAGATCGGCATCAAGCTCGACATCCGCGTGATGGAGTGGGCCGAGATGCTGCGCCGGGCCAAGAATGGCGAGGCGGACATGGTTTCCACCGGTTGGGCCGGCGACAACGGCGACCCGGACAACTTCCTCAGCCCACTGCTCAGCTGCGATGCGGCCAAAAGCGGCGAGAACTATGCGCGCTGGTGCAACCCTAAGTTTCAACAGCTGATTACCCGCGCCCGTGAAGTGATCGACAACGATGAGCGCGCAAGCCTCTATTTCAAGGCCTTGGCGGTGTACGATGAGGACCAGCCTTGGATCAGCATGGCTCATCCGAAGATGTTCACAGCCATGCGTGAGAACGTGGAGGGTTATCACATCAACCCTCTGACCAATAACAACTTCGCCACTACTCGGGTGAAGTAGAACAATAACGACCGCCGGCAACCCACACGGGCACCGGCGGCATGCTCTAACCGGCTGGCAAGTCCAGCCTGATGAGGTAACCCAGACAATGTTGAGTTTTATTGCCCGGCGCCTAGGCCTGCTGATTCCGACGTTTTTCGGCATCACCTTGCTGACCTTTGCGCTCATACGCCTGATCCCCGGCGACCCGGTGGAAGTGATGATGGGCGAGCGCAGGGTCGACCCCGAGATGCATGCCCAGGCCATGGAGCGCCTGGGCCTGAACAAGCCGCTACCAGCCCAGTACCTGGACTACGTCGGCAAGCTGGCCCAGGGCGACCTGGGCGAGTCCCTGCGCACCCGTGAAAGCGTGTGGAACGAGTTCACCACGCTGTTCCCGGCCACCCTCGAACTGGCTTTCGCCGCCCTGCTGTTCGCCGGCATCGTCGGCCTGCTGGCCGGGGTGATTGCCGCGCTCAAGCGCGGCTCGCTGTTCGACCATGGGGTGATGGGCATCTCGCTGGCTGGCTACTCGATGCCGATCTTCTGGTGGGGCCTGATCCTGATCATGTTCTTCTCCGTGAGCCTGGGCTGGACGCCCGTGTCGGGGCGGATCGATCTGCTCTACGACATCGAGCCGAAGACCGGCTTCATGCTCATCGACACCCTGCTCAGCGATGAACAAGGCGCGTTCAAGGACGCGGTGATGCACCTGATCCTGCCGGCCATCGTGCTCGGCACCATTCCGCTGGCGGTGATCGCCCGCATGACCCGCTCGTCGATGCTCGAAGTGCTGCGCGAAGACTACATCCGCACCGCGCGCGCCAAAGGCCTGTCGCCAGCCCGCGTGGTGTTCGTGCATGGCCTGCGCAACGCACTGATCCCGGTGCTCACTGTGTTCGGCCTGCAAGTCGGCACCTTGCTGGCCGGCGCGGTGCTCACCGAAACCATCTTCTCCTGGCCGGGCATCGGCAAATGGCTGATCGAAGCCATCGGCGCCCGTGACTACCCCGTGGTCCAGAACGGCATCCTGTTGATCGCCTGCCTGGTAATCCTGGTCAACTTCGTCGTGGATATCCTCTACGGCCTGGCCAACCCACGCATCCGTCATCAGCGCTGAGGCCTCGTCATGACTAGCCCCATTCCAAACTCCGTGACTCCGCCCAGCCCGGTCGACCAGAGCCTGCTCTACCCCTCGCCGTACAAAGAATTCTGGCAGGCGTTCTCGCGCAACAAAGGCGCGGTGGCGGGCCTGGCGTTCATGTGCCTGGTGGTGTTCTGCGCACTGTTCGCGCCATGGGTGGCTCCGCACAACCCCAGCGAGCAGTACCGCGACTTCTTGCTGACCCCGCCGGTATGGCTTGAAGGCGGCACCTGGCAATTTATCCTCGGCACCGACGAGCTGGGCCGTGACCTGCTTTCGCGGTTGATCCAGGGCGCACGGCTGTCGCTGCTGATCGGCCTGTCGTCGGTGGTGATGTCGTTGATTCCGGGGATCTTCCTCGGTCTGCTTGGCGGGTTCTTCCCGCGCATCCTCGGCCCATCGATCATGCGCCTGATGGACGTCATGCTGGCGCTGCCGTCGCTGCTACTGGCAGTGGCGATCGTCGCCATCCTCGGCCCTGGGCTGATCAACACGGTGATCGCCATCGCCATCGTCTCGCTGCCGTCCTACGTGCGCCTGACCCGCGCCGCGGTGATGGGTGAACTCAACCGCGACTATGTCACCGCCGCCCGCCTGGCCGGCGCCAGCTTGCCGCGCCTGATGTTCATCACCGTGCTGCCCAACTGCATGGCGCCGCTGATCGTGCAGGCGACCTTGAGCTTCTCCTCGGCGATTCTCGACGCCGCCGCGCTGGGCTTCCTTGGCCTTGGCGTGCAACCGCCTACCCCTGAGTGGGGCACCATGCTGGCCTCGGCCCGCGACTACATCGAACGCGCCTGGTGGGTGGTGAGCCTGCCAGGCCTGACCATTTTGCTCAGTGTGCTGGCAATCAACCTGATGGGCGACGGGCTGCGCGATGCGCTGGACCCGAAACTCAAGAACGCCGCCTGAGGAGAACGCCATGTCACTGTTGCAGATCAACAATCTCAATGTGCGCTTCGGCGACGCCGATGCCGTACCTGTCGTGGACGGCTTGGACCTGGCGGTGGACGCGGGCGAGATCGTCGCCATCGTCGGCGAATCCGGCTCAGGCAAGTCGGTGACCATGATGGCCCTGATGGGCCTGATCGACGCCCCGGGGCGGATCACCGCCGATGCCATGACCTTCGCTGGCATCGACATGCTCAAGCTCAGCGGCCGTCAGCGGCGCAAAGTGGTCGGCAAGGACATCGCCATGGTCTTCCAGGACCCGATGACCGCGCTCAACCCTAGCTACACCGTAGGCTTCCAGATCGAAGAAGTACTGCGCCAACACCTGGGTCTCAAGGGCAAGGCGGCGCGCCAACGGGCACTCGAATTGCTCAAGAAGGTCGAGATCCCTGCCGCCGAAAGCCGCCTGGATGCCTACCCGCATCAGCTCTCCGGCGGCATGAGCCAGCGCGTGGCAATCGCCATGGCCATTGCTGGCGAGCCCAAGCTGCTGATCGCCGACGAGCCGACCACCGCGCTGGATGTGACCATCCAGGCGCAGATCATGGAGCTGCTGGTCAACTTGCAGAAAGAACGCAACATGGCCCTGATCCTGATCACCCACGACCTGGCCGTGGTCGCTGAAACGGCCAAGCGCGTATGCGTGATGTACGCCGGCCAAGCGGTGGAAGTCGGCCAGGTGCCGGAGCTGTTCGACCTCCCTGCCCACCCCTACAGCGAGGCGTTGCTGGCGGCCATTCCCGAGCACAGTATCGGCGCCGAGCGCCTGGCCACCTTGCCCGGTATCGTCCCCGGCCGTTACGACCGCCCGCAAGGTTGCCTGCTGTCGCCGCGCTGCCCTTATGTGCAGGACAACTGCCGACGCCAACGCCCGCCTCTTGCCCCGCAGGCGCATAGCCTGGCGCGTTGCTTCTATCCGCTGAACCAGGAGGTGGCGTGATGACCGCCGTGCTTACCGCCCGTGACCTGACCCGCCATTACGAAGTGTCCCGCGGCCTGTTCAAAGGCCACGCCCTGGTACGTGCGCTCAATGGCGTGTCGTTCGAGCTGGAGGCTGGCAAGACCCTCGCCGTAGTGGGCGAGTCCGGTTGTGGCAAGTCGACCCTGGCCCGCGCACTGACCTTGATCGAAGAGCCCACCGCAGGTTCGCTGCAGATCGCCGGCACCGAAGTCAACGGCGCCAGCAAGGCCGAGCGCAAGCAACTGCGCCGCGACGTACAGATGGTCTTCCAGAGCCCGTACGCCTCGCTCAACCCGCGGCAGAAGATCGGCGACCAGTTGGCCGAGCCGCTGCTGATCAACACGTCGCTGAGCAAGGCCGAGCGCCGTGAACGGGTGCAGGCGATGATGCAGCAGGTGGGCCTGCGCCCTGAGCACTACCAGCGTTATCCGCACATGTTCTCCGGTGGCCAGCGCCAGCGGATCGCCCTGGCCCGAGCGATGATGTTGCAGCCCAAGGTGCTGGTGGCCGATGAGCCGACCTCGGCGCTGGATGTGTCGATCCAGGCGCAGGTGCTCAACCTGTTCATGGACCTGCAAAAACAGTTCAACACCGCCTACGTGTTCATCTCGCACAACTTGGCGGTGGTGCGGCATGTGGCCGATCAGGTGTTGGTGATGTACTTAGGAAGGCCAGCGGAGATGGGGCCGAAGGAAGATATCTACGAGAAACCGCTGCATCCCTATACCCAGGCCTTGCTGTCGGCGACGCCGGCGATTCATCCGGATCCGTTGAAGCCAAAAATTCGCATCACCGGGGAGCTGCCTAACCCGCTCAATCCGCCGGATGGCTGTGCGTTTCACAAGCGTTGCCCGTATGCCACGGAGCGCTGTGGCAAGGAAGTGCCGGCTTTCCGCCAGGTAGGTACGCGGCAGGTGGCGTGTCATTACGCAGAGCAGTTTCTTTAGATCGGCATGATGCTTTTTGGGGCCGCTTTGCGGCCCATCGCAGGCAAGCCAGCTCCTACAGGGTTAGCGCGAAGTTCGAAAACTGCGCTGTACCTGTAGGAGCGGGCTTGCCTGCGATGGGCCGCAAGGCGGCCCCAAAAATCTTCAATGCATAAAGATCGCGATCAGAATGATCACCGGAATCGGTACCCCAAGCATCCACAGCAATATAGAGCGCATGATGTTTCTCCTCGAACGTTAACCCTTAGCGAATCGGCGCAGTCCCAGCGTTAACCGCACGCCGCTCGCCATACCCCAGCCCATCCTCGTCGATCCAGCGCGCTTGATCGCGCTGACGACCACCGAACAGGGCAGCGAAGCTTGCGAAAAACGCACCGCACAGCAGCGCAATGAAGGTCCACAGCGCCGTCCACGCCCCTACCTTGGCCGCCGTGTCTGCCGCTTGCTGAGCGGCAACCTTGGCTTTTTGTGCATCTTCCTGAACCTGGGCATAGACCTGATCGACCCGCGCCTCGGCTTCGGCCTGGGTCAAGCGGGTACGCTGCGCCACCAACTGCGCCAGATAAGTGCGGTCAGCCGGATCCATCGCCCCGCCGTTGCTCAGGGCGCGGGTGACAATTCGCCCCGCCACCGCATTGGCCGCATCTTCGCTGACGGCCGCAGGACCCTCGCTACGGAACAGGCCATCGACGTAGTAACCCATCGGATCGGCATCAGGCCCGCCGACATCCTTGGCAACCGCCGCGGTCGACGCGGCAGCCATTCCACCCACCGCAGCGGCACCCGCCTGGGCACCGGCACTGGCGATATTGCCAGCGGTGGCCACGATCAGCGTGGCGGCGACCAAGGTAGCGACTGCCCAGGCCAACAGCCCATGGGCGGTATCGCGGAAATACACCTCATCACCGTGCAGGTTGGCCCACTTCACCCGCAGCCGCCCGGCGATGTAGCCACCAGCACCCGAGGCGATAATCTGCGTGACCAGCAGCCAGACGATGGTGGAAATACCCAGCGCCTTGGCACTGGCGCCCTCATGGGCCCAGGGGGAAGACGCAGCGAACCCCAGGCCTGCGCCGAGGATCATCAGGATCAATGACAAGGCAGCCGCCGCAGCGGCACCCGCGAAGATCGCCGCCCAGGACACACCCGAGCGATTCGGGCCCTCGGCGACGGTGGTTGGCAGATCGGCAGTGGTAATCATGATTCAGCGCCTTTTGTGGTGAGCAACGATTCCATGTGCTTTGCACTTAGGGCGGTGCAGGCGCTGTGCCAACTGTGTCAAAAAATTACACTACAGCAAATCAACGGGTTAGCTGGATCAGGCTGGTCAGGATCGTGCAAAACACCCGGATTGGCGCTTTGAGCTCAGGGTTTTATGCAAGGTCCAGCGCTTGCATCGCGGGGCCAGTCCGCTCCCACCAGGCCCCTGACACAGTGGCAAAATGTGCGGGAGCGGGCTTGCCCCGCGATGATCTCACCGGCACCATCACTTGCATGATCCCGAGCCCACTCCCCGACGGCCCTGAACAAACGCCGATCACCGCCGCAACGGTCCTGCGCTACCACCTGTGCTGGAAGCACCGCGACCTCGACGGGGTGATGGCGCTGTATCACCCGGACGTCGAGTACCACGACTTTTTCCAGAACCGCGTGCTCAACTACCAGGCGCTACGCGACTACGTGCGCGTGTGCCTGCCCCACGAAGCCGGCGAGGACATCGTCCATAGCGATCGCATCCGCGTCGATGGCTGTACTGCGTTCATCCAGTACCAGGTCACCGTGCAGGGCGGCGACGGCCTGGCCGCGTTCCAGTCCAGCGAAGCGATTACGGTCAAGGACGGCTTGATCTGGCGGGTCAACGAGTACGCCACCCTGGTGCGCCAGAGCACGCAGGGGCTCAGCGGCGCTAGCTCGCGCCCAGCTACCAGCCGCCTGGGCTTGTCGCCCAGGCAACTGAGCACCATGGCTCAGGACCTTGAGCACTATTTCCAGCGCCAGCGCCCCTATCTGGACCCCGAACTGGACTTGCAGCGAGTTGCCAAAGAGAGCGGCTACAGCCGCAACCAGATCTCCTACCTGCTCAACCAAGTACTCGGCCAGAGCTTCTATCGCTACGTCAACCAAGCCCGCCTGCAACACCTGCTGGCCGGGCTGGACGATGACAGCGTCGCCTCGACCATGGACGAGCTGGCCTTCAGCGCCGGTTTCAACTCGCTGTCGGCCTTCTACAAAGCCTTTCGCGAACACACCGGTCTTTCGCCCAAGGCCTATGTGAAGCAAGTTTCCCTGCGTGCACGCACGTAAGACAGCCACCGCCACAGGCCCCTAGGATCGGTCACAGACCTTACCGATGTGGAGCCGCACCTGATGCAACCCTGGCGCACGATCAGCCTTTGGATGGACCAGCTCGACGAGCCCCTCTGCGCACGCCCTGCCCTGCGCGAAGACCTCGACCTCGACGTGTGCATCATCGGTGCTGGCTACACCGGGCTGTGGACCGCCTATTACCTCAAGCGCCAGGCACCGCAACTGAAGATCGCCATCGTCGAAGCCAATATCGCCGGCTTCGGCGCCTCCGGGCGCAACGGCGGCTGGCTGATGGGCAACCTGCTCGGCCAGGATCGTCTGCTGGCCACCCTTTCGCCGCAGCAACGGCGCGCCAGCATCGACTTGCTGCATGGCATTCCCGATGAAGTCGACAGCGTGCTCCAGCGCGAAGGCATCGACTGCGACTATCGCAAAGGCGGCGTGCTGTATTGCGCTGCGCGCTACCCCGAGCAGGAGCGCAGCCTGCGCGCCTACCTCGACGACCTCTATCGCCAAGGCATGACCGAGGATGACTACCGCTGGCTGCGCCCCGAGCAGCTGGATGGGCAGCTGCGCGTGAGCAATGCCTACGGCGCGATCTTCAGCCCACATACCGCCACCATTCAGCCAGCCAAGCTGGTGCGCGGCCTGGCCCGGGTAGTCGAGAGCATGGGTGTGACAATCTACGAGAACACCCCCGCCAATGACTTTCAGCCCGGCGAAGTGCGCACGCCGCTGGCCAAGGTGCGCGCCCACTGGGTGGTGCCGGCTGTGGAAGGCTACGCCGCCAGCCTACCGCCGCTGGGTAAGCATCAATTGCCGGTGCAGAGCCTGCTGGTGGCCACCGAGCCGCTGCCTGAATCGACTTGGGAACAGATCGGCCTGGCTCAAGGGCAAGCCTTCAGCGAGAGCAGCCGCCAGGTCACCTACGGCCAGCGCACCGCCGACAACCGCCTGGTGTTCGGCGCACGCGGCGGTTATCGCTTCGGCGGTCGCCTGCGCGAGAACTTCAACCTTGAAGACAACGAGGTCGAGCTGCGCCGTTATCTGTTCGGCGAACTGTTCCCGCAACTCAAGCACGTGCGCATCACCCACTCCTGGGGCGGCAATCTCGGCATGGCACGGCGGTTCCGCCCGCACATGCTTTGCGACCGTCAGCGCGGCATTGCCCTGGCCGGCGGCTATGGCGGTGAAGGCGTCGGCGCTACCAACCTCGGCGGGCGCACCCTGGCGGCGTTGATTCTCGGCCAACACAACCCACTCACCGCCCAGCCCTGGGTGCACGACAACCGCCCAGTGTCGAGCCTGGCCAGCTGGCCGCCCGAACCGTGCCGCTGGCTGGGCTACAACGCGATCATCCAGAGTTTCGTCCACGAGGACAGGACCCTCGCCAACCCTGCCAGCGCGCCGTGGAGGCGGCGCCTGGCCAGTGGCCTGGCGGACTTCATGGAAGGCTTCATGCACTGACTTGCCTTTATCACCACATAGGATCCACCGGTCATGAGCATTACCCAGTTCAAGCACACCGACAGCGCCATCCTCGAGCACGCCAACCCGGTCGCCGTCCCCCTTGGCGAGCCCGTCGCGGTGACGTCGGTCACCAGCGTCGAGCGCAGCGACGGGGTCGAAACCGGCATTTGGGAGTGCAGCCCCGGGCGCTGGCGGCGGCAGATCGTGCAACAGGAATTCTGCCACTTCATCAAGGGCCGCTGCACCTTCACCCCCGACGGTGGCGAGCCCCTGCTCATAGAAGCCGGAGACGCACTGATGCTACCGGCCAACAGCACCGGCACCTGGGATATCCAGGAGACCGTGCGCAAGACCTACGTTCTGATTTTCTGATCCGCTGATCGCCTCTGCCGCCTTTCGATACCCCTTCGATAACAACAGACCAAGCAAGGTATACCGGACATGCGCACGCTTCTTATCGCCCCACTGATGCTGGCCGCCTGCGTGGCCAATGCCGCCGACTCGGTGAAGATCTACAACTGGTCCAGCTACATCGCCCCCGACACCCTGAAGAACTTCCAGCAGGCCAGCGGCATCGTGCCGACCTACGACGTGTTCGACAGCAACGAGACGCTCGACGGCAAACTGATGACCGGTAACTCCGGCTACGACGTGGTCTTTCCTTCCAACCACTTCATGGCCCGGCAAATTCAAGGCAAGGCCTTGAAGAAGCTGGACAAGAGCCAGCTGCCCAATTGGCACAACCTCAACCCGGTGCTGCTCAAGGCGCTGGAGGTCAACGACCCAGGCAACCAGTACGGTTTCCCCTACCTGTGGGGCAGTACCGGCATCGGCTACAACATCGACAAGGTCAAGGCGGTGCTCGGCGATAACGCCCCGGTCGACTCCTGGGACTTGATCTTCAATCCCGAGTACATGGCCAAGCTCAAGAGCTGCGGGGTGGCGGTGCTCGACAATGGCCCGGAGCTGCTGCCAATCGCTCTGCACTACCTGGGCTTGCCGCACCACAGCCAGGGTCCGAAGGACTACGACAAGGCCAAAGCGCTGTTGATGAAGGTGCGCCCGTACATCAGCTACTTCCACTCGTCCAAGTACACCGGCGATCTGGCCAACGGCGATGTCTGCGTGGTGGTCGGTTTTTCGGGGGATGTGCTACAGGCGAAGAACCGCGCCGAGGAGGCCAACAATGGCGTGAAAGTGGGTTATTCGATTCCCAAGGAAGGCGCGCCGATGTGGTTCGACATGGTCGCCATGCCCGCCGATGCGCCCAACGAGAAGGCCGGCTACGCCTACATGAATTACCTGCTGCAGCCGGATGTGATGGCCAACATCAGTAACCATGTGCAGTACGCCAACGGCAACCTCAAGGCGGATGCGCTGGTTGACCCGGCGATGAAGGGCAACACGATGATTTATCCGAGTGAGGATGTGATGGGCAAGCTGTATGCGCTTGAGGCGATGCCGGCGAAGATCGACCGGATTCGCACCAGGATCTGGACCAGCATCAAGGCCGGTAACTGAAACATACGTGGGAGCGGGCTTGCCCCGCGATAGCTCAGGTGAACCTGAAATAGCTATCGCGGGGCCGGCTGTCAGTGGTGTTCGCGAGTCGCGCGGAATTTCACATCCGGCCAGCGCTCTTCCATCAGCGCCAGGTTGACCCGCGTCGGCGCCAGGTAGGTCAGGTGGCCACCGCCATCCACCGCCAGGTTTTCCACCGCCTTGTTCTCGAATTCCTCGAACTTCTTCTTGTCATCGCAGCTGATCCAACGCGCCGACCAAACCGTGATCGGCTCGTAGGCGCATTCGACCTTGTACTCTTCCTTCAAACGGCTGGCGACCACATCGAACTGCAGCACACCGACAGCGCCGAGGATGATGTCGTTGCTGCGCAGCGGGAAGAACACCTGGGTGGCGCCCTCTTCGGCCAACTGCTGCAGACCCTGGCGCAGCTGCTTGGACTTGAGCGGATCCTTCAGGCGTACCCGGCGGAACAGCTCCGGGGCGAAGTGCGGAATACCGGTGAAACCCAGGTTCTCGCCTTCGCTGAAGGTATCGCCGATCTGGATCGTGCCGTGGTTGTGCAGGCCGATGATGTCACCGGCGTAGGCCTCTTCCAACTGCTCACGCTCGGAGGAGAAGAAGGTCAGGGCGTCGCCGATGCGCACGTCCTTGCCGGTGCGCACATGACGCATCTTCATGCCCTTCTCGTACTTGCCCGAGCAGATCCGCATGAAGGCGATGCGGTCGCGGTGTTTCGGGTCCATGTTCGCCTGGATCTTGAACACGAAACCGCTGAACTTCTCTTCCACGGGCTCTACGGTCCGCTCATGGGCGACACGGGCCAACGGACGCGGCGCCCAATCGACCACGGCGTCAAGCACATGGTCGACGCCGAAGTTGCCCAAGGCGGTACCGAAGAACACCGGCGTCAGCTGACCGTTGATGAACTCGTCCTGGTCGAACTCATGACAGGCGCCCTGCACCAGCTCCAGTTGTTCGAGGAAGCGCTCGTACTCATCGCCCAGATGCGCGCGGGCTTCGTCGGAGTCGAGCTTCTCGATGATCTTGACCTCGGTCCGCTCGTGACCATGGCCTGGGGTGTAGACGATGATGTAGTCGCCTGCCAGGTGATAGACACCCTTGAAGTCGCGGTAGCAACCAATCGGCCAGGTGATCGGCGCGGCCTTGATCTTGAGTACCGCTTCGATCTCGTCGAGCAGCTCGATCGGGTCGCGGATATCGCGGTCGAGTTTGTTGATGAAGCTGACGATCGGCGTATCCCGCAGACGGCAGACGTCCATCAGGGCGATGGTCCGCGGCTCTACACCTTTACCGCCGTCGAGCACCATCAGCGCCGAGTCGACCGCGGTCAGGGTGCGGTAGGTATCTTCGGAGAAGTCTTCGTGGCCGGGGGTGTCGAGCAGGTTGATCATGTGCTCGCGATAGGGGAACTGCATCACCGAGGTGGTGATGGAGATGCCGCGCTGCTTCTCCATTTCCATCCAGTCGGAGGTGGCGTGGCGGTCGGACTTACGCGACTTCACGGTACCGGCGACGGCAATGGCCTTGCCCATCAGCAGGAGCTTCTCGGTGATGGTGGTCTTACCGGCGTCGGGGTGGGAAATGATTGCGAAAGTGCGGCGCTTCGCGACTTCGGCGGCCTGGTTGGTCATGGGAAATCGCCTGACTGGGGATTGAAAAAAGGGGCGATATCATACCTGAAGTCGGCCAAGGACCAAAGCCGGGGTGTCTGGCGTTCCGGCAAAAATGATGTGTGGTCTACTCCAGCCTCTGCGCGAGTCAGCCTGCTCTTACCGGGATTACCACCAAACCTGTGGGAGCGGGCTTGCCCGCGAAGAGGCCGCAACAGGCAGAACCCCAATGTCTGCGACACAAAATAATTTAACTGCCCAGGCTTTTCATGACAAATGGCTGCAGCGCAGTTATTTCAACGCCTGTAACGCACAAAGCCGCTGCTTTATCCTGCTAATAAGCACGCTACCCAGTGATTAACGCTGGCCAAATGCCGCTGTAGATGGGAACCTTTACGGCTACGGAGACGTCCACTCCCCTGTAACCGCCGCTGGTTGGGGACTGGTTTCATCAGCATTTTCGGGCCCGACGGGGTTCGGCTCATGGCCTGATCGCAGCCTTCGGTTGCTTCACGCTGCTACTCGCGAACACACCACTCGCTGCCAGGTATGGCCGGCCAAAAAAAGAGTGTGCTCGCCGACAACACAAGGAGTCCGCCTGTGGCTACACGCTACGGAAAAGGGCTGTTGGGATGCGCCACCGTGCTCGTCATCCTGGCCCTGCTGATCCACTGGATCGGCCTCGATACGATCGCGCGCTATCGCGACGATCTGTGGTTTTACCTGCAAGCGCACCTGGTGCTGGTGTTGGCTTCGATGGCGGCGGCGTTGGCCGTGGGCATCCCCGCTGGCATTGCGTTGAGTCGACCGCACCGGGTCGACAAAGCCGAGCGCTTCATGCAGTTCTTCAACGTTGGCAACACCATTCCCCCCCTGGCCGTTCTGGCCATCGCCCTGAGTATCCTGGGCATCGGCGCAGGTCCTGCGATCTTCGCGCTGTTCCTCGCCTCCCTCCTGCCTATTGTGCGCAACACCTACGAAGGCCTGAAAAACGTCCCCGCCTCGCTCAAGGAAGCCGCCACCGGCATCGGCATGACCCCGCGCCAGCAACTCTGGCAGGTCGAATTGCCCAATGCCGTGCCGATCATCGTCGGCGGTGTGCGCGTGGCCCTGGCGCTGAACGTCGGCACCGCCCCCCTGGCCTTCCTGATCGGCGCCAACAGCCTGGGCAGCCTGATTTTCCCCGGCATCGCCCTGAACAACCAGCCACAACTGTTGCTCGGCGCTGCCTGTACCGCGTTGCTGGCACTGGTGCTGGATGCCGCGGTGAGTTTCTCCAGCAAGCGCTGGCTGGAACGTGGCCTGGCCCAATAACAAGAGGGAACGTATGAACAAGACAATCGCCTTGCTGCTGGGCGCGGCCCTGCTGTTCGCAGGATTTGCCCAGGCGGCGGACAAACCGCTGGTACGCATCGGCGCGCGGGTGTTCACCGAACAGACCGTGCTCGCTGAAATCACCGCCCAATACCTGCGCGCCAACGGCTTCGATGTGCGCGTGACCACTGGCCTTGGCAGCAGCATCGCTCGCCAGGCGCAGGAAACCGGCCAGCTCGACCTGATGTGGGAATACACCGGGGTGTCGCTGGTGTCCTACAACCACATCGACGAGCGCATGCCCAGCGCCGAGGCCACCTATGCCAAGGTCAAGGAGCTGGACGCAAAGAAAGACCTGATCTGGCTGGCCCCGTCGAAATTCAGCAACACCTATGCCCTGGGCTTGCCCAAACAGATCGCCGAGGCCTACCCGCAGATCAACTCGATCAGCGACCTCAACCAGGTGCTGCGTGACGAACACCAGCGTAATCACCTGGTGGCCCTGGACACCGAGTTCGCCAACCGCCCAGACGGCCTGGTCGGCCTCAAAGAGATGTACGACCTGCAAGTTGGCCGCGCCAACATCCGCCAGATGGACGCCGGCCTGGTCTACACCGCCATGCACAACAACCAGGTGTTCGCCGGCCTGGTCTACACCACCGACGGGCGCCTGAGCGCGTTCAACCTCAAGCTGCTCGAAGACGACAAGCACTACTTCCCCGACTACACCGCAGCGCCGGTGGTACGCAAGGCAGTGCTCGACGCCAACCCGCAACTGGTCGCCCTGCTCAAGCCGCTGGCCGAGCAGCTCGACGACGAGACCATGCGTCAGCTCAACGCCAAGGTCGACGTCGACCACCAGAACCCCACCGCCGTCGCCGCCGCATTCCTGCGTGAGCACCCCCTCAAGGAGGTCCAGCCATGAGCTTGCTCGACACGTTCGCCCACCTCGACTGGGCCCAGGTGCTGCAGCTGACCTGGCAGCACATCATGCTGGTCGGCATCGCGGTCAGCCTGGCCATTCTCGTCGGCGTGCCACTGGGTATCCTGATGACCCGCTTCCCGGTCGTTGCCGGCCCGCTGCAAGCCAGCGCCACTGTGCTGCTGACCATCCCCTCGATCGCCCTGTTCGGCCTGCTGCTGCCGTTCTACTCCAAGTTCGGCCAGGGGCTCGGCCCGCTGCCAGCGATCACCGCGGTGTTCCTTTATTCACTGCTGCCGATCCTGCGCAACACCTACCTGGCGCTGACCAACGTCGAGCCGGGCATCCGTGAAGCGGCACGCGGCATCGGCATGACCTTCGGCCAACGCCTGCGCATGGTCGAGCTGCCCATCGCGGTGCCGGTGATTCTCGCTGGCGTGCGTACCGCCGTGGTGATGAACATCGGCGTCATGACCATCGCCGCAACCATCGGTGCTGGCGGCCTGGGCGTGCTCATCCTCACTTCCATCAGCCGCAGCGACATGTCGATGCTGCTGGTCGGCGCCGTGCTGGTCAGCCTGCTGGCGATCATCGCCGACCTGCTCCTGCAAACCCTGCAACGTGCCCTGACTCCAGAAGGACTGCGCTCATGATCGAACTCAAGAACCTCAGCAAGACCTTCAACGTCAACGGCAAGGACGTCAAAGCCGTCGACTCGGTAAGCCTGACCGTCAACGAAGGCGAAATCTGCGTATTCCTCGGCCCCTCGGGCTGCGGCAAGAGCACCACCCTGAAGATGATCAACCGCTTGATCACGCCGACCTCCGGCCAGGTGTTCATCAATGGCGAAGACACCACTGGCCTGGACGAAGTGACCTTGCGCCGGCACATCGGCTACGTAATCCAGCAGATCGGTCTGTTTCCCAACATGACCATCGAGGAGAACATCACCGTGGTGCCCCGCTTGCTCGGCTGGGACAAGCAAAAATGCCACGAGCGCGCCCGCGAGCTGATGAGCATGATCAAGCTCGAGCCCAAGCAGTACCTGCAACGCTATCCGCGGGAACTGTCCGGCGGCCAGCAGCAGCGTATTGGTGTGATTCGCGCACTGGCTGCCGAAGCGCCGGTGCTGCTGATGGACGAACCGTTCGGCGCGGTCGACCCGATCAACCGGGAGATGATCCAGAACGAATTCTTCGAGATGCAACGAGCACTGAACAAGACCGTGATCATGGTCAGCCACGACATCGACGAGGCCATCAAGCTGGGCGACAAGATCGCCATCTTCCGCGCCGGCAAGCTGTTGCAGCTGGATCATCCGGACACCCTGCTGGCCCATCCGGTGGATGATTTCGTCAGCAACTTCGTAGGTCAGGACAGCACGCTCAAGCGCCTGCTGCTGGTGCGGGCAGAAGACGCGGCGGACAACGCGCCCTCGGTCAGCCCCGAGACGCCGGTCAGCGATGCCCTGGAGCTGTTGGACGAGCATGACCGGCGCTATGTGGTGGTCACCGATGCCGGTAACAAGGCGCTGGGCTATGTGCGCCGGCGTGACATGCATCGCCAGCAAGGCACCTGTGGCGACTTCCTGCGCCAGTTCAACGCTACCGCATCGCACGATGAGCACCTGCGTATCCTGTTGTCGCGGATGTACGAGTTCAACCGGGCCTGGCTGCCGGTGCTGGATGCCGAGCAGGTGTTCCTCGGCGAGGTCACCCAGGAGTCGATTGCTGCCTACTTGAGCTCGGGACGCTCGCGCGGGGCCAAGACCAGCATCGTTTCACCTGCAGAAGCGGTGGCTTCTTAAGACCGTTCGCTCAATAACCTAGGAGCAGGCTGACTTATACAAGCCGTGCGTCCGGGCATCATTGGCGATCACCGATGTTACCCGGACCGCGCCATGAGAAAGTCGATCACTGCCTGCTGCATCTTCGCCTGCGTGACAGCCGAAGCGGAATTCAATATACAACCCGAGCAGACCTCAAGCCTGCAGTGGCAGGCGCAGGACTGCCGGAAACTGACGGGCATGGAGCAAAGTCTGTGTCAGAAAAGTGGGGGCTTTGCATCCGATTGCCAATCGCTGGGCAATGCCCATGATCGCAATCAGTGTCTGCTTGGCATTACTGACGAGCAGGCTCCCCCAAAACGCAGCCTCGATGGGCAACCAAGGCCGCGATAGTCAGTAGAGAAGCGCCCTGCTCACCGGCCGCTGCGACTTGCACGCGAAAAGAGCGCCGCCTATGTCAGAACCCGACGCTAGCCTGCACATAGAATGTGCGCGGCTCGCCCAGGTACAACCCCGAGTTGTTGTCGCTGGAGCGGGTGTAGTACTGCTTGTCGAACAGGTTCTTGACCCCGGCTGCCAACTTCAAATTGGACATCTGCGGCCCAAAGTCATAACCACCACGGGCATGCCAGGTCACGTAACCAGGAATGTCGCCATACTGTCCATCGGCACTCGGCTCGGTGATGTAGTCGCCGTTGAAGCTACCGTCGTTGTTGATGCCGGTGCCCGGCGCACGCTGCTTGGATTGGGCGAAAGCGTCCAGATTCCAGGTCCAGCGATTGACCTGGTAACGCAGCCCGGCAGTAGCCACCTGGCGCGAGTAGAACGGCAAGTCGCGTCCCTTGAATCCGGGAATCTCGCCTTCATAAGTGGCGCGGGTATAAGTGAAGCCAGCATTGGCCGACAGGCCTTCCAGGCGTGGATCCAGGCCGGCCAGGTCATAGCGCAGCGAGGCTTCGATGCCCTGGTGCTTGGTCGCGCCGAGGTTGGTCCAGCCAACGTCATTGCTGATGTACTGCAGCTCATCGTCGAAGTCGATGTAGAACGCGGTCAGCTCACCGGCAAAGTTGCCGTTGTCATAGCGAGTACCGATTTCGTAGGTCTTGGCCTTCTCGGGTTCCAGGCCATTGGCGGTGCTGTTGCCAGTGCCACCCTGACCGAGCTGGAAGTACTGCAGGCTGCCGAACGAGGTCTCGTAGTTGGCGAACACTTTCCACGCATCGGAGAGGTGGTACATCACGCTCAATGCCGGCAGCGGCTCGTTACTGGTAATGCTGCGATTCCTCTCTGGCACCGGTTTGCCGTTGGCGCCGAGCACCGGGCGATCACGCCAGTCGGTGTTGATGTGCTCGAAGCGGATGCCAGGGGTGATGGTCCAGTTGCCCACATCGATCTTGTCGTCGATGTAGTAGGCGCTGGCCTCGGTGCCACCGCTACGGTCCTGGAACACATGGCCATCGGAGGTAGGCGTCGGCGTCGGCACATTGTCGATCAGTTCCAGGCGGGTCGACTGCTCACGCATGGCTTCTTTCAGGTAGCGATAACCGACGCTGACTTCCTGGGTCGTTGGGCCGGCGAAGAAGATCCGCGACACGCGCGGCTCGATCGCGAAGGTGTGGTAGTTGCGCGGATACGACGACAAGGTTTTCTGGTCACGCGAAGCGATGGCGCTGCCGCGGAAGCTGTCGGTGTAGTAGGTCAGCACTTCGAACTGGGTGGCGTCATCGATCTGCCGCTGCCATTTGAATGAGACATCTTTGCGCCGGCCAGCAAAATAGTCGTAGTCCCGCACCGACTGGTACGGATCACTGTCGAACTGCGCCTGGGTCAAACCACCGGGCATATCGGCGCGGCCGTCGTAGTAGTGAAAGTTGAGCCAGAACTCGTCGCTGTCGGTCGGCGCCCAATGGGTCTTGAGGATGACGTCGTCGATGTCGTTGCCATTGTTGCTGCTGCGATAGCCATTGCCGTTGACCCCGGTGTACAGCAAGGCCACCCCCATGCCGTTGTCGGCGGTGCCGCCAACGAACGCCGATTCGGTGTGTTTCCAGCCGCCATGGCTGGAGGTTTCCAGGGTGGTGGACAACTCGGCACTGGCCTTCTGCGGGATTGCCCGGGTAACGAAGTTGATCACCCCGCCGACGTTCTGCGGGCCGTAGCGCACCGAGCCTGCACCGCGCACCACGTCAATGCTGTCGAGGTTGCCCGAGGAAATCGGCGCCATCGACAGTTGCGGCTGCCCATAGGGGGCGAAGGCTGCGGGGATGCCGTCGATCAACACGGTCGAGCGCGGCGAAAGGCGCGAGGTCAGGCCGCGCACGCCGACGTTCAGCGACAAGTCGCTGCCGCCCGTGCCGTTGGAATCCTGCACCTGCACACCGGGGATGCCGCGCAATACATCGCGCACGTTCATCGCGCCCTCTTCGACCATCGCTTCACGGCGCACCACGGTGCGCGCGCCGGGGTGATTCTGCACCACGCTTTGCTGGGCATCGCCCAGCCAGTCGCCGACCACCTTCACATCAGTAGGCGCCAGCTCCAGGCTGCCGGTGCTCAGGGTGCCCGCGCTCTGCGCCGGTTTGACCACCACGGTGTCCTGGGAAATCTCGTAGGTCAGGCCACTGCCCTGCAGCAATTGTTGCAAAGCCTGCTCGGGCGCCAGGCTGCCAGACACGGCCGGGGCCTGCTTGCCGGCTACCAGCTCCGGGCTGAAGAACAACTGCAGATTGGTCTGCTGGCCGAGTTGGGCCAGGGCCGAAGACAGCGGCTGGGCTTGGATCTGGATGGCAGCAGGCGCCTGTTCGGCATAGGTGTGGGCAGAGGCGGCACTGACCGCCAGGGCCAAGGCCAGGGAGCGAAGCTTGGGCTTATTGTTTTTCACGTCGTCGAATGATCCTGAATGTCGGGACAAACGCCAACTGCACGCAAATGTAAATGCTTGGCAGTTGCAGCTGGCGGGGAAGACGAACGGGCGAAAAAAAACCTGAATCTATTTTGCGATTATTTCACTGGAGCCATCGTCATGGGTCTTGATGGCCACCGGCAATATACTCGGCAAGGCGCGCAGCAGAGCGTCGGGATCGTCAATGCTGAAGGTACTGGAGAGACGCAGATTGGCCACTTTGCCAGGGGTTACCCGCAGCGGCTGGGCGCGATAACGGGACACCTCGCTGACCACCTGCGCCAAGGTGGCGTTGTCGAACACCAGCTTGCCTTGGCGCCAGGCAGTCAGTGCGCCAGCATCGATCGCATAAGGCGCGGCGACCGAACCCTGGGCATCGATGTGCGAACCTTGACCGGCCGAGAGCTGGGCCAGTGACTGGCCTGTACCCTGCACGCGCACCGAGCCCTGCTCCACCGCGACCCTTGTGCGCTGTGGATCCAGACGTACGTCGAAGCGGGTGCCGGTGACGGTGACGCTGCCTTGGCTGGTCTGCACCACGAACGGCCGGGCAGTGTCATGAGCTACGGTGAACATGGCCTCACCAGCGTCCAGTACCACGTGGCGCTCGGCTGGGCTGAACTCGACCTTCAAGTGCGTGCTGCCATTGAGCTCCAAGCGCGAACCATCCGGCAGCTCGACCTGGCGTCGCTCACCCAATGCGGTCTGGTAATGCTCGTGGGTATTGAGCCGCTGGTAGTGCCAGCCGCTCCAGCCCAGCCCCAGCGCCAACACCGCCACGCTGGCAGCCAACGCCTGGCGTACCAAGCGCCGCCGCGACAGCTGGCGAACCGGGTCGGGCTGGCACAGGGCCTCCAGGCGTTGACCGGGAATCAGGTCAGCGGCCAGCCACACCTGGCCGAGCAACTCGTACTCGGCACGGTGACGCGGGTCAGCCTCGAGCCACTGGTGCAGTTGCGCCTGCAGGCCGGCGTCGTGCTGCGCATCCTGCACGCGGGCGAACCAATACGCCGCCTGCTCGGCTACGGGATCAGCGCCGTGCTGTTTCATCGAAAGGGTCTCCTGACTCATCTGGTCGACACATCCAGGTGCTCACGCAGATGTCGGAGCGTGCGGATCATATACTTTTCGACCATGTTCTTGGTCAAACCCATGCGCTCGGCGATCTCCGCCTGGCTCAGGCCCTCGATTTTCTGCCAGATGAATACTCGCCGGCAATTGAGCGGCAGTTCAGCCAACGCGCGCTCGACGCTAGCGGCCAGCTCCAGGGCATGCATGTAGGCCTCAGGGTCGCCGTTGGCAGCGGCGCCGTCGTCGAACACATCATGCGCCATCGCCTGGCGGCGATCCTCGCGGCGAAATCCGTCCACGGCAATGTTGCGCGCGGTCTGGTGCAAATAGGCGCGCGGCTGCTCGACCTGCTCGCGCGGGTTTTCAAGAACCCGCACAAAGGCGTCATGGGTGAGATCTTCGGCCTGCTGGCGATTGCGCAGCTTGCGCGTCCAGGTGCCGATCAGCTCATGGTAATGGTCGAGAAAGCCTTTATGTCCGGACACGATCAAGGTCGTCAGGGAGGCAAGATGAGGTCGCGAATAGTAATGTTTCTCATCAAAGCCGGCAATCGACGTTTAGCCAAGCCGACCAAACGTCTGTCAAAGGCCTCGGTAACAAAAAATTTATGGCGAATTTCATCGCAAAAGCCGCGCGCTTTATGTGGCCATAAATATGAACACTTGGCCCTTGCCTACAAAAGATCAAGCGGTGATCGCCGAGAGACCGCCTGGCTCTTTTCGTGGCTAAGCCCTCTCTTGCATTCCCCTGCTATAGGCACATTGGCAGATCGCCGCGAGCCAGGTGGGAACTGGCTTGCCTATGAACATGCCAACGCGCTATTCCACAATATTTAACGCTGCTAAGCCCTCAGGGAACATCTGCCGGTCATACGAGTCGGTTATTCAAGTGACTGCTCGTCGATCCACGACGAACACGTCGGGATTGCCTGTTGATCTTGCCGGGTTCACGCCCTAAAGTGCGCGCCGAACGTCCATGCTGGAAACGATCCATCCGGCTCAAGTACTGACGACGAGACAGCAAGGTCATCCGCAGCTCCCTACCTGGGCACGGTTGACCTTTTTGCTTTCGGCGACATGCCTTGGGAAGTAGGCGAACCAAAGTGGGGATACGGAGGGCGTTCAGTTTGCAGCCACTTTCTTTTTCAGTTTGCCCATGGAGTCCCTGAGCATGTCGATCCAAGTCGAAGACTATTTCGCACGCGACACCTTCCAGAAAATGAAGGCGTTCGCCGACAAGCAAGAAACCCCGTTCGTACTCATCGACACCCAGATGATCAGCCAGGCCTATGACGACCTGCGCGCCGGTTTCGAGTTCGCCAAGGTCTACTACGCGGTCAAGGCCAACCCAGCCGTGGAGATCATCGACCTGCTCAAAGACAAAGGCTCGAACTTCGACATCGCCTCGATCTACGAGCTGGACAAGGTCATGGGCCAGGGTGTCAGCGCCGATCGCATCAGCTACGGCAACACCATCAAGAAATCCAAGGACATCCGCTACTTCTTCGAGAAGGGCGTGCGCCTGTTCGCCACCGATTCGGAAGCCGACCTGCGCAACATCGCCAAGGCCGCCCCGGGTTCGAAGGTTTACGTGCGTATCCTCACCGAGGGTTCGACCACTGCCGACTGGCCGCTGTCGCGCAAATTCGGCTGCCAGACCGACATGGCCATGGACCTGCTGATCCTCGCCCGCGACCTGGGCCTGGTGCCATACGGCATCTCCTTCCACGTCGGCTCCCAGCAGCGCGATATCAGCGTGTGGGACGCCGCTATCGCCAAGGTCAAAGTGATCTTCGAGCGTTTGAAGGAAGAAGACGGCATCGTCCTCAAGCTGATCAACATGGGTGGCGGCTTCCCGGCCAACTACATCACCCGTACCAACAGCCTGGAAACCTACGCAGAAGAGATCATCCGCTTCCTCAAGGAAGACTTCGGTGACGACCTGCCGGAAATCATCCTCGAGCCGGGCCGTTCGCTGATCGCCAACGCCGGCATCCTGGTCAGCGAAGTGGTGCTGGTCGCGCGAAAATCGCGCACCGCCGTCGAGCGCTGGGTATACACCGATGTGGGCAAATTCTCTGGCCTGATCGAAACCATGGACGAGTCGATCAAGTTCCCGATCTGGACCGAGAAGAAGGGCGAGATGGAAGAAGTGGTCATCGCCGGCCCAACCTGCGACAGCGCCGACATCATGTACGAGCACTACAAGTATGGCCTGCCGCTGAACCTGGCGATCGGTGACCGTATGTACTGGCTATCGACCGGCGCCTATACCACCAGCTACAGCGCTGTGGAGTTCAATGGCTTCCCGCCGCTGAAGGCTTACTACCTCTGAAACGAACTGGGCGCGAGTGTGACCTCGCGCCCAGGCTGCGTCGCTGAGAGAAAAGCCTGTAAGCAATCAGCCGACGTCTAAGGGATGTTGCCGCCCAGTCGTACCTCTTTTCATTAAGAAAATTCAATATCCTTGACTTTCCTGAACATGAAATGCGAAGCGCGACTTGCCTCCGGGGTCAGTTTCAGATAAGTAAACTGATTTTGGCGAACGACCTCGACATAGCGATTAATATTCATGTTTTTCAATGTAAACACTGCACGCTCTTCGCCATTATATTTTCGCACCTCGCCGGTATAGGTCATCATCCACTTATTATCCTCTTGAGCGTCGGACTCCCGCCAGAGATCAGATTCCAAGCAAACATACCAATCGGTACTGTAGCTCAGAAGATCATAACGATAACCGCCAATATCATCGACGCACGTCACATAAGCAGACATGTGATCTGGATAATAACCGCGAACATCAAACTTAAACGCCAAGGTGTGGATCGAGTAGGCGGCTGTTAAGCTTTTCTCCATCACCAGATAGCTACTATTACGGCCAAAATGGAAGTCTCCGGTAACCACATTTACGGGCTGAACCTCTTGGCCTACGTGGTACAACACCGCGACGAATGAGCTTAATACCTGGTTGTTCGACATGACAAACTCCTCAGCATTGAACGGGTGTCAATCAATACTTCTCGCGGGCACCCTGCCCAAGAAATTATATTGAGGCGAGAAGTGCGCCCAAGCATGAGACGAAGATCTAAAGTCGTTAACCCTGAAGAATTTCCCTACTGAACTTTGCGCTGGTTCAGACTTTCTTGAAGCCTGACTGCCAGACCTGTATATATGCGCTTCTACCCTAGAATTCACTCACGCTGAACAACCACCGCTTCCGAGCACGCAACCGCTCGGGGCGCGCCACTTTTAACGTATTACAAAATAAAAAAACACACATCGAACAATTCGGTGTGTGTTTGTGTACTTACGGCTAAGTCAGCGACGTCGTTGCATCGCCGACACATCGTTTACCACTTACAGAGGAGCATCAACTCCCATCCGGATGATCTCTACCTCAAATACCGCAGCCGGCGCCACGTCAACACAGAGATAGCTGGCCATACGTCCGGTGGTCCAGGCAGCCCTGTCCCAGTAAATACCAATCGCTTTGTCAGCCAGCGTAGTAATACGAACTTGCGATCCACCTACTTGTTGCAGCCGCCACAGTGGCCCCACAGTGGCCTTGTGCTCGTAGAGACCAAGGTATCCATTGGCACTGACATCTACCCGGCGGTTGAACAGCGGATGGGCGTTGTTACCGGTCCACAGACGGATCTCATACGCATCCTCGCCGCCAGCCTGCTGCACTGCGCCGAACCACAGGGTCAGCGGCTCTCGATCCTGGCGCGATGTGGTCAGCCACTCGCTGGCGTGCCAGAAGGTATTACCGTTGTAGCCTGGGCTGTATTCCCAGCGCCCGACTGGCCCCGTGTACTGGGTGTTCACTACATTCAGACGAGCGATGAAGGATTTCTCGGCGATATAGGACTTGGCCATGGTGCAACTCCGTTGGATGAGTCACCACAGCATGGCTATTGCCCCTGGCCCATTTAAGACTGTAGGTTTTCCCCGGCAGACTCTCGGCGCCGGATCTCATCGGCATAGGCCAGGGCATCGGTGGCGAGCAACGCACCAGCCCCCTGCAAACTCTGCAAGGCTGTGCGCAGAAACTTCATATTGCCCTGCGCGCGTGCTCGCTCAAGCCATGGCGCCGCCGCCAGTACATCGCCGCGTTCGACCAGCACCATCGCCAGGCTGAACATGCCACGAAAATCCCCCGCCTCGGCGGAGCGCCGATACCAACGCAAGGCGCGCGCGGGGCTGGCGGGTGTGGCAATGCCCTCTTCCAGATACCGGCCTAGCAAGTTCATCGACTTGGCATGGCCCAGGTGCGCCGCCTTTTCATAGCACGCCAGCGCCAACGGCTGATCCTGCTCGACACCGCGTCCGGTGGCGAGCAGATTGCCCAGGTTGTACATCCCCCAATCCAGGCCGGCGTAGGCCGCAGCCTGATATGCCAGCGCCGCGCGCGGCAAATCCACCTCGCCGCCCCAACCATGCTCCAGGCAGCGCCCGAGCATGTTGTGCGCCATGGCGCTGCCAGCTTGCGCCGCAATCGCGAACCACTGCCGGGCAAGCGGGACATCACGTTCGATACCGCGCCCATCGAGCAGAATCTGACCGAGCAGCAATTGCGCTTCAACCACGCCCTGCCCCGCCGCGGCCAAAATCGCCTGGGCAGCTTGGCTAGGGCTGTGCTCGAGCATTGCTTGCAGGCCCGCCACATCCACCACGTTTTCGCGCCGCACCTGGTAGGTCATGCTCAAACCTCCGCCCAGCGTCGCAGCAGGTTGTGATAGGTGCCGGTCAGTTGCAGAAGCGAGGGATGCTCAGGCACGTCGGCGGTCAGCTGGCGAATGGCGTTGTCCATCTCGAACAACAATGCCCGCTGACTGTCTTCGCGCACCAGGCTTTGGGTCCAGAAAAACGCCGCCAGGCGCTCACCACGGGTGACCGGGTTGACCTTGTGCAGACTGGTGCCGGGGTACAGCACCAGATCACCGGCTGCCAGTTTGATCTGCTGCACACCGTAGGTTTCGTGGATCACCAGCTCACCACCGTCGTAGCTGTCGGGGTCGCTGAGGAACAAGGTCGAGGACAGGTCGGTGCGGATTCGCTCGGCACTGCCTTGCGGCTGACGCAGGGCGTTATCGATGTGCAAGCCGAAGTTATCACCCTCGCGGTAACAGTTGATCAGCGGGGGAAACACCTTGTGCGGCAATGCCGCCGACATGAATTGCGGATTGCGCCACAGACGTTCGATCAGGGCCGCGCCGATTTCCTTGCTCAGGGGATGCGCCTCAGGCAGCTGCAAATTGTGCTTGGCCTTGGCCGACTGGTAGCCCGCGGTGATCTTGCCGTCCGCCCAATCGGCCTGCGCCAGCGCTTCACGAATACGGGACAGCTCATCAGCTTCGAAAAGGCCAGGGATGTGAAGCAACATGGTGGCGGCACCGTAGGGTGAAGGGGCAGCAATGATATTGATTCCCTTTTACTCACCACAAGCCCCGTTTGCCGGACATGACGTACGAGACCGGAAAATCCGTAAGGATAAATTGTAAAGATTGTAAATTTGTAGCGAATGGAAACGCTTCTCAATTGTTACTTACATTTGCTTACATTACCATCCGCGGCCTTCATACCTTGGGGAAGGCCAATCACAATGCGTCCTGTGCCATCTGCTGTGAGCTCACCACGTCTGCTGACTTGCGCCATTGGCGTTGCCATCAGCGCCACCTCTGCCTATGCCGCCGACCCTGCCGGCAGCCATGCCGTCACCCTGGATGCGACCAGCGTCAACGGCAAGGTCGAGCAAGCCAATACCGACTACAAGGCAGACAAAGTCTCCTCGCAGAAGTACACCGCACCGTTGGTGGACATCCCCCGCTCGGTCACCGTGGTCCCGCAACAGGTCATCAAGGACACCAACGCGCTGAACCTGCAAGACGCTCTGCGCACCGTACCCGGGATCACCATGGGCGCTGGCGAAGGCGGCAACCCTTCGGGTGACCGGCCGTTCATTCGCGGCTTCGACAGCCAGAGCTCGATGTACCTCGATGGCGTGCGCGACACCGGCTCGCAGACCCGCGAGATCTTCGCCGTAGAATCGGTAGAAGTCGCCAAAGGCCCGAACTCGGCGATTGGCGGACGCGGCGCGGCTGGCGGCACCATCAACCTGGTGAGCAAGCGCGCCCACCTGGGCAACTCGACCGAAGGCGCCTTCACCTGGGGTTCGGACCAGACCAAACGCTACACCTTCGATGGCAACTATCAGTTCCTCGACAGCGCCGCGTTTCGCCTGAACCTGATGAGTCACGAAAGCAATGTGGCCGGTCGCGACGAGGTCAACTACGACCGTTGGGGGGTAGCACCGTCGCTGGTATTCGGGCTGGGCACCGACACCCGCCTGAACCTGGATTACTACCACGTCGAAAGCGACGATTTGCCCGACTCGGGCGTGCCTTACAGCCTGCGCTCCGGCAGCTCGGCCAATCGCACCTCGGCCAACCCCGACAAGCCGACCCATGGCGGCGGTCACAGCAGCAACTACTATGGCCTGGTCGACCGCGACTTCTACAAGACCCGCGCCGACATCGCCACCATTGCCATCGAGCACGACCTGAGCGACGCGCTGACCCTCAAGAACACCCTGCGCCATGGCAACACCCTGCAGGACTATATCTACAGCCAGCCGGATGACAGCAAGGGCAACATCCTCAACGGTGAAGTCTGGCGCCGCCCGAACAACCGCGTGGCCAATACCCGCACCACCACCAACCAGACCGATCTGTTTGGTGAGGTCTACATCGGCGGCTTCAAGAACACCTTCTCCACCGGCATCGAGTTCAGCCGCGAGGCTTCGGTCAAAACCGGTTATGACGTCACCGGCTTCGCGTCGGGCCAGTGCTCCACTGCCACCGGGCAGATTTCCGGTGTCTGCACCTCGTTTCCCAATCCCAATCCCAATGAGCCTTGGGATGGCAGCGTCGCGCGCAACGACCTGGGCGCCGACACCACCGGCAACACCCGTGCGCTGTACCTGACCGATACCCTGGAGCTGACGCCAGAGTGGCTGCTGACCATGGGCCTGCGTTACGACCACTTCGACACCAAGGTCAAGAGCCGTGCGCTGACCAAGGGCAAGCTGACCTACTTCAAGACCGAAGACACCAGCGAGTTCGTCACGGGCCAACTGGGCCTGACCTGGAAGCCTGCCGAGAACGGCAGCGTCTATGTGTCCTACGCCACCTCCGCCACCCCGGCGGGCGCCTCGCTCGGCGAAGGCTCGGACGGCAACCCGCTGCTGACCGCCACCACCAGCAGCGAACTGAAGGCCGAAGAGACCACCAACTACGAAATCGGCACCAAGTGGGACTTGCTGCAAGAGCGACTGTCGCTGACCGCGGCGATCTTCCGCACCGAAAAAGACAACGCGCGGGTGCTGGTTGATGCCGATACCTACCAGAACGTCGGTAAGACCCGCGTCGACGGCTTGGAGCTGAGCGCCACCGGTAAACTCACCAACGACTGGCAAGTGTTTGCTGGGTACACCTACATGGACGCCAAGCTGGTCGATGGCGGCGCGCAAAAGGTCGGCACGGCGATTATCGACGGCTACAACGACGGTAATCAGTTGCCCAACACGCCGAACAACAGCCTGACCCTGTGGACTACCTACAATGTCACGCCCAAGCTGACCATCGGCGGTGGCGCCTTCTATGTCGATGACGTGTTCGGCAATACCACAAACAGCGTGATGGTCGATTCCTACTGGCGCTATGACGCTATGGCCAGCTACAAGCTGACCAAGAACGTCGACTTGCAACTGAACGTGCAGAACCTCACCAACGAGGTCTACTACGACAAAGCCTACGGTGCGCACTATGCCAACCAGGCTGCCGGTCGCACGGCGTTGCTGACCACCAGCGTGCACTTCTGATAATGAAGTAAGCCCAAGCCCCGTTCATTGCAGTGAGCGGGGCTTTTGCGTAGCAAGGCATAATGCACGCGGTGCGGACTTGAGCGGCAAGACAAGGTGATCGATGTGGTGAAGAAGTCGCTGTTCCAATTGCACTGGTTCTTTGGCATCACCGCTGGCCTGGTGCTGGCACTGATGGGCACCACCGGTGCCATCTGGTCGTTCCAAGAAGAACTGCTGCGCCTATTCAACGCCGAGGTGCTCAAGGTTCAAGTACGCCAAGAAGGCGTATTACCGCCCGCCGAGCTGGTACGACGGGTCGAGGCGGCGCAGGGCGACAAGGTGTCGATGCTGTGGGTCGATACTCGCGAAGGCAACGCCGCGCGGGTCTTCTTTACCCCGCCGCCCGGCCAACGCCGCGGTGAACTGCGCTATGCCGATCCTTACACCGGCGAGCTCAAAGGTGAAGTCGCCGGACAAGACTTCTTCAACCTGATGCTCAACCTGCATAGGTTCCTGACCATTGGCGACACTGGTCGGCAGATTACCGGTGCCTGCACCCTGCTGCTGATTTTCTTCTGCCTTTCCGGCCTGTACCTGCGCTGGCCGCGCAAGGCACTGAACTGGCGAACCTGGCTGACCCTCGATTGGGCCAAGAAAGGCCGCGCCTTCAACTGGGACCTGCACGCGGTCGCCGGCACCTGGTGCCTGCTGTTCTACCTGCTGTTCGCCCTGACTGGCTTGTTCTGGTCCTACGAGTGGTATCGCGACGGCCTGAACAGACTGCTGGCCGATGCCCCCGCTGCCGGCGAACAACACAAACGCAGCGAAGGCCGTGGCCGCCATGGCCCGCAGAAAGTCGACCACAACGCACCTCCCCTGGTGGTCGACTACGATGCCATCTGGAGCAACCTCAAGGATGCCGCCGGCCCAGGCCTGACCACCTACAACCTGCGCCTGCCGCCGGCCGGGGGCCAGCCGGCGACGCTGTTCTACCTGCTCGAAAACGCCGCGCATGAGCGCGCCTTGAACACCATTACCCTTGACCCCGCCACTGGCCAGATCACGCGCCTGGAGCGCTACGCCGACAAGTCGTTCAAGGCGCAGTTGCTGCAAAGCGTGTATGCCTTGCATGTGGGCAGCTACTTCGGCTTGCCGGGGCGCATCATCGTCACCCTCGCCAGCCTGAGCATGCCGCTGTTCTTCGTCACCGGCTGGCTGCTGTACCTGGACCGCCGCCGCAAGAAGCGCCAGGTCCGTGCAGCCCGTGGCACTGTCGACAACGCTTCGAACGCGGCTGACAGCTGGTTGATCAGCTTTGCCAGCCAGAGCGGCTTTGCCGAGCAATTGGCCTGGCAGAGCGCAGGCCAATTGCAGGCCGCCGGCTTGTCCGTGCAAGTACGTGCCCTGGGTGAATTGGGCGAACAAGACCTGCGCCAGGCGCGCCGGGCCTTGTTCGTGGTCAGCACCTTCGGCGACGGCGAAGCGCCCGACAGCGCCCGCGCCTTCGAACGCAAAGTGCTCGGCCAAGCCTGGCCACTGGAGCACCTCGACTACGCCCTGCTCGCCCTCGGCGATCGCCAGTACCCGCACTTCTGCGGCTTCGCCCGGCGACTGCAAGCCTGGCTCGGCGAGCGCGGCGCCAGCAGCGCTTTCAGCGCAATCGAAGTCGACAACGCCGATCAGGCCGCCTTGCAGCAATGGCAACAAGCGCTGGGGCAATTGACCGGTGCGCAGCCGGTCAGCGCCTGGCAGCCGCCGAGCTTCGCTAACTGGACGCTGACCCGTCGCGAGCTACTCAACCCGGGCAGCCAAGGCCAACCGGTCTATCTGATTGGCCTGCAACCTGAGGCCCCGGCCAGCTGGCAAGCCGGTGACCTGGTAGACATCCTCCCGCGCAACGGCCAGGCACGGGTCGAGGCCTTCCTCAGCGGCCTGGGGCTGGACAGCGAAACGCGGGTGCAGCGCGATGGCCTGAGCGAGCCCCTCGCTCAGGCGCTTGCCAGCCGGCAACTGCCGGTCAGCCGCGAACACTTGGTGGGCCTGCATGCGCAGGCGCTGGTCGAGGCTCTGGTGCCCATCGGCAGCCGTGAATACTCGATTGCCTCGATTGCCAGCGACGGCGTGCTGGAGCTGATCGTGCGCCAGGAGCGCCATGCCGATGGCAATCTTGGGCTGGGTTCGGGTTGGCTGACCGAGTACCTGCCGGTGCAGGGCAGCGTCAGTCTGCGGCTGCGCCGTAACAGTGGCTTCCACCTTCCTGAAGGACCGGCGCCGCTGATCCTGATTGGTAACGGCACCGGCTTGGCGGGCCTGCGCAGCTTGCTCAAGGCGCGGATCAGCGAGGGCGAGCAGCGTAACTGGTTGCTGTTTGGTGAGCGCAATCGAGCTTACGATCTGCTCTGTGGTGATGAGCTACAAGGCTGGCTGGACAGCGGCGATCTGCAACGGCTGGACCTGGCGTTTTCGCGGGATCAGGCAGAAAAAGTCTATGTCCAGGATGTGTTGCTGCAGCAGGCTCAAGCGCTGCGCCAGTGGTTGGCTGACGGCGCGTGTGTGTATGTCTGCGGCAGTTTGCAGGGGATGGCTGCGGGAGTGGATGCGGCGCTCAAGGGCATTCTGGGCGATGAGGCGGTGCAGCGGCTGGTGGAGGATGGGCGGTATCGGCGGGATGTGTATTGATCAAGGTATGAGGTAGCGCCCTCTGGCCCTATCGCGGGACAAGCCCGCTCCCACGATCGAGCGGGTCGTGTCGGAGCGGCGGTTCGCCGCTCCGACATGCCCCGTGATAGAGCCGGCGCTGTCGAAACATACGTTCAATCAATGCAATTCGAAGGTATCGGCATCCAGGTTCGCCGGAAAACGCGTGCGATAGGCCGCCAGATCCGCCGCGCGCAGTACCACGGGAAACACCCCATCCGCCTCCCCGGCGTTCATCAGGCTTTCACCCTGGAAGTCCAGCACCTGGCTGTCCCCGGAATAGGCAAAGCCCTTGCCATCGGTGCCTACCCGGTTCACCGCCGCCACATAGCACAGGTTCTCGATCCCGCGCGCCGGCAACAGTCGGTTCCAATGCTGGCGCCGCGCTGCCGGCCAGTTCGCGGTGTACAGCAACAAGTCGGTATCCTGGGCATCGCGGCTCCACACCGGGAAGCGCAGGTCGTAGCAGATCAGCGGGCGAATCCGCCAGCCCTTGAGCTCGAACTGCACCTGACGTTCACCCGGAGTGTAGTGCTTGTGCTCCCCTGCCATACGGAACAGATGGCGCTTGTCGTAATGCAGGATCTCGCCATCCGGGCGCGCCCACAGCAGTCGGTTGCGGTGGCTGCCATCGGCAGCCTGGATGATCACACTGCCGGTGATCACCGCCTCGATTTTCTTCGCCTGGGCCTTGAGCCACTTATAGGTCGGGCCGTGTTCAGGCTCAGCCAGGGCCTCGGACTCCATGGAAAAACCCGTAGTGAACATCTCCGGCAGGATCACCAGGTCGGCGCCACGCGCCTGCTCCAGCAACACCTCGAAATGTGCATAGTTGGCTTCGCGGTCGTGCCAGGCCAGACTGGTCTGCACCAGGGCGATGTTCAGATTGGGCAATGCAGTCAGATCGCGCATAGTTTTTCCGCCGCCTGTCGCAGCGTCTCCTCACGTTTGGCAAAGCACAGGCGCACCAGGCGTTGCTCGGGGATAGGTCGCTGGTAGAACACCGACACCGGAATGGTCGCAACGCCGTGCTCACGGGTCAGCCACAGGGCCATGTCGACGTCGTTCAGGTCCGGGCGGATCTGCGAATAGTCCACCAGCTGGAAATAAGTACCCGGGGTACGGGTAAAGCTGAAACGCGAGCCCTGCAACAGCTCGCAGAACATGTCGCGCTTGGCTTGGTAGAAGCCCGGCAACTCATCGATATGCTCAGGGTGCTCGGCCATGAAGTCAGCCAGCGCGCACTGCAGGGGCGTTACCCCGCAGAAGTTGACGTACTGGTGGACCTTGCGCAGCTCGGCGCTCAACGCTGGCGGGGCGATGACGTAGCCGGTCTTCCAACCGGTGACATGGTAGGTCTTGCCGAACGAGCTTATGACGAACGCGCGCGCATAGAGCTGCTCGTGGGCCAGGACACTGGCATGGCGTACGCCATCGTAGATCAGGTGCTCATACACCTCATCGCTGACCAGGTAGATGTCGCGCTCGGCAATCAGCTGGGCCAGCTGGTCGAGGTCTTCGCGGCTGATCAGCGCGCCGCTAGGGTTGTGCGGCGAGTTGAGGATAACCATGCGCGTGCGCGGGGTCAGTGCGTCACTGAACTTCTGCCAGTCGATACGAAAATCGCCATCGCTCAGCTGAACGTGCACACAACGTCCGCCAGCCAGCTCCACAGAGGGCTCGTAGCTGTCGTAGGCAGGGTCGAACACGATCACTTCGTCACCGGCCTGGATCACCGCCTGGATAGCGCAGAAGATCGCCTCGGTGGCGCCGGGGGTGATGGTCACTTCCTGATCGGCATCGACTTTTACCCCGTACAGCCGGGCAACCTTGGCTGCTACCTGCTGGCGCAGCGCTGGCAGGCCGGTCATCGGCGCGTACTGGTTGTGGCCGGCGGCCACGTGCCGACCAACGGCATCGAGCAGCGCCTGCGGGCCGTTGAAGTCAGGGAAGCCTTGGGAAAGGTTCAGCGCACCGGTCTGGACAGCCAGTTGCGACATGGTGGTGAAGATGGTCGTGCCGACGTTCGGCAGTTTGCTGCGGATCATGGAGCCCTCTTTCCTGGGGTGTATCCGGCACGGGATGGAGTCCGAGCATAGCGGATCGAGCAGTCAGGAAAAAGGTTGAAACAATAAGGGAATTGCGCGAGATCCATAGCGAGGCCGCAGGCTGCGCAAGCTCCGACAGTTACCGCGCACATTTCCAGATTGGGCAGTATCCGTGAGCTGGCGCAAGCCTGCGATGGGCCGCAAAGCGGCCCCAATTACGCGAAACGAGCTTACTTACGCTTGTCCTTGCGCTTCTTCTCGGCCTTCTTGTGGTGCGACATCAAGCGGCGCTTCTTGTTGACCTGGCGGTCGGTGAGGGTGTTCTTGTTACCCTCGTACGGGTTCTCACCACCCTTGTACTCGATGCGAATCGGCGTACCGACCAGCTTGAGCACCCGGCGATAGGTGTTTTCCAGGTAACGCGAGTACGAGCGCGGGATCTTGTCGGTCTGGTTGCCGTGGATGACGATCAGCGGCGGGTTGGCACCACCGAGGTGGGCATAACGCAGCTTGATCCGACGACCATTGACCAGCGGCGGCTGGTGCTCGCTGACCGCGTCTTCAAGGATCTGGGTCAGGCGGCTGGTCGGCCAGCGGGTGACCGCCGACTTGAACGCGGCCTGCACCGACTTGTACAGGTTGCCCACGCCCGTGCCATGCAGCGCGGAGATGAAGTGAATGTCGGCGAAGTCGACGAAGAACAGCCGGCGCTCGAGCTCAGTCTTGACGTAGTCACGCTCGCCTGGCTGCATGCCATCCCACTTGTTCAGGGCGATGACGATGGCGCGGCCAGCTTCCAGGGCAAAGCCCAGCAGGTTCAGGTCGTGATCGACCACCCCTTCGCGGGCGTCCATGACGAAGATCACCACGTTGGCGTCCTTGATCGCCTGCAGCGTCTTGACCACCGAGAACTTCTCGACTTCTTCATGGATCTTGCCGCGCTTACGCACCCCGGCGGTGTCAATGAAGGTGTACTTCTCGCCATCGCGCTCAAACGGGATGTAGATACTGTCGCGGGTGGTGCCCGGCTGGTCGTAGACCACCACACGCTCCTCGCCGAGCATGCGGTTGACCAGGGTCGACTTGCCGACGTTAGGGCGGCCGATGATGGCGATCTTGATGCCATCCTTCTCGCTTGGGCCAGGGATGCGCACGGCCTCTTCGCCTTGGGCCACGTCCTGGTCGAGCGCTTCCTCTTCCTGGTCACGCGGAATATGGCCGAGCACAGATTCCATCAGGGCGTTGATGCCACGGCCCTGGGAGCCGGCCACCGGAATCGCATTGCCCATGCCCAGCGGCGAGAACTCGGCGCGGGCCACATCGGCATCGATGTTGTCGATCTTGTTGGCAACCAGGATGGCCGACTTGTTGCGCTTGCGCAGGTGCTCGGCAATCATCTGGTCAGCGGCGGTCATGCCGGCACGGGCGTCGACCAGGAACAGCACATAATCGGCTTCTTCGATGGCCATCAGCGACTGCTCGGCCATCTTCTCGTCCATGCCGACTTCATCACCAGTGATACCACCGGTGTCGATCAGGATGTACGAACGACCCTGCCACATGGCGTCGCCATACTGGCGGTCACGGGTCAGGCCCGACAGGTCGCCAACGATGGCGTCACGGGTTTTGGTCAAACGGTTGAACATGGTGGACTTGCCGACGTTCGGCCGCCCCACCAGGGCGATTACGGGAACCATACGGCTCTCCACTCGTGAATTCTTGAAAATGCAAAGGCCGCTGCGAAGCAGCGGCCGGAGTTCGTGCGGCGCTTCGTGCGCCGCGGCTCGAGGCCGGCAAGGCCTCAAGCATAGCTTCAGCGGATGGTCAGTGCCTGGAGCTTGCCGCTGTTGCCGAAGACATAGATGGTGTCACCGACCACCAGAGGGCGGGCGCGCAGACCATCACTGTCGATACGCTCACGGCCAACGAAGCGACCATCGACCTGGCTGAGCAGGTGCAGGTAGCCTTCGAAGTCACCGACAGCGACGTAGCTGGAGAACACTTCCGGCGCCGACAGCTGACGGCGAGCCATGGAATCGTTGCTCCACAGGGCGCTGGAGGAGCGCTCGTCAACGCCTTCTACGGTACCCGAGGCCTCGCTGACGTAAACGTTGCCAAAGCCCTGGGCGACACCCACGTAGCTGGAGGCATCACGCTGCCACAGTACCCGGCCGCTTTCCAGATCCAGGCCCGCAACGCGGCCCTGGTAGGTGCTGACGTACAGGGTACCACCAGACAGCAGCAGACCGCCGTCGATATCCACTACCCGGTCCAACTCCGAACGGCCTTGCGGGATGGCTACGCGGCTTTCCCACACCGGCACGCCGTTCTGGGTATCCACGGCAATGACCTTACCGGTCGACAGGCCAGCGATGGCCAGGCGATTGGTCACGATCGGTGCACCGGTACCACGCAGGGTCAGTACCGCCGGGGTGCTTTCGTAGATCCAGCGACGATCACCCGTGGCGGCATCGAGGCCGATCAGGCGGTCGTCCTGGGTCTGCACCACCACAACGTCACCGTTGTTGGCAGGCGGCGCCAGCACTTCACTGGTGACGCGGGAGCGCCAGCGCTCCTCACCGGTGCTGCTGTCCAGGGCAATCACTTCACCTTTGAGGGTGCCGAGCATGACCAGGCCGTAGCCTACGCCGACAGCGCCGGAAACCGGCAGCTCCAGATCCTTCTTCCACACAACGTCGCCGTTGACGCGGTCCAGGGCCATCACCAAGCCGTTGACGTCAGAGGCGTAGATACGGTCGTTCTCGATGGCCGGGACCAGGGTGTTGTAGGTCTCACCCTGACCGTCACCGATCGAACGGCTCCACTGCTTCTTGAGCACCACTTCTTCGGTGAACTTGGTCAGCTCGGCCGGAGGCAGTTCCTTCTTGCTGTTGCTGCTGCAACCCGCGGCCAGTACGGCCAGGGTCAGCACTGCTGCTTGTTTCCAACCGATCACGTCAAGCGTCCCCTTTGGCCAGGTCGTCCAGCTTCAGTTGCAGGCCACCGACCGCTGCTTCATCAGACAGCGCGGCCTTGGCTTTTTCGTATGCATTGTGGGCGTCACCGGCACGACCGAGCTGTACCAGCAGGTCGCCCTTGAGCTCTTCGCGGCTGGCCTGGAAAGCTTTGTCAGCATCGCCGTCAAGCAGCTTGAGGGCGTCTTCAGCCTTGTCCTGGGCAGCCAGGACACGCGCCAGACGCTGGCGCGCTATTTCGCCCAGGGTGGCATCGGCCGGTTTGTCCAGCACGCTCTTGAGCTCGCTGGCAGCATCGTCGAGCTTACCGCTATCGACCGCCACTTTAGCCACGAACAGGCTGCCGTATTGGGCATAGGCGGTGCCAGCGAATTCGCTCTTGAGCTTGCCGGCCAGTTCCGCAACCTTGGCCGCATCAGGTTGGCCAGTTGGCGTCAGGCTGGTTTCCAGCAGGTTCTGGTACAACACAGACGCGCCCTGCGACTGGTTATTCTGGTACTTGTGCCAGGCCTGCCAGCCCATTACCAAGGCAGCAGCCAGCAGGGCGCCGGTCAGCAGCGGCTTGCCGTTGCGGTCCCACCAGTCCTTGACCGCAACCAGGCCATCATCATCGGTACTCGACACCCCAATACTCCTATTCAGCAATTCGGCTGTTTGACTGCTTACGCTTGCGCGAGAGCAGCTTGCAGGTGCTCGGCCAGAGCATCCCAGGCAATGTTCTGTTGTTCGCCCTGGCCACGCAGGGGCTTGAAACCTACCACTTGTTGCGCCAGTTCGTCGTCACCCATGATCAGGGCGAACAGCGCGCCGCTCTTGTCGGCTTTCTTGAACTGGCTCTTGAAGCTGCCGCCACCGGCGTTGACCGCCAGGCGTAGGCCGGGCACTTGGTCACGCAGGGTTTCGGAGAGCTTCAGGCCCGCCAGCTCCGCCTGCTCGCCAAAGGCGCACAAGTACAGGTCGATCTGACGGCTGATCGACTCGGGCACCTTGCCCAGTGTCTCGAGCAGCAGGATCAAGCGTTCGATACCCATGGCAAAACCCACACCCGGGGTCGGCTTGCCGCCCATCTGCTCGACTAGGCCATCGTAGCGACCACCGGCACAGACAGTGCCCTGGGCGCCGAGCTTGTCGGTGACCCACTCGAACACGGTCTTGCTGTAGTAGTCCAGGCCACGCACCAGCTTGGTGTTGATCACGAACGGAATACCGGCAGCGTCCAGGCGGGCCTTGAGGCCCTCGAAGTGCAGGCGCGATTCTTCGTCCAGGTAATCTTCCAGCTTCGGCGCACCGACCAGCACCGCTTGGGTGCCTTGGTCCTTGCTGTCGAGGATGCGCAGCGGGTTGCTTTTAAGGCGGCGCTGGCTGTCTTCGTCGAGCTGCTCCAGGCGCGCCGAGAGAAACTCGACCAGCGCGTCACGGTAGCGGGCACGGGCTTCGCTGGTACCCAGGCTGTTCAGTTCAAGCTTGACCGCGTCCTGGATGCCCAATTGGCCCCAAAGGCGCCAGGTGAGCATGATCAGCTCGGCGTCGATGTCCGGACCGTCGAGGTTGAACACTTCCACGCCAATCTGGTGGAACTGGCGGTAGCGGCCTTTCTGCGGGCGCTCGTGGCGGAACATCTGGCCGATGTACCAAAGCTTCTGCACCTGGCCATTGCCCGTGATGCCATGCTCGAGCACTGCACGTACACAGGCGGCGGTGCCTTCGGGACGCAGGGTCAGCGAATCGCCGTTGCGGTCCTCGAAGGTGTACATCTCTTTTTCGACGATGTCAGTGACTTCACCGATCGAGCGCTTGAACAGCTCGGTGAACTCGACGATCGGCGTGCGGATCTGGCTGTAGCCGTAACCATCCAGCAGGCCGGCCACGGTGCCCTCGAAGTAGCGCCACAGCGGCGACTGCTCAGGCAGGATGTCGTTCATGCCACGGATGGCTTGCAGCGATTTGCTCACGAAAAGTCCTTACCAATCTGTGTTTCAGCCACGGGCGATCAGCGCCGCATCGGCCTCGACCTTTTCGGCCGCTTTCTGGCGGATGAGCTTTTCCAGTTCATCGACCAAGTTGTCATTGTTCAGCTTCTGCGCAGGCTTGCCGTCGATGTAGACCAGGTTCGGCGTACCGCCGGTCAGGCCCACATGCGACTCCTTGGCCTCACCTGGGCCGTTGACCACGCAGCCGATCACGGCCACATCCAACGGCACCAGCAGGTCTTCCAGGCGCGTTTCCAGCTCGTTCATGGTCTTGACCACATCGAAGTTCTGCCGCGAGCAGCTCGGGCAGGCGATGAAGTTGATGCCACGCGAACGCAGGTGCAGCGACTTGAGGATGTCGTAGCCGACCTTCACTTCTTCAACAGGGTCTGCGGCCAGGGAAATACGAATCGTATCGCCAATGCCTTCGGCCAGCAGCATACCGATGCCGACGGCGGATTTCACTGTCCCCGAACGCAGGCCACCGGCTTCGGTGATGCCCAGGTGCAGCGGTTGGACGATCTGCCGGGCCAATTGGCGGTAGGCCTCGACGGCCATGAACACGTCGGATGCCTTGACGCTGACCTTGTAGTCCTGGAAATCCAGGCGGTCGAGGTGCTCGACATGGCGCAGCGCCGACTCGACCAGCGCGGCTGGGGTCGGTTCGCCGTACTTCTTCTGCAGGTCCTTTTCCAGGGAGCCGGCGTTGACGCCGATACGGATTGGGATACCACGATCACGCGCCGCATCGACCACCGCGCGTACGCGGTCTTCGCGGCCAATGTTGCCCGGGTTGATGCGCAGGCAGTCGACACCCAGTTCAGCCACACGCAGGGCGATCTTGTAGTCGAAGTGGATATCGGCCACCAGCGGCACGCTGACCAGCTGCTTGATGCGGCCGAAGGCTTCGGCGGCGTCCATGTCCGGTACCGAGACACGGACGATGTCGACGCCAGCATCGACCAGGCGCTGGATCTGCCCGACCGTGGCGGCGACATCATTGGTGTCGGTGTTGGTCATGCTCTGCACCGCGATGGGCGCATCGCCGCCCACCGGCACATTGCCGACCCAGATTTTCCGGGATTCGCGACGTTTGATCGGAGATTCGCCGTGCATGACTTACTGTCCCAACTTCAGGCGAGCGGTTTCGCCACTGGTGAACGGTGCAACGTCGACGGCCTGGCCGTTGTAGCTGACCTGGGCGCCACGGGCAAAGCCCAGGCGTACCGCGAACGGCGGCTTGCCGGTCAGTTCCAGGCTGTCACCCTTGCGCTTGATGGCGCTGAACAGCACCTTGCCGTTGCCGTCGGAGACTTGAGTCCAGCAATCGGCGGTGAATTGAATTGCAACCTTGGCGCTGCCGGCTGGGGCCGGGGCGGCAGGTTCGGCGGCGCTAGCCGGCACGCTGGCGGCCGGGGTAGCAGCTGCTACTGGCGCTACTGGCGCGACCGGTGCCACTGGCGCAGCCGCAGCTGCAGGAGCCTGTGCCGCAGCGGCCGGGGCTGCCGGCGCTGGGGTGCTGGCTGCGGCCGCGGGCGTGGCCGGCGCAGTAGCTTCTTCATTGGCTGAGCCGCTGGTCTCGCCAGCAGGTGCCTGCTCTAGCGCCAATGGCTCGGTTTGCGGCTGCTGGCCTTCGCTGACGGCTTGGTCTTCTGGCTCGTCCAACGGGTGAATCTGCGTGGTGCCGTCGGCGCTTTCGACTTCAACGTGCTCCAGGGCGATCTTGGCCAAGTCCTTGCCGCGCAGGCTGGTCTGGTCTTGCCACCAGAAAAAGCCACCGCCGACCACCGCCACCAGCAACAGCAGACTGACACCGCGCAGGATGTTGTGCGACAGGCGCACCGGCTCTTCGATACGGCCCAGCGCATGCACTTGGCTGCCTTGGGCATGGGTACCGGTGATCTGGTCGAAGGCGGCCACCAACGGGGCTTGGTCCATGTCCATCAGCTTGGCATAGGCACGGATGTAACCACGGGCGAAGGTGTGCCCTGGCAGCTTGTCGAAGGCGCCGGATTCCAGGTTGTTCAGCGAACTCAGGGTCAGGTTGAGCTTGCGGGCTACCTCGGCTTGCGACCAATCGCGGTTTTCGCGGGCCTGGCGCAAGATCTCACCGGGGTGCTGGTGAGACGCTGCTGCTACTTCGGGATGAGCGGCTTTCATCGTTGCTCCGACAGGTATTGCTGATATTCCGGCGTACCGGGATAAAGTCGTTGTAATTGCTGGCCCAGTTCAGCCACCACGGCCGGTTCAGCGAACACCCGCGCCAGGCGGCTACCCAGCAGCAGGCTGCGGGCTTGCGGGTCGCTCAGCTGGCTGAAACGATCGTAGTAATCACGGGCCGGCACATAATGCCTGTTTTCGTAGGACAACTCAGCCATTTCCAGCAACGCCCTGGGTTGCCGTGGGTTGAGTTGCAGGGCTTTTTCCAAATACTCGCGCGCTTGCTCTGGACGCCCTAGCTTCATGGCGGTCAGGCCAAGGTTTTCAAAGACTCGCGAGCGCTCAGGATACAGGGTATCGGCGCCGGCCTGGCGAAAGACCTGCTCGGCCTGACTAAAACGCCCCTGAGCATATAGGAAACTGCCGTAGTTGTTGCGAATCCGCGTGTCATTGGCACGCTGCGCCAGGGCCTGGCGAAAATGCTCCTCGGCCAGGGCGGGTTCGCCCTGCGCCTGGAACACCAAGGCCAGGGCGGCATGGGCGTCGGCATCGCGGTCATTCAGGGCCAGGGCTTTGGCCAGCGGCGCCTTGGCCTGCTCGGTCAAACCTTGTTGCAAATAACCCAAGCCCAACTGTACATAAGCCCGCCCCGCTTCGACCCGACCTTGATGGCTGGCCAGCGGATCGCCGGCGCCGCCGGACACGCAGCCGGCCAGCAGCAACAGCGTCAGGATCGACAGCGCGGCGCGCAGGGTCATTGGCAGGTTCTCGGTCAGTGGCGCGCGGCGCTATCTTGCATCTGCACGTCGTCGTTGAGCTGACGCACAGCAATGTAGCGCTCACTGCGGCGGGTGCGGTCCATCACCTGGCCAACCAGCTGACCACAGGCGGCGTCGATATCTTCGCCACGGGTGGTGCGGGTGGTGACGTTGAATCCACCGTGATGGAGCATGTCCTGGAAGCGGCGGATGGCGTTGTTGCTCGGCCGCTCGTAACCGGAATGCGGGAATGGGTTGAACGGGATCAGGTTGATCTTGCACGGCACATCGCGCAGCAGTTCGATCATCTGCGCCGCGTGTTCCGGCTGGTCGTTGACGTCCTTGAGCAGGGTGTACTCGACGGTCAGCACGCGCTTGCCACCCAGGGTGGCCATGTAGCCCATGCACGACTCCAGCAGCACCTTGAGCGGGTACTTCTTGTTGATCGGTACCAGCTTGTTACGCAGTTCGTCGTTCGGCGCGTGCAGCGACAGCGCCAGGGAAACGTCGATGTGCTTGGCCAGTTCGTCGATCATCGGCACCACGCCGGAAGTGGACAAGGTGACGCGACGCTTGGAAATGCCATAGCCCAGATCATCCATCATGATCTTCATGGCGGCGATGACATTGTCGAAATTGAGCAACGGCTCGCCCATGCCCATCATCACCACGTTGGTAATGGCGCGGTCGACTTTGGCCGGGACGGTTCCGAAGGATTTGTTCGCAAGCCACACCTGGCCAATGACTTCGGCGGCGGTGAGGTTGCTATTGAAGCCTTGCTTGCCGGTGGAGCAGAAACTGCAGTCCAGGGCGCAGCCGGCTTGGGACGAAACGCAGAGGGTACCGCGGTCGTCGGTGGGGATGTAGACGGTCTCGACGCAGCTGCCGGAGGCAACGCGGATCACCCATTTACGGGTGCCGTCGGCGGAAATGTCTTCACTGACCACTTCCGGAGGCCGAATCTCGGCAACAGCCTCGAGCTTTTCGCGCAAGGCCTTGCCGACATTGGTCATGGCGGCGAAATCATCGACGCCAAAATGGTGAATCCATTTCATTACTTGACCGGCACGGAAGCGCTTCTCCCCAATCGAGTCGAAGAACTGTTCCATTTCCGGCTGGGTCAGACCCAACAGGTTGATTTTGCCAGTAGATGTCGTCATGGATTCACCCTCACCCGTAAGCTTTCGCTTAGCGAGTGGTTACCTCGGTAGCAGCGAAGAAGTAAGCGATTTCGCGAGCAGCGGCAGCTTCGGAGTCCGAACCGTGAACGGCGTTGGCGTCGATCGACTCAGCGAAGTCAGCACGGATGGTGCCGGCAGCAGCTTCTTTAGGGTTGGTAGCGCCCATCAGCTCACGGTTCAGAGCGATGGCGTTTTCGCCTTCCAGAACCTGAACGACAACTGGACCGGAAGTCATGAAGGCAACCAGGTCACCGAAGAAACCGCGCTCGCTGTGCTCAGCGTAGAAGCCTTCAGCTTCGGCTTTGGACAGTTGCTTGATTTTCGAAGCAACGATTTTCAGGCCAGCGTCTTCGAAGCGAGTGGTGATCTTGCCGATGACGTTCTTGGCAACTGCGTCAGGCTTGATGATCGAGAAAGTACGTTGAACAGCCATGATAACTCCAGAAAATTGAGTGTTGCGAAAAATTAAACCCGCGAATTATACGCGGGTTCCAGGGGATTGCCTAACCTGCAGATAACGCTCAGTCGGCTTCTTCGATCCAAGCCGCCTGGATGGCCTCGAGCACTTTCTCACCGCCGCGTGACGGATCGTCGCTAAATTCTGGCAGGGCCAGTACCCAACGGTGCAGATCGACGAAATTTACATAACGAGGATCGACCTCAGGCTTACTTTCTGCAAGCTGGATGGCGATCTCAAGTACATCAACCCATTTCAGACTCATGCCAGCCTCCAGACTCAGTGCGGCGCTTCAGCGGCGTGGTTGAGCGAATATTTGGGGATTTCGATGGTCAGGTCTTCATCACCGACCACTACCTGGCAACCCAGGCGCGACTGTGCTTCCAGGCCCCAGGCCTTGTCCAGCATGTCTTCTTCGAGCTCGTCGGCTTCTTCCAGCGAGTCGAAGCCCTGGCGCACGATGCAGTGGCAGGTGGTGCAGGCCTTGACGCCGCCGCAGGCGCTTTCCATCTCGATATGGTGCTCGTGAGCCAGCTCGAGGATGTTGGTGCCAGCAGGCACCTCGACCACCAGGCCCTCCGGGCAGAACTTCTCGTGCGGCAGGAATTTCACCTGGGGCATCGGTTACTCCTCGATCTCATTCAGGTTGCGCCCGGCCAGTGCGGCTTTGACCGTCGAATCAAGGCGACGGGCGGCAAATGCATCGGTCACCTGCGACAGAATCTTGGTCTGTTGCTCGATGGCAGGGCCATCGGTGCCGGCCAGCAAATCACGTAGTTGTTGCATCTGGAAGGCAATAGCCTCGCGCTCTTCGGCGCTTAGCAGGCGCTCGCCATCGGCGTCCAATGCGCCCTGCACCGCTTCGAGCAGGCGTTCGCCGTCGACCTGGTGCTCACGCAGCTGACGCGCCTGCTTGTCGGAACCTGCGTGCTCGAAGGAGTCCTTGAGCATGCGGGCGATCTCTCCGTCGGTCAGGCCGTACGACGGCTTGACCTGAATGCTCGACTCCACGCCAGAGCCCAGCTCGCGGGCGGCTACGCTGAGCAGCCCGTCGGCGTCGACCTGGAAGGTCACGCGGATCTTCGCCGCGCCTGCCACCATTGCCGGAATGCCGCGCAACTCGAAGCGGGCCAGGGAGCGGCAGTCGCTGATCAGCTCGCGCTCACCCTGCAGGACGTGGATCATCATGGCCGACTGGCCATCTTTATAAGTGGTGAACTCTTGCGCGCGGGCCACAGGGATCGTGGTGTTGCGCGGGATCACCTTCTCCATCAGGCCGCCCATGGTCTCAAGACCGAGCGACAGCGGGATGACGTCCAGCAGCAACAGCTCGCCGCCTTCGCGACGGTTACCCGCCAAGGTATCGGCCTGGATCGCGGCGCCGATAGCGACCACCTGATCGGGGTCGATCGACGTCAGCGGGGTACGGCCAAACAGCGTGCCGACCGCTTCGCGCACACGCGGAACGCGAGTCGAACCACCCACCATGACCACCGCCCCGACCTCTTCGAGTTCGATGCCGCTGTCACGCACGGCGCGCCGGCAAGCCTTGAGACTGCGGGCGATCATTGGCTCGATCATCGCTTCGAAGGCCGCCCGGCTCAGCTCGCCCTGCCAGGCACCGTGCTGAACGCTAACTGCGTCGGCGTCGGTCAGGGCTTCCTTGGCGGCGCAAGCAGTCTGCAGCAGCAGGCGCTGGGTAGCGGGATCGAGGTCAGCGGACAAACCCGCTTGCTCGATGATCCAGCCAGCAATCGCGTGATCGAAATCGTCACCACCCAGGGCCGTATCGCCCCCCGTGGCCAGCACTTCGAAGACGCCAGCGGTAAGACGCAGGATAGAAATATCGAACGTACCGCCACCCAAATCGAAGATCGCCACCACGCCTTCGGCGTTCTGGTCCAGACCATAAGCCACGGCAGCAGCGGTCGGCTCGTTGAGCAGGCGCAGAACGTTGAGGCTGGCCAGTTTGGCGGCATCTTTGGTGGCTTGGCGCTGGGCGTCGTCGAAGTAGGCCGGGACAGTAATCACCGCCCCTACCAGGTCGCCACCCAGGGTCTGCTCAGCACGCTGGCGCAGCACCTTGAGGATGTCGGCAGACACTTCCACCGGGCTCTTTGGCCCCTGGACCGTGTCGATGAACGGCATGTGCGACTCACCGCCCACAAAACGGTAAGGCAGCTGTTCGCCGAGTTGCTTGACGTCTGCCAGGCCACGGCCCATCAGGCGCTTGACCGACAAGATAGTATTGAGCGGGTCGCTGGAGGCAGCGTCGCGCGCAGCCTGGCCGACTTCAACGCGGCCATCGAGGTAGCGCACGGCGGACGGCAGGATGACACTGCCCTGCGCGTCGGGCAGCGGCTCGCTCAGGCCACTGCGCAAGGCGGCAACCAGAGAATTGGTGGTACCCAGGTCGATCCCCACCGCCAGGCGGCGCTGGTGCGGCTGTGGGCTCTGACCGGGTTCGGCGATCTGCAGTAGGGCCATGCTTATCTAGATACCTTAGGCGTCGTCACGGCAACGCCGGGTTAATCGTCGAGGCGCTCTTCCAACTGGCGCACTTCTTGGGCGAGCTTGTCGAGGAACTGCATGCGGCGCATCAGGCGCTCGGCCTGTTCACGCTGCGCAGCATCATCCCAGCAGGCGGCGAAATCCTCGTTGAGCGTGTCTTGGGCAGCCTTGAGGCGCTTCTTGAACACCGCGACACCGTCCAGATCGTCCAGCTCTTCGAGCTCCTCACGCAGCTCCATCTGCTGCAACAGGAAGTCCGGGTCATGCACGGTGACTTCCTGCGGCACTTCATGGCCACTGATGGCCAGCAGATAGCGGGCACGCCGCGGGGCGCTGCGCAGGATCTGGTAGGCGTCGTTCAACGCTGCCGAGTTTTCCAGGGCAATGCGCTGTTCACGTTCGGAGGCATCGGCGAAACGGTCCGGATGGACCTCGCGGGCCAGCTCGCGGTAGCGAACGGCCAGCTTGTCGAGGTCCAGACGAAAGCCCGGCTTGAGGTCAAACAGAGCGAAATGGCAAGGAGTACCCACGTCAAGCCTCAGACATTGAAGCTTTCGCCGCAGCCACACTCACCGCGCACGTTGGGGTTGTTGAACTTGAAGCCTTCGTTCAACCCTTCCTTGACGAAGTCGAGCTCGGTACCGTCGAGGTAGACCAGGCTTTTCGGGTCGATGATGACCTTCACGCCGTGGTTCTCGAACACCTGATCTTCAGACGCCACTTCGTCGACGAACTCCAGCACGTAGGCCAGGCCCGAGCAACCGGTGGTGCGCACGGCCAGGCGAATGCCCTCACCCTTGCCGCGCCCGTCGAGGGAACGCCGCACGTGGTTGGCGGCGGCTTCTGTCATGCTGATAGCCATCGGAGCTCCTTTGCTTAGCTGTGCTTACCGTTGAGTCTTGCGACTCAGATCAAGCCTTTCTTCTGCTTGTAGTCGCGTACGGCCGCCTTGATGGCGTCTTCGGCGAGTACCGAGCAGTGGATCTTGACCGGCGGCAGCGCGAGTTCCTCAGCCAGCTGGGTGTTCTTGATGGTTTCGGCTTCGTCCAGGGTCTTGCCCTTCATCCACTCGGTGGCGAGGGAGCTGGAGGCGATGGCCGAACCGCAGCCATAGGTCTTGAACTTGGCGTCTTCGATGACGCCCTGCTCGTTGACCTTGATCTGCAGACGCATCACGTCACCGCAGGCCGGGGCGCCGACCATGCCGGTGCCGACATCCGGATCGTCGGCGTTCATCTTGCCGACGTTGCGCGGGTTTTCGTAGTGGTCGATGACCTTTTCACTGTATGCCATGGTGCAATTCCTTCCTCATCAGGGAGCCGCTCTTGCCGGCGACTGCTTAGTGGGCGGCCCACTCGATCTTGGAGATGTCGACGCCGTCTTTGTACATGTCCCACAGCGGCGAGAGCTCACGCAGCTTGTTGACTGCCTTGCAGACTTCCTGCGCGGCGTAGTCGACTTCTTCTTCAGTGGTGAAGCGGCCGAAGGAGAAGCGGATCGAGCTGTGTGCCAGCTCGTCGTTACGGCCCAGAGCGCGCAGTACATAGGACGGCTCGAGCGAAGCGGAGGTGCAGGCCGAACCCGACGATACCGCGATGTCCTTGAGCGACATCAGCAGCGACTCGCCTTCAACGTAGTTGAAGCTCAGGTTCAGGTTGTGCGGCACGCGGGCAGTCTGGCTGCCGTTGACGTAGAGCTCTTCGAGGTCCGAGACCTGCTTGAAGAAGCGGTCGCTCAGGGCCTTGATGCGGACGTTCTCGCTGGCCATTTCCTGCTTGGCAATGGCAAACGCCTCGCCCATGCCGACAATCTGGTGGGTTGGCAGGGTGCCCGAACGCATGCCGCGCTCATGGCCACCGCCGTGAATGATGGCTTCCAGGCGAACCCGTGGCTTGCGGCTGACGTACAGCGCGCCGATGCCTTTCGGGCCGTAGACCTTGTGCGCCGAGAACGACATCAGGTCGACCTTGAGTTTCTGCAGGTCGATTTCGACCTTGCCAGCCGACTGGGCGGCGTCGACATGGAACAGCACGCCGCGCGAACGGGTCAGTTCACCGATGGCGGCGATGTCGTTGATCGAGCCGACTTCGTTGTTGACGTGCATCAGCGAGACCAGGATGGTGTCGTCGCGCAGCACCGCCTCGACCTGGGCCGGGGTGACGATGCCGTCTTCGCCCGGCTCGAGGTAGGTGACTTCGAAACCTTCACGCTCGAGCTGGCGAGCGGTATCCAGGACCGCCTTGTGCTCGATCTTGGAGGTGATGATGTGCTTGCCCTTGGTCTGATAGAAGTGCGCAACACCCTTCAGCGCCAGGTTGTCGGACTCGGTAGCACCGCTGGTCCAGACGATCTCGCGCGGGTCGGCGTTGATCAGCTCGGCTACTTGACGACGGCCGTTCTCCACAGCTTCCTCGGCGCGCCAGCCGAACACGTGGGAGCGCGAAGCCGGGTTACCGAAGTTTCCGTCGACCAGCAGGCAGTCGGCCATCTTCTGGGCCACACGTGGGTCGACCGGGGTGGTCGCGGAGTAATCGAGGTAGATCGGCAACTTCATTGAGTATCTCCTATCAGGCGTTGGCGTCGCTCGTCGTCACGGTTCAGTCGACGGCGGACGTCTCAATCTTGTCCAGCTGGGCGGATCGGCCTGCGACACGGCGCAGGTCCTGGCGTTGGGCGACTTCTTGCACCTCACGGCGCATCACGAGGTCGGCCAGGCTGATGCCACTGAGGAATTCATGGATCTGCTGGCTGAGGTCGCACCACAAGTGGTGAGTCAGGCAGGTGTCACCGGCATGGCAATCCCCCAGGCCCTGGCAGCGGGTGGCATCGACCGATTCATTGACCGCATCGATGACCTGGGCCACCTGGATGGTTTCCATGCCCCGCGACAGCTGGTAGCCACCGCCTGGACCGCGCACGCTGGAAACCAGGCTGCTACGGCGCAGCTTGGCGAACAGCTGTTCCAGATAAGAGAGGGAAATGCCCTGGCGCTCGGAAATGTCGGCCAAAGACACCGGCCCATGCTGCGCGTGCAGTGCCAGGTCAAGCATGGCGGTCACGGCGTATCGGCCTTTGGTAGTCAGTCGCATGGCGTATGGGTACCACGGGAGTTACAAGATGTGAGCGAGTATGCGATTCCCGAGCATTTAAGTCAACTATAAGACCTACTGCTTTAGTCGGGTTTGCATCTGGGAGGCGGGCGCGAGTGTAGCAGACATGGGGCGTGATCACACGCCCCAGATGACGAACTGATGTCAATGCGGCTGGGTGTCACCCTGCGCGGCTTGCTTGGCGTCGGCCGGCTTGGCTTCGCCCTGAATCAGCTCGACGAAGTCGTCTTCAGGCAAAGCCGGCAGTTCCTTGCCACAGTAATCGCTACCCAGGTTGGTCAGGGCGCCACACATGCCCTCCAGGCGCTCGTCGACGGCCTGCAGATGATCGAGCATCTGGCCAATCGCTCGCGCCACCGGATCGGGCATGTCGCCACTGACGCCGTAGGCGTCAAAGCCGATTTTCTCGGCCATGGCCTTGCGCTTGGCCTCGACTTCGCTGTCTTCGGTCTTGACGATGATGCGCCCTGGGATACCCACCGCCGTGGCGCCTGGCGGCACTTCCTTGGTGACCACGGCGTTGGAGCCGATCTTGGCCCCGGCACCGACGGTAAACGGGCCCAGCACCTTGGCGCCGGCACCGACTACCACGCCGTTCTCCAAGGTGGGGTGGCGCTTGCCTTTATTCCAGCTGGTGCCGCCCAGGGTCACGCCTTGGTACAGGGTGACGTCGTCACCGATCTCGGCAGTCTCGCCAATGACGATACCCATGCCGTGGTCGATGAAGAAGCGCCTACCGATGGTCGCGCCGGGATGGATCTCGATACCGGTCATCCAGCGACCGAAGTTCGACACCAGCCGAGCCAGCCATTTGAAGTCACGAAGCCACAGGGCATGACCGAGACGGTGCAGCCAGATGGCGTGCATCCCCGGGTAGCAGGTCAGCACCTCGAAGGCGTTGCGCGCTGCCGGGTCACGATGAAATACGCTTTGGATATCTTCACGCAGACGTTCAAACATCTTTCAGTCCTTCCGCTTATGCGGCTCGCCTCGGGCGACCTTCTGGGTCTCGGTGAGGATGCCGCGCAAAATGCTCATTTCCGAACGGTCGACCGCACTACGCCCATACAACCGGCGCAGACGCGCCATCAGGTGCTTGGGCTTCTCGGGATCGAGGAACGCGATATCCACCAGGGTTTTTTCCAGGTGGTCGTAGAAACGCTCCATTTCGTCCAGTGTCGCCAGCTCGCCGGCGTCCGCTTTCTCGACTTTCGCCGGTGTGCCCTGCTCGGTCAGCCAGGCCATGCGCACCTCGTAGGCGAGCACCTGGACAGCGGCAGCAAGGTTCAGCGAGCTGAAGTCGGGGTTCGAGGGAATGTGCACGTGGAAGTGACATCGCTGCAGTTCGTCGTTGGTCAGGCCGGCATGCTCGCGCCCGAACACCAGGGCGATTTCCTCACCGGTAGCGGCGCGCTCTACGGCCTTGGCGCCGCACTCACGCGGGTCGAGCATGGGCCAGGGCAGGCTGCGGTCACGGGCACTGGTGCCGATCGCCAGGCTGCAGCCGACCAGCGCCTCTTCCAGCGAGCCGACCACTTGGGCGCCATCGAGCACATCGTCGGCGCCGGAGGCACGGGCGCTGGCGTCGGCAGCGGGAAAGTCCAGTGGCTGAACCAGCACCAGGCGCGACAAGCCCATGTTTTTCATGGCACGAGCAGCGCCGCCGATGTTGCCGGGGTGGCTGGTATTGACCAGAACAACACGAATATTCTGCAGCAAGGTGTGTGCTCATAGATGCGATTGAAGGGGGTATTGATCTTACAGAACCGACCAGCGTAACGCCACGAAAGCAAATGTCACACTTCTGCCGCAGGAGTTTTCTGCTAGAATGTGCGGCTTTCTTCTTTAACATCCCCAGGTGAAACGCCCATGCAGCCTATGCTGAATATCGCCCTGCGCGCTGCTCGCAGCGCCAGTGAACTGATTTTCCGCTCCATCGAACGCCTGGATAGCATCAAGGTCGACGAAAAGGAAGCCAAGGACTACGTCTCCGAGGTTGACCGCGCTGCCGAGCAGAGCATCGTCAACGCCTTGCGCAAGGCTTACCCGAACCACTCCATCCAAGGCGAAGAGACCGGCCTGCACGCTGGCTCCGGCGAAGAAGGCAAGGATTACCTGTGGATCATCGATCCGCTGGATGGCACCACCAACTTCCTGCGTGGCGTTCCTCACTTTGCGGTCAGCATCGCCTGCAAATACCGTGGCCGCCTGGAACACGCCGTGGTCCTCGACCCAGTGCGCCAGGAAGAGTTCACCGCCAGCCGTGGCCGTGGCGCCCAAGTCAACGGTCGCCGCCTGCGCGTCAGCTCGCGCACCAGCCTGGAAGGCGCACTGCTGGGTACCGGCTATCCGTTCCGCGACAACCAGATGGAAGACCTGGACAACTACCTGGGCATGTTCCGCGCCCTGACTGGCCAGACCGCCGGCATCCGCCGCGCCGGCTCCGCCAGCCTGGACCTGGCCTATGTCGCCGCTGGCCGTTTCGACGCCTACTGGGAGTCGGGCCTGTCCGAATGGGACATGGCTGCCGGCGTACTGCTGGTACAAGAAGCCGGCGGCCTGGTGAGCGACTTCAACGGTGGCCATGACTTCCTCGAGAAGGGCCATATCGTTGCGGGCAACATCAAGTGCTTCAAAGCCGTGCTGACTGCCATCCAGCCGCACGTGCCGCACTCGCTGAAACGCTGAGGCGGATTTCAGCCACAAAAAAAGCACCCTACGGGGTGCTTTTTTGTGGCTATTGCCCTGGTGAGATGCGTGGGAGCGGGCTTGTCCCGCGATAGCATGCGCCCATCAACCTAGGAAGCCCGCCTGACGCTATCGCGGGGCAAGCCCGCTCCCACGATGCACTGCGTCCACGATACTGCCGTCCAAGATGCACTGCGTCAGTCAGAGAACTAGCCTTACTGCCCCGGCTGCGCCTGGCTCAGCACCAGCTTGCCATTCTCATCCAGCGGAATGGTCGAGCCCGGCTCGTGATCCATCTTCACCTTGCCGACCTTGTCGCCAATCGAATAGGTCACGTTGTAGCCAACCACCTTCTCGCTGAGGTCGTTGACCGTATTGCAGCGGGTTTGCGTGGTGGTGTAGGTGTCACGCTCCTGCATGCCCTCCTGCACCTTGTTACCGGCATAACCGCCACCGACCGCACCGGCCACGGTGGCGATCTTCTTGCCGGTACCGCCGCCAATCTGGTTACCCAGCAAGCCGCCAGCCAGTGCACCGACCACGGTGCCGGCAATCTGGTGCTGGTCCTTGACCGGCGCCTGACGGGTCACGGTGACGTCCTTGCACACTTCGCGCGGGGTCTTGACCTGCTGTTTAATCGGCTGCACGTCCGTCACCTGAGCAACCTCAGGGCCTTTGTTCACCAAGCTGTAGGTCGCCACAGCACCTCCGGCAGTGACACCGACAGCACCCAGCACCGCACCCACTAGCATTGATTTATTCACGTGAACCTCCTGATCGTACTTGCGGGTCCGAACCCGCGCTTCTCCCAGCCTTGGAGTAAAAAAAAAGCCGCGAGTTCAACACTCGCGGCTCTCTTTGCGTCAAACGGCGTAGGACAAATCCTTACGGACGGTCGTCCACACCCTCAGCCTTGACCGGTGGAATCAGGTCTTCGCTGTTCAAATTCAGCCAGATCAGCACCACGTTGGCGATGTAGATCGACGAGTAGGTACCGGCCATGACCCCGATGAACAGTGCCAGGGAGAAGCCGAACAGGTTGTCGCCGCCGAAGAACAGCAGCGCCGCGATGGCCAGCAAGGTCGACACCGAGGTGGCGATGGTACGCAGCAGGGTCTGGGTGGTCGAGACGTTGATGTTCTCGATCAACGAAGCCTTGCGCATGACCCGGAAGTTCTCACGTACCCGGTCGAACACGACGATGGTGTCGTTGAGCGAGTAACCGATGATCGCCAGGACCGCCGCCAGCACCGTCAGGTCGAAGGTGATCTGGAAGAACGACAGGATACCTACGGTCACCACCACGTCGTGGATCAGCGAGATGATCGCGCCCACGGCGAACTTCCACTGGAAGCGGAAGGCCAGGTAGATCAACACCCCGCCCAGCGCCAGGAGCATGCCCAGGCCGCCCTGGTCACGCAGCTCCTCGCCCACCTGCGGGCCGACGAACTCGACGCGCTTGAGGGTTGCCGGGTTGTCGCCACCGGCCTTCTGCAACGCCGCCGCGACTTTGCTACCCAGTTGCGGGTCGTCGCCAGGCATCCGCACCAGCAGGTCGGTGGTCGCACCAAAGCTCTGCACCACGGCATCGCCAAAGCCCGACTCGACCAGCTCGGCACGCACGGTTTTCAGGTCTGCCGGACGCTCGTAGGTCAGCTCGATGAGCGTACCGCCGGTGAAGTCCAGACCGAAGTTCAGGCCCTTCTGCCACCAGCTGAACAGTGCCAGCACGGTAAGCAGTACGGTGATGGCGAACGCGACATTGCGCACGCCCATGAAGTTGATGGTTTTCATGGTTATTCCCTCAAACCCACAGCTTCTTGATGTCACGCCCGCCGCAGGTCAGGTTGACCATTGCGCGGGTCACCATGACGGCGGTGAACATCGAGGTGAAAATCCCGAGGGACATGGTAACCGCGAAGCCTTTGACCGGACCGGTACCCATGGCGAACAGGATGCCGCCGACCAACAGACTGGTCAGGTTGGCGTCGATGATCGCGGTGTAGGCACGGCTGAAGCCTTCGTGGATGGCGCGCTGGACCGTCATGCCGTTTTTCAGCTCCTCGCGAATCCGCGAGAAGATCAGCACGTTGGCGTCAACCGCCATACCCATGGTCAACACGATACCGGCAATACCTGGCAGGGTCAGGGTCGCGCCGAGCAGCGACATCAGCGCCAGCAGCAGGATCATGTTACCGGTCAGGGCGATGGTCGCGATCACACCGAAGCCACGGTAGATGGCGATGATGAACAGCGAGACGAACAGCATGCCCCACAGCGATGCATCGACACCCTTGGTGATGTTGTCAGCACCCAGGCTTGGACCGATGGTACGTTCTTCAGCGAAGTACATCGGTGCGGCCAGACCACCGGCACGCAGCAGCAGGGCCAGCTCGGACGATTCGCCTTGGCCGTTCAGACCGGTGATCCGGAACTGGCTGCCCAGTGGCGACTGAATGGTCGCCAGGCTGATGATCTTCTTGTCTTCCTGGAAGCTCTGAACTGGCACTTCCTTCTCGACACCGTCGACCATCTGTTTGACGTAGCGGGTCACCGGCTTCTGCTCGATGAAGATTACCGCCATGCTGCGCCCGACGTTGCTGCGGGTAGCGCGGCTCATCAGTTCGCCGCCATGGCCATCGAGGCGAATGTTGACCTGCGGACGGCCCTGCTCGTCGAAGCTGGCCTGGGCATCGGTGACCTGGTCACCGGTGATGATCAGGCCGCGCTCGACGGGCGCCGAGCGACCACCGTCACGGAACTCGAAGACCTCAGTGGTGGCCTTGGACGCGCCTGGCTCGGCACCGAAGCGGAACTCGAGGTTGGCGGTCTTGCCGAGGATACGCTTGGCTTCGGCAGTGTCCTGCACGCCTGGCAGCTCGACCACGATGCGGTTGGCGCCTTGGCGCTGCACCAGTGGCTCAGCCACGCCCAACTCGTTGACACGGTTACGGACGGTGGTCAGGTTCTGCTTGATCGAGTATTCGCGGATCTCGGCAACTTTGGCCGGGGTCAGCGCCAGACGCAGCACGGCGAGCTCGTTGCGCTCGGTGGTGGTCAGGTCGAAATCAGTGAAATTCTTGCGGATCAGGGCACGGGCCTGTTCGCGGGTGGCGTCGTCGGAGAAGCCCAGCATGATGCCGCCGTCCTGCTGAGGCAGGCTGCGATAGCGGATGCGCTCTTTGCGCAACAGGGTCTTCACTTCGCCTTCGTAGACTTTCATCCGGGCGCTCATGGCCTTGTCCATGTCCACTTCGAGCAGGAAGTGCACACCACCGGACAGGTCCAGACCCAGTTTCATCGGGCTTGCACCCAGGTTACGCAGCCACTGCGGGGTGGTCTGGGCCAGGTTCAGGGCCACGACGTAATCATCGCCCAGTGCCTTGCGCACCACATCCTTGGCAGGGAGCTGGTCTTCCTGGTTGGTCAGGCGCACCAGCGCACTGCCCTTCTCGCCCAGGCTACCGCCCTTCACGGCGATACCGGCATCGCTCAGCGCCTTGGTGACGCGATCGAGGTCGGCTTGGTTGACCTGCAGTGCGGAGCTCGCACCACTGATCTGCACCGCCGGATCATCCGGGTAAAGGTTGGGAGCGGAATAAATGAAACCGATCGCCAGTACCAGCACGATCAGTGCGTATTTCCACAGAGGGTATTTGTTCAGCATCACGCCGCCCGTTCAAGACGCGGGGCGCGTTGCGCGCCCCGACTGGAAAAGAAAACCGGTAACTCAGATAGCCTTGAGCGTACCTTTTGGCAGGGTCGCAGCCACGGCGCCCTTCTGGAACTTCAGCTCGACGGTGTCGGACACTTCCAGAACCACGAAATCATCGGAAACCTTGACGATTTTGCCGGCGATGCCGCCGTTGGTGACAACTTCGTCACCTTTTTGCAAGTTGCCCAGCAGGTTCTTCTGCTCTTTGGCACGCTTGGCCTGTGGACGCCAGATCATCAGGTAGAAGATGACCAGGAAGCCAACCAGGAAAATCCACTCAAAGCCAGTACCAGCAGGGCCGGCGGCCGGGGCAGCTGCGTCCGCGTAAGCGGCGGGGATCAAAAAGCTCATGTGACACTCCAGTTGTTAAGTTGCACGTGTTGAGTTGGCAATACGTGAGAGACAGTCAGTCCAAAGGCGGCACAGGCAGCCCGCGTTTGGCATAGAAGGCGTCGACAAAGGCGGCCAATTTACCTTGTTGAATAGCCTCGCGTAAACCGGCCATCAGACGCTGGTAATGACGCAAGTTATGGATCGTATTCAACATGCTGCTCAACATTTCGCCGCATTTGTCCAGGTGATGGAGATAGGCGCGGGAGAAGTTAGTGCAGGTGTAGCAATCGCAGGTCGGATCCAGCGGCGAATCATCGTGGCGATGGAACGCGTTGCGGATCTTGATCACCCCGGTATCGATGAACAGATGGCCGTTGCGCGCGTTGCGCGTCGGCATCACGCAGTCGAACATGTCGACGCCGCGGCGCACACCCTCTACAAGATCCTCGGGTTTGCCTACACCCATAAGGTAACGAGGTTTGTCAGCCGGCATCTGCGCAGGCAGATAGTCCAGCACCTTGATCATCTCGTGCTTGGGCTCACCGACCGACAGGCCGCCGATGGCCAGGCCATCGAAGTCGATGTTGACCAGCGCTTCGAGCGAGCGCATGCGCAGGTCCTGGTACATGCCGCCCTGGACGATACCGAACAGCGCCGCGGTGTTGTCGCCATGGGCATTCTTCGAGCGCTGGGCCCAACGCAGCGACAACTCCATCGAGGTACGAGCAACATCATGCTCGGCCGGGTACGGCGTGCACTCGTCGAAGATCATCACGATGTCCGAGCCCAGGTCGCGCTGGACCTGCATCGACTCTTCCGGGCCCATGAACACCTTGGAGCCATCGACGGGCGAGGCGAAGGTAACGCCCTCCTCCTTGATCTTGCGCATGGCGCCCAGGCTGAACACCTGGAAACCACCCGAGTCGGTGAGGATCGGGCCTTTCCACTGCATGAAATCGTGCAGGCCGTTGTGCTTCTTGATCACCTCGGTGCCCGGGCGCAGCCACAGGTGGAAGGTGTTGCCCAGGATGATCTCGGCGCCAATGGCCTCGATGTCCCGCGGCAGCATGCCCTTGACCGTGCCATAGGTACCGACCGGCATGAACGCCGGGGTCTCGACCGTGCCACGGGGGAAGGTCAGGCGACCACGACGGGCCTTGCCGTCGGTGGCCAGCAGTTCGAAGGACATTCGACAGGTGCGACTCATGCTTGATCCTCGGGGCCGCGTGGCGCCGGATTGCGGGTGATGAACATCGCATCACCGTAACTGAAGAAGCGGTACCCCTGCTCGACTGCTGCCGCGTAGGCAGCCATGGTCTCGGGATAACCGGCGAAGGCCGAGACCAGCATCAGCAGCGTGGACTCCGGCAGGTGGAAGTTGGTGACCAGGGCGTCGACCACATGGAACGGCCGGCCAGGGAAGATAAAGATGTCGGTGTCGCCACTGAACGCCTTGAGCTGCCCGTCACGCGCAGCGCTCTCAAGCGAGCGCACGCTGGTCGTGCCGACGGCCACTACCCGACCACCGCGCGCGCGGCAGGCGGCAACGGCATCGACCACTTCCTGACTGACCTCGAGCCACTCTTTATGCATGTGGTGGTCTTCGATCTTGTCGACCCGCACCGGCTGGAAGGTGCCCGCGCCCACATGCAGGGTGACGAAGGCGCGTTCAACGCCCTTGGCTGCGATCTTCTCAAGCAGCGCTTCATCGAAGTGCAGACCTGCGGTTGGCGCAGCAACGGCGCCAGCGCGCTCGGCATAGACCGTCTGGTAGCGCTCGCGATCGGCGCCTTCGTCTGGGCGATCGATATACGGCGGCAGCGGCATATGCCCGACCCGCTCCAGCAGCGGCAGCACCTCTTCGGTGAAGCGCAGCTCGAACAGCGTGTCATGGCGCGCGACCATCTCGGCCTCGCCGCCGCCATCGATGAGGATCTGCGTCCCGGCCTTGGGCGCCTTGCTGGCGCGCACATGGGCCAGCACCCGGTGGCTGTCGAGCACCCGCTCGACCAGCACTTCGAGCTTGCCGCCGGAGGCTTTCTGGCCGAACAGCCGCGCCGGGATCACCCGGGTGTTGTTGAACACCATCAGGTCGCCCGGACGCAGGTAGTCGAGCAAGTCGGTGAATTGCTGATGCACCAGCGCCCCGCTCGGTCCATCAAGAACCAGCAGTCGGCTGCCATGGCGCTCGGCCAGCGGGTGGCGGGCGATCAGGGAATCGGGGAGTTCGAAGGAAAAATCGGCGACGCGCATGATGGTGTTCGGTTCGACAGGGCCGCAAAGTTTAGCCCAACGAATGAAAATTCTCCATGAAAGCCGATTGACCGACCGAAGGACCCTCTCTATACTGCGGCGCCACAAGCCCTGATGGCGGAATTGGTAGACGCGGCGGATTCAAAATCCGTTTTCGAAAGGAGTGGGAGTTCGAGTCTCCCTCGGGGCACCAAAATCCAGAAAAAACCGACCTTGATAGGTCGGTTTTTTTTTGCCCTGAATCTGCTGCAAAACGCCACTCCTGTGGGAGCGGGCTCGCCCCGCGATGTGGCCAGCCGCCGCCCAGCCAAGCCCACACCTGCGCCCCAGAACCCCGCCAAACTTTAAGAATTTCCCCATTCCCTGTAGTCCATTTCCCAAACATACTCCGCCCGCCTTACAAGCCATTGCGGTGCTTTGGGTCGCCCTCTAGTCTCGCCCGGTCGTTGCCAATTCAACGACCGGTTTTGACAGACTGACTCAACAGAAAACCTTATGGCTTGCCTCTAATGGCAGCTGTGCGTGGGGCACCTCGTGTGCGCCGGGTTTCCTTTGTTGACCGGTCTGTCAACCCGCGTACAGCTGCCACCCATCCTGTTTGACAGCAGCGGGTGTCGGCTCCAACCAACAGAGGTTTGACCATGCTGAAGATCGTCCCCGATCCACCCCACGCCCCTGAAACCTGCCACACACTCGAAGAGCTTCTGATCCAGACTGCCGAGTACCTGGTCTGCGCCCTTTCCATTGCCAACCAAAGCACGCTGTTCACCTTCAACACCCCAGCCCATCCGCTCAATCTCGCCACCCTTCACGAAATCGAAGCTGCCCGTGGGTTGGTCGAAATGGCCTTGGGAAAAATACAGATACGTCACTGACATGGAGAGTCGAATGATGGGCGCAAAGACTGTTGGCAAAACCGGCTTCGGCTACGGCGATGGCGATCAACCGCTGTTCCGCGTCAACGCAGGCCACGATGCAGGCCGAGCGATGGAGCAGGCCTCGGCGATGATGGCCTGCGTGCGGCGCATGACCTTGCTGGCCGCCACCGACGGGGAAGCGGACCTGGGTTGGGCCGCGCATCTGCTCAGCGATATGGTCAAGGCGGTGATGGATGATGTGGAACTGGGCCAGGCTGAGAAGGCTGGCCATTAGCACCCGCAGCCGCTATACGCCGATGCGGCCTTACCCGCTCCACAGCAGAACTTGCAGGGTGAGACTGGCTTGGTCTGCCTGTGCTGGCCTCTTCGCGGGCAAGCCCGCTCCTACAGCGATCGAGTTGACCACAGTTTTTGCGCTACGCACCGTTCGGGTAGGAGCGAGCTTGTCCCGCGATGAGGCCAGCTCTGGCACCCTTCCGGCCTTTTAACTAGTACTCATCTACCCGCACCAAACCAAACACCGTCTGCATACTCAATAGCCGCCTGCCACTTGCCCCAACCCAACGATCCAGCCAACAATAGATAGAATCATTCTCAGGTACAGTCCGCCATGCCTCCAGCCGACGCCTCTGCCCTGCACGATCTCTATCACACCCACAACGGCTGGCTGAAAACCTGGCTGCGGGCGCGCCTGGGCAATTCCAGCGATGCGGCGGACCTGGCCCAGGACACCTTCCTGCGGGTACTGACAGCGCGCAACGTCGACGCCATCCGCGAGCCGCGCACCTACCTCAGCTCGATTGCCAGGGCGTTGATGATCGACCGCTTCCGCCGCCGGGCGGTGGAGCAGGCTTACCTGGATGTATTGGCGTTGCGCCCGGAGGCACTGGATATCTCGCCAGAAACCCGGCTGTTGATCCTGGAAACCCTGACGGCCGTGGATGCCATGCTCGATGAGATGGGACCGCGTACGCGCACGATCTTCCTTGCGGTGCAGCTGGAGGGGCTGAGCTATGTGGCCACGGCCGAGCGCTTGGCGGTGTCGGTGACGACGGTGAAAAAACACATGATCCGCGCCATGACCCAGTGCCTGATTCTGGTCGAGGACTGAGCCGTGCTCGAGCGCAAGATTCTCCAGGCGGCAGCCACTTGGTATGTGCAGTTGCACGCTGCGCCGCCGAGCGAGGCCGAGCGCCTCGGCTGGCAGGCTTGGCTTGCCCAGGATGCGCGTCACGCCCAGGCCTGGGCGCGGGTGGAGAAGCTGCAACGGCAACTGGGCCATTTGCCTGAAGAGGTCGCATTGCCCACCCTTGCCGGAGTGCGGGCGCGGCGACGGGCTGTGGCCAAGGTGCTGGGCTTGCTGCTGGCCGCTGGGGCGACGGGCTGGGGCCTGCACATCATCGAGCCGATTAGCTCGCGCATGGCCCAGCACCGCACGGCCAAGGGTGAGCGGCGCCATCTGCGCCTGGCCGATGGCGGGGTGTTGGATATCAACACCGACAGTGCTGTGGATATCCGCTATGGCGCTGGCTTGCGGGAAATCCAAGTGCATCGTGGCGAGGTGCTGATCCAGACGGCGGCCGATCCACAAGGTCGGCCGTTTGTCGTGCATACACCGCAGGGCAGCGTTCGTGCACTGGGTACGCGGTTCAGCGTGCGCAGTGAGGGTCAGCAGAGTGTGGTTCAGGTGCTGGAGCATGCAGTCGAAGTCAGGCCTGCGGCGGCGGCCAATCGGCTGATGCGGCTTGAGGCCGGGCAGCGGGTCGCGTTTAACCGTGAGCGGGTCGATGCGCCGGAGCCGGGGGCACGGGATAGCGATGCCTGGGTGCGGGGCATGCTGATGGCGGTGGAGTGGCGCTTGGTGGACCTGGTAGCTGAGCTGCAGCGCTATCGGACCGGGCGGTTGCTGTGCAGCGATGCGGTTGCCGGGTTGCGGGTCTCTGGTGCTTTTCGCTTGGATGATACCGATGCGGTGCTGGAAAACCTGGCGGCGTCTTTGCCTGTCCGCGTGCATTACCTGACGCGCTACTGGGTGCGGATCGATGCGGTCTGAAAGCGTGTGCGATGGCAGGTCTGGCCTCTTCGCGGCTGTTTGGCGTCCCGACAAGCCCGCTCCTGTCAGCACCGGCCTCTTCGCGCTTTAGCTCGCTGCCTCCGGCGCCGCTGCGATATGCGCAAAAAAATCAATTAGGGGTTGCCGATTTTCATTCTCATTCGGCCAAGCACTGAAGCGGCGATAACTGCCGCACTGTGCCCTGCCAACCCCAAGGAACTTTCGATGTCTCGTCTTCCCCTGGCCCGCGCCGTCCAGCTGGCCCTCTTCGGCGTGCCCCTGATCGCTTTCACCCCTGCCAGCGTTGCGGCGCAAGTCCAGCAGTCGACCCGTTTCGAGATTGCACCCGGGCCGCTGGGCACAGCCTTGAGCGAGTTCGCCAGCGCCGCCGGGGTGACCCTGTCATTCGCCAGCGAGCAGACCCAGGGGCTCAGCTCGCCAGGCCTGCAAGGCACCTTCAGCGTGGAGGAAGGCCTGGCGCGCTTGCTCGGCGGCAGTGGCCTGCAAGCCAGCCGGCAGAGTAATGGCGGCTATGTGTTGCTGCCGACTGCCTCTGCGGCCAACGGCGCGATGGAGCTGATGCCACTGAGCATTTCCGGCAAGGCCCCGGGGTCGACCACCGAGGGCTCTGGCTCGTACACCACCGAGTCTTCGAGCAGCTCGACGCGGCTCAACCTGTCGATCAAGGAGACCCCGCAGTCGGTCACCGTGCTGACCCGCCAGCGCATGGAAGACCAGAAGCTCGACACCCTCACCGACGCCCTGGACGCCACCGCCGGTATCACCGTCATCCGCGAGAGCATCGGCGCCGACAGCACGCCGTACCTGTCCCGTGGCTTTGCCATCAGCAACTACGAGATCGACGGAGTACCGACCTCCTCGCGCATGGACAACTACACCCAGAACACCGCGATGTACGACCGGGTCGAAGTGGTGCGCGGCGCCACTGGCCTGATCAGCGGCCTGGGCAACCCGTCGGCGACCATCAACCTGATCCGCAAGCGGCCCACCCAAGCGCCACAAGTGCTGCTGTCGGCCGAGGCCGGTAGCTGGGACCGCTACGGCCTGAGCGTGGATGTTGGCGGCGCGCTTAACGAGGCGGGCAACGTGCGCGGGCGCTTCGTCGCCGATCAGAAGGACCAGCATGCCTGGATCGACCGCTTCAATCAGGAAATCTCCACCCTGTACGGCATCAGTGAATTCGACCTGAGTGAGTCGACCTTGCTGACGCTCGGCTTCAGCCATCAGGTGACCCATGCCAATGCCCCCATGCGCACCGGCTTTCCGCTGTTCACCACCACTGGCGCGCTGACCGACATCAAGCGCTCGTTCAACAGCTCGCCGGATTGGTCCTACTACGATCGCAAGCAGAGCAGCCTGTTCACCTCGATCGAACAGCACTTCGCCAACGGGTGGAGCGGCAAGCTCGAATACAGCCATGCGCGCAACGACTACGACACCGTGGCCACCTACATGACCGGCGATATCGATGCCGCCACCGGCGCCGGGGCCTTTCTCATGCCGACCCGCTGGCAGGCCAGCCCCGAGCAGGACAACCTGGATGCCTACCTGACCGGCGCGTTTCCCTTCCTGGGTCGCGAGCATGAGCTGATCACTGGCGTAACCCTGTCGCGCATCGAAGAACGTGGCACCGCCAACTACGGCGGCTGGCAGCGGCGCGGCACCTACGATGGCGACATCGACAACATCTACACCTGGAACGGCCAAGCGCCCAAGCCGCGCTTTACCAAGATCGGCGAGAGTGACCTGACCGAAACCCAGTACGCCGCCTACCTGACCTCGCGCTGGCACCTGACCGACGCGGCCAGCCTGATTCTCGGCACCCGCGTAGTGGACTGGAACCGCGAAACCACCAACCGCATCTACGGGGGCGCGACCACCAAGACCGAACGCACCGAGACCGGCATCGTCATTCCCTATGCTGGCTTGGTCTACGACCTGGACGATACCTGGACCGCCTATGCCAGCTACACCCAGATCTTCAACCCGCAGAATGCCAACATCCGCGATGTCAGCGGCTCGCCACTCGATCCGCAGGAAGGCACCGGCTATGAGATTGGACTAAAGGCAGGCTTCTATGAAGGTCGGCTCAATGCCAGCCTGGCGCTGTTCCGGGTCGAGCAGGACAACCTCGCCGTGGCCGATGGCGACAACCTGCAGCCTAATAACTTCCAGGCCTACCGTGCCGAGAGCGGCACCACCAGCGAAGGGGTCGAGCTGGAACTCAACGGCGAAATCCGCGAGGGCTGGCAGCTCACCGGCGGTTACTCCTACAGCGTCAGTTTCGATGACGACGACAAGCGTATCGTCACCGAAATCCCGCGTAACAGCGTCAAGCTGTTCACCACTTACCGCCTGCCGGGCGCGCTCGACAAGCTGACCCTCGGCGGCGGTGTCAACTGGCAGAGCGAGACGGGCTACAACACCAGCTACGCCACCACCCAGAGCAGCTACGCCCTGACCAGCCTGATGGCGCGCTACCAGATCAGCCCGTCGTTGTCGGCAACCTTGAACGTCAACAACCTGTTCGACAAGGAGTACTACTCGACCACCGCAGCCGGGCTGTACGGCGCCCCGCGCAACTTCATGACCACCCTGCGCTACTCCTATTGAAGCAACGGCCACTGCTAGAGCTCGCTCATGCAAATGTAGATCTGCCCGTCCTCGTTTTAGCGCGGTAGCAGTGCATGAGGCTGAGCGAGCAGATCAATTCCAAGGGCGCGAATCACTTTAAGGACCGTATCAAACCGTGGTTTTGCGCCTGGACCGAAAGTCTTGTAGAGGCTTTCTCGGCCCAGACCGGTTTGCTGAGCGATTTGCGCCATCCCACGCGCCTTGGCAATGTGACCAATGGCACGCAAGATTTCATCGGTATCCCCATCAGCAAGTACCTGGGTCAGGTACTCGCTGATAGCTTCATCACTATCCAATAAATCAGCCATATCAAACGGGAGCAGCTCTTGGCTCATTCGGGAACCTCCTTCGCGAGTTGCCTCGCTTGCTGAATATCCCTGCCCTGGGACGACTTGTTTGATCGAGCCTGAGAAGTGGCCGACATCAGCCAATACGATGAAGGTCGCCGTAATCGTTGAATACTCAGCGATTTCCCAACCGAGGGTCAGCTTCGTCCCGGTAAGTGGAAGTCAAAAACGTTTCGACACACCCGCGCGACGAACAGCAGCGAACCTTGCCCGCCAGCCGGCGTCCGAACCTGCATCCGCTTCGTTTCGAGGTTCGCCGTTTGAAAGAGATCATCGCGCGCAAGATCCGCCTGGTGGTGAAGACCTTCGGCTATATCGGCTGGTCGCTGTTCTGGCTGCTGATTTGGGATGTATTGGTCACCATCGATTTCATGCTGTTCTTCAACAGCAAGTTCACCCTGCCACTGATGCCGCTGACCTTGCTCGGTTCGGCGCTGGTGGTGCTGGTGAGTTTTCGCAACAGCAGTGCCTACAACCGCTGGTGGGAGGCGCGCACGCTGTGGGGTGCGCTGGTCAACAGTTCGCGCAGCTTCGCCCGCCAGGTGCTGACGCTGATCGACGACGGCGACGAGGGCTTGAACCCGGTCAAGGCCACCTTGCTACGCCGGCATGTGGCTTACGTGAACTGCCTGGCGGCGCACCTGAAGGGGGAGAAATGCCCGGACGAACTGATGGCGTTCATCCCGCCGCAGGAGTTCGAGCGGCGCAATCGTTCGAACAATTTCGCCAACGATATCCTCAGCGGCTCAGCCGCGCTGCTGGCGCGTGAATACAAGGCCGGGCGGCTGGACAGCATTCGCCTGGCACGGCTGGAGTCGACCCTGGTGGACCTGTCCAACGCCCAGGGCGGCATGGAGCGCATCGCCAATACGCCGCTGCCCTACCCTTACGTGTACTTTCCGCGGCTGTTCATTTCGTTGTTCTGCCTGATCGTGCCGATTGGCCTGGTGGAGTCGCTGGGTTGGTTCACGCCACTGGCCTCGACCGTGGTCGGTTTCATGCTGCTGGCGATCGAGCGGATTGGTACCGACCTGCAGAGCCCGTTTCGTTTCAGCGAGCACCAGATTCAGATGGACACCATCTGCGAGACCATCGAGCGCAATCTGGAGTCGATGCAGCGTGAGGCGCAGTGCGGCGAACGGGTGCAATGAAGCCGCTCATACGCGCACGTAACGCTGACGCAGCAGGTCGCTCAGTGCGTCGACCAGCAACACCAGCACCAGCATGCCGATGATCACCGTGCTGGCCTGGGCTTCCTGGAACAGGCTCAAGGTGGTGTAGAGCATCTGCCCCAGGCCACCCGCACCAACAAAGCCGAGCACGCTGGCCATGCGGATGTTGTTCTCCCAGCGGTACAAGCTGTAGGCGAGCATCTGAGGCCAGAGATTGGGCAGGGTGCCGTAGCAAAACGCCGCGACTTGGCTGGCGCCGTGCAAGCGGATCGCCTCGGCAGGTTCGCTGGGGGTGTTTTCCAGCGCTTCGGCGAACAGCCGGCCGAGCACGCCGGTCGTATGCAGCGCCAGCGCCAGGGTGCCGGCATTGGGGCCCAGGCCTGCGGCCAGCACGGTCAAGGCGGCCCAGACCAGCTCGGGAATCGCCCGCAAGGCATTGAGCAGCAGGCGCGCGACGCCTTGCAGCGGCCAGCCGAAACGCCCCGCGGCAGGTAACGCCAAGAGCAAACCAAGCACCATCGCCAGCAAGGTGCCCAGACCAGACATGGCCAAGGTTTCCAGCGCGCCCCGCACGACCGCGCGCAAGTGCTCGGCAGACACGTCCGGGCTGAGAAAGCGCGTCGCGTACTCGCCCATCTGCGCCAGTCCACCACTGCCCATGACTGCGGCCAGATCCAGCTCCAGATAGCCAAACGAAGCGACCCCCGCCAGCACAATCGCCAGTAACACCAGCAGGTTGATCGCCCGGCTCATGCCAGCCTCCCGCGCAGAAAGCGGCTCAAAAGGTCTGCCAGCATCACCAACAGCAGGAAGGTCAGCAGCATGCTCGCCACCTCGGCCCCAGCGAACATGCGCATCGATAGATCGATCTGCTGCCCCAGGCCTCCGGCGCCAATGAAGCCCATCACCACCGAGGCGCGTATCGCACACTCCCAGCGGTACACGGTGTACGACACCAGCTCGCTCGCCGCCCCCGGCACGATGCCGTAGAAGAATGCCAGCAATCGACCGCTGCCCGCTTGCAACAGCGCGTGCGCCGGGCGCTGGTCGACCGATTCGTAAATCTCCGCATAGACCTTGCCGAGCATGCCGCTGTAGGTGATGGCGATCGCCAGCACGCCAGCGGTCGGCCCCAGCCCGACGGCGCGCACGAACAGCAAGGCCCAGACGATCTCCGGCACGCTGCGCAAAAAGATCAGCACGCCGCGCACGGGCAGGCGCAACAGGCGCGAGCCGGCTGTCAGCCGCCCGGCGTTGGAGGCGGCGCGCAGCGACAGCGCACGGCTGGCCAGCAGGCTCGCCGGCAGCGCCAGGATCAACGCCAACGCCATGCCCGCAGTGGCCACGGCCAGAGTCTGTACCGTGGCTTCGAACAACAAGGACAGGAACGCTGGATCGTGCGCAGGCGGCCAGAACGCGCTGAGAAAATTGGCCATCTGCCGACGGTTTTCTGCCTGCAGTAGAACGCCGGGGTGCAGCTCGCTCAGCTGCAACCCCGGCCACAGTAGCGCCAGGCACAACAAGGTAAACAGCAGCCGAGGCCGCGCAGCCGGATCGCGGCGCTCGACATTCAGCATCGTGGCAACTGCACCACTATGCTCGGCGCCGTTGTCGTTGGCGCCAGCAACTGCTCGTTGGCGTACAGCGCATCGAGCATGCCCACGCTGACCTCATTGGCCGGGCGGTCGAACACTACTTGCCCCTCACGGATGCCCACGATGCGCGGAAAGTGCGCCAACGCCAGCTCCACCGCGTGCAGGCTGGCGACCAAGGTCACGCCCTGCGCCTGGGCATGGCGATTAAGCAGGCTCAAGCTGTGCTCGGCGAGTACCGGATCCATGGCCGACACCGGCTCATCGGTAAGTAACACCTCGGGCCGCTGATACAACGCCCGAGCGATGCCCACGCGTTGCAACTGGCCGCCAGAGAGTTGCCCACACTGCACGAACATCTTGTCTGCCATACCCAGCGCCGCCAACGCCTGCCGCGCACCCGGCACGTCGGTGGGATAGATCAGATTGAGCAGCCCACGCAGCATGCCCCACTGCCCCAGACGGCCAGCCAGTACCGCGGTGATGACACGCTGGCGCGAAGGCAACGGTGGCGCCTGGTGCACCAGGCCGACCCGCGCCCGCAAGCGCTGACGCGCGCGCGCCGAGAGTGCCCAGGGCTGCTCACCGAGCACCTCCAGGTGACCGGCGCTAGGCCGAACGGCCGTGGCGATCAGGTGCAGCAAGCTGGACTTGCCCGCCCCCGAGGGCCCGATGATCGCCACCCGTTCGCCGCGCTCGATCAACAAATCGACCTCCTCCAGGGCACGCACCTGGCCATGGCGCAAGCTCGCCCCGTGCAGGCGAATAGTCACTTGAGCAGCCCGGCCTCGCGTGCGGCTTCTTCAGTGCCCTTGTAGTTATCGGGGCTGGTTTCGATGAAGCGGCTGGCGGCCTGCAGATCGAGGATCGCCTTGTGCTCAGGGTTGGCCGGATCAAGATCGAGGAAGGCTTGCTTGATCTTGGCTTTCAAGCCGGCGTCCATGTTGCCGCGCACGGTCCAGTTGTAGTCGTAGTAGGTCGGCGTGGTGGCGAACACCTTGACCTTGTCGGTATCGACCTTGCCGGCGTCGACCAGCTTCTGCCAGACACTGGCATTGAGAACACCGGCATCGGCCTTGCCGGCCTGGACCCAGGCCACGGTGGCATCGTGGGCGCCGGAATAGGCCACGCGGCTGAAGTAGGTTTCAGGCTTGATGTTGTCGTTCTTGAGCATGAAATAACGCGGCATCAGGCTGCCGGAGGTCGATGAGACAGAGCCGAAGGCGAAGGTCTTGCCTTTGAGGTCGGCCAGGCTCTTCACATTGGGGTCGGCGGTGATGAATTTGCTGGTGAACTTGGCGTCTTGTTCACGCTGCACCAGCGGGGTGGCGCTGGGGTCTTTGAGGTGCACCTGAACGAAGGTGAAACCGCCCAGCCAGGCCAGGTCGAGCTTGTCGCTGGCCAGGGCCTCGACCACTGCCGGGTAGTCGGCCACTGGCACGAACTTCACCTCCATGCCCAACTGCTTGTGCAGGTATTCGCCCAGTGGCTTGAACTTGCGTAGCAGTTCGGTGGGGGCTTCGTCGGGGATGGCGCTGACCCTGAGGGTTTCGGCGGCCTGGGTGAGGACAGCACAGCATGAGAACACAAGGCCTGCGGCGAGCGCCAGTGGACGTTTGAGCATGGGTTTTCTCCGGTTCGAGGGCGGGGAAGACTGTATGTGGCCAGTTTCAGGTTCGGCGTCAGTGTTGAGCTCATCGCGGGGCAAGCCCGCTCCCACGCTTTTGAACCCTCAGCTATTTGCGTGGGAGCGGGCTTGCCCCGCGATGAGGCCAACCCTGACACCCCGCAACACCCGTCGAAGTATAGTGCCCATGGCCCAAACGCCAGGTTTGCTAGACTCGCCCAACACACAATGCGAGGTGCGTATGAGCGAGCCGATTCGTCTTACCCAGTACAGCCACGGCGCCGGTTGTGGCTGCAAGATCTCGCCCAAGGTGCTGGATGTGATCCTCGCCGAGAGCGGCAGTCAGGCCCTTGACCCAAACCTGTGGGTCGGCAACGCCTCGCGTGACGACGCTGCCGTGTATGCCCTGGATGATGAACGCGGGGTGGTCTCGACCACCGACTTCTTCATGCCAATCGTCGACGACCCGTACGATTTCGGCCGCATCGCCGCCACCAACGCCATCAGCGACATCTACGCCATGGGCGGTGACCCGCTGATGGCCATCGCCATCCTCGGCTGGCCGATCAACGTATTGCCGCCCGAAGTTGCTCGCGAAGTCATCCGGGGTGGGCGCGCAGTCTGCGCCGAAGCCGGTATCCCCTTGGCCGGCGGACATTCCATCGATGCTCCTGAGCCGATCTTCGGCCTGGCCGTGACCGGCGTGGTCAACAAACGCCATCTCAAGCGCAACGACACCGCCACGGCCGGTTGCCGCCTGTACCTGACCAAACCGCTGGGCATCGGCATCCTCACCACGGCAGAAAAAAAGGCCAAGCTGCGCGAGCAAGACCAGGGCCTGGCACGAGACTGGATGTGCACGCTGAACACTCCAGGCAGTCACTTTGGCAAGCTCGATGGGGTCAAGGCGATGACCGACGTCACCGGCTTTGGCCTGCTGGGCCACCTGGTGGAACTGGCTGAAGGCAGCGGCCTGACGGCGCGCCTAGATTATCGAGCCGTGCCGCGTCTGCCGAGCGTCGAGCACTACCTGGCCGAGGGCTGCATCCCTGGCGGAACCCTGCGCAACTACGACAGCTATGGGCACAAGATCGGCGTGCTGAGCGAGCAGCAGCAACAGCTGTTGTGTGATCCGCAAACCAGCGGCGGCCTGCTGGTGGCGGTCAGCCCGGAGGGTGAGGCGCAGTTTCTGGCGGTGGCCACTGAACTTGGCCTGCAGCTGTCGCCGATTGGCGAGCTGGTCGAACGACAGCGCCACGCGGTCGAGGTGATTTGATGCGCCCTGACTGCACCGACTTCCGCCAGCTGTTTCTCGATGATGCGCCAATGATGGACATGCGTGCGCCCATCGAGTTTGCCAAGGGTGCGTTCCCCGGCGTGGTCAACCTGCCGCTGATGAACGATCAGGAGCGGCAGAAAGTCGGTACTTGCTACAAACAGCACGGCCAGGCCGCGGCCATTAGCCTCGGCCATCAACTGGTCAGCGGCGCGACCAAGGACGAGCGGCTATACGCATGGGCGTCCTTTGCCAAGGCTCATCCCAATGGTTACCTGTACTGCTTTCGCGGCGGCCTGCGTTCGCTGATCGTGCAGCAGTGGCTGCGTGAAGAAGTGGGCATCGCCTACCCCAGGGTCAGGGGCGGCTATAAGGCCATGCGTACGTTTCTACTGCAGACCACTCAACAGGCCGCAGCCCAATGCGACTTCGTCCTGCTAGGCGGTTTGACTGGCACTGGCAAGACTGAGGTGCTCCACCAACTGAACAATGTGTTGGATCTGGAAGGCCACGCCAATCATCGCGGCTCGAGCTTCGGCAAGCGCGCGAGCGCCCAGCCGGTGCAGATCGACTTCGAAAACCGCCTGGCCATCGATGTGCTGAAAAAGCGCGCGCGCGGCATCGAGCAATTCGTGCTGGAGGATGAAGGGCGGATCATTGGCAGTTGCACCCTGCCGCTGGAGCTCTACCAAGGCATGCAGCACTATCCATTGGTGTGGTTGGAAGACAGTTTTGCCAACCGGGTCGAGCGCATCCTGCGCGATTATGTCATCCATCTGTCTGCCGAGTTCGTTGACCTGCACGGGCCTGAGCATGGCCCTCGGCTGTATGCCGAACGCATGCTGCAGAGCATTGCCAATATCCACAAGCGGCTGGGTGGCGAGCGATTCCAGCGGCTGGCTGAATGGCTCAAGCAGGCCCTTGATGAGCAGCTGCGCAGTGGTGCAGTGGAGCTGCATCGAGGGTGGATCGAGGGGTTGCTCAAGGAGTATTACGATCCGATGTATGCCTACCAGCGCTCGGCCAAGGCCGAACGCATCGAGTTTGCTGGGGATGCAATAGAGGTGCAGGCCTATCTGAAGGCTCGCCACCAGAGCCAGGCTCGTGGATAACGTCAGACAAGGGTGACTTGGCCGTTGGCAGTCACCTCGATTTCCCTCACTGCCCCGGGCTGAGCACCCGCTCCAGCTCCGCCGCGCGGTCACGGCTCATGTCCATTTCGCACATGGCCCCTTCGATGCGGTAGATACTGCCGCTGCTCAAGCGGCCGTGGAAGGCGCAGTTGCCGTCGCGGTACTTGATCCATGTGCGTTGCACATCGCGCAGGTTGGTTTTCTGCTCTTTATCGAGCTTGGCCATCAGTTGCTTGTACACCCGGTTCAGCCGCTCGTCCTGCAAGCTGGTCTCGGCCTGGATACATGCGCCCATGGCCAATGTGCTGGACGCCTTGTCCATGCACTGGGTGTAAGTCTGCGAGTAGTCCTCGGCCTGGGCTTGGCAAGCAAAGCACGCCAGTAGGGCGGCACTGGCGATAGTGGATCGGCTGAGCATGGCGGGTCCTTGCATTCAAAGTTGGCAACCAGCCTAGCATTCTCTGGCAACTGGCCAACCACGCCGAACAAACATCAGCATCAGCTCGCCCCGGCACTACACTCACTCAGAACCCGCACTCGTTCACGCAGCCAGGCATGCCCAGCATCGCCTTCGCGCCGCGAATGCCAAACCTGGGCAAAGGCAAACGGCGCAATCGGCAGCGGCGGTGCGAAGCTGCGCAGGGCGGGGTCGAGGCGGGTGCCGAGCAGGCTGCGGCGGGCCACGGTAAGAATCAGGTCGGTGCCCGCGATCAGCGTCTGGGCAACGCCCCAGTGCGGCAGCGTCAGGGCAATCCGGCGCTGCTCAGCCAGCGCCTCGAGGGCCAGGTCGATCTCGTTGTCGATACCCGGACGGACCGCCACCAGCACATGCGGGCGCGCCAGCCATTGCGCCAGGGTCAGCCCACCCCGCGACGGCAGGCCACGCCGGTCAGCCAGACAGACGAACGACTCTTCGAACAGTACCTGGCACTGCACCTCAGAAGGCAGCTCGGGAAACACCCCCAGGGCCAGATCCACTTCGCCATCGATCAGTTGCCCCAGCATCGCCTCGCGACTGCCCTGGGAAACCACCAAGTCCACCCCTGGGGCATCCTGGCGCAGTTCGCGAATCAACGCCGGCAATACTACCCGCGCGCCATAGTCGGACATCGCCAGGCGAAACGTTCGCCGCGCCCTGCCCGGCTCGAACCCTGGGCTGCCGAGCAGACCATCGAGTTGCTGCAAGGCGTGTTGCAGAGGCTCACGCAAGGCTTGCGCACGGGCACTCAAGTGCAGCCGCCCGCCGCGCCGGACCAGCAGCGGGTCGGCGAAGATCTCGCGCAATTGCGCCAACGCATGGCTCACCGCCGGCTGGCTGCGATGCAAACGCAAGGCCGCGCGCGAGACGTGCTGCTCGCTGAGCAAGGCGTGCAGGGTCAACAACAGGTTGAGGTCGATACGGCGCAGATCATCCATGGTGCGAATACGGCCTGTGCAGACTTCGAATTTCCATCATTGAAATGGATAACCGAGACTGAAACCAGCCCTTTTACTGGAGAACATCATGCCGCAAGCATTAGCTCTATCTGCCCTGCTGCCATTGCTCGTTGCCGTGCTGGCTGGCGCCGCCGTGCCATTCCAGGCCGGCAGCAATGCCGCCCTGGGTCGGTTGTTGGGCCATCCGCTGTGGGCCGCAGGGGTGTCGCTGCTGGTCAGTTTGTTGATGCTGGTGCCAGCGCTGCTGGTGATGCGCGCACCGCTGCCGCAGTTGCAGAGCCTGGCCCAGGCGCCTTGGTGGGCGTGGTTTGGCGGCGTGGCCGGGGTGCTGTACATCACCGCTGCATTGGTCCTGACGCCCCGGCTGGGGGCGGCGGGATTCATCGTCTGCGTGATTGCCGGGCAGGTGCTGTCGTCGCTGCTGATCGATCAGTGGGGGCTGATGGGTCTACCGGAGCGGCCGGTGAATGTCTGGCGGCTGGTGGGGGTGGGGATGATTGTGCTGGGAATGCTGGTGGTGCAGTGGGGCACGAGCCGCTGAAGGCTCCAGTGTGCTGTTGGCAGTGCTGGCCCTATCGCGGGCAAGCCCGCTCCTACAGGGTTCAGCACTAACGCGGTTCAAAACGCCTGTGGCTGCTCGGGCGGCATCAATACCTTATCGACCTGGAAACGCAGCGAGGGCATCTGCGTGCCGGCATACACCGCCACTCCCAGCGCCGCGATCAGCGCCACATCGAGCCAGCGCCAGCCGGGCATGTCAGCGCTGCTGCGAGCCTTCCAGCACCACCAGCCCTGGCCCAGGCAAAACAGCGCAATCGCTGCCAGCCACAAGTAAAAGCCAGCGCCAAAGCCAATCAAATCCTGGAACGCATAGCTGCGGTTATCCGGCAGCCGATCGATGCCAAGGCTGCTGGCCGCCAGGTACAACGCCGCCAACCCCAGTACCAGCGCCAGCCGGCGAAAACGTCGGTGGGCCAGCACCGCCAGCGCCAGCAACGGATTGGCGAACCACTGGTACAAGCCGAACGGCACGCCCCACGGCCCATACAGCAGCATCTGCAAGGCCGGCATATGGCGCCCGGCGCTCATCACGGCACCCTCGAAGTACAAGCTGACGAGGTACAACAGCAGGCTGAAAGTCAGGTAGAAAGCGGGCAAGGTCGCACCAGGAGCAAACGGGACAAGCTGCGACCATACCCCAGGGCTGTGCCTGGCTCAAACCACTCAGAGTCCTGGATGGGCACGGTGTTGCCCTGGGTGATGAGCGCGGGCGCAGCCTTCATGGCCTGGTCGATGTCAGTCAGTTGCAGGTCTTCGAGCAACGGACTGATCACCAGCGACACGAAAACTGTCCCCCGAAAAGTAGCTATTCGCCTATGCAACAGGCGGTTCCAGCAACAGCCCGTAGAGCCCTGAGTCAGACAGCTCGCCCGCCACGCACCAGCGCGCGCGCAGGGTGCCTTCAAGGACGAAGCCCTGGCGCTCCAGGGTGCGCGCCGAGCCCTGGTTACGCGGGTCGATCTCGCCTTCCAGGCGGCGCATGTGCAGGGTGTGGGCAAGGTAGTCGATGAAGCAGGTCAGGGCTTCGTCCATGTAGCCACGGCCCTGCACGCTACTGGCCAGGCAGTAGCCGATCTCGCCGCGGCGGGAAATATCATCGATGTTGAACAGCTGGACCATGCCGATCAGCTCGCCGTTGTCGCGGCGGTACATGCCCAGTTTGAGCAGCTCGCCATTGGCATAGGCTTGGCGGTCGGCGGCCAGGGCGCTTTCGGCCTCGGCGAGGTTTTGCCAGGGTGCGTGGTGCCAGTAACGCATGACCTGCGGATCGGCCATGATCGCCAGCCACTGCGCAGCGTCTGCATGGCGCATGGGGCGCAGTTGCAGGCGCGGGCTTTCAAGGCACAGGTCACTGGGGAAACTGCGGGGTTGGGTCACGCCGGACCTCCTGTCCATTGCTGGAAAGGGCACAGTCTAGCGTTACTGAGGGTGTGCTGGGCAGCCTGGTTTTTTCTGCAGCAGTACCGGCCTCATCGCGAGGCAAGCCCGCTCCTACAGGATCAGCAGCGCAGCCAGTCCTGTAGGAGCGGGCTTGCCCGCGAAGGGCCGCAGAGCGGCCCCGAGGCCAGTGCAGCAAAACAATCAGAAGCCCATGCTGAAACTCAGCACCACACCATGGTCGCGGTTCTCGCTGGAGAGCTGCCCGGAGTAACCCAAGCCAAGCTTGCCGCTCTGGCCGACCGAGTAGTCGATCCCAGCTTCGACCACCGCAGCATCGCGGGCAATCGGCACCCCTTCGACGCTAAAGCCCGCACCGCCCTGAACGAAGTTCATGTCGGCATCCGGCTTGGTGTCGCCGAAGGCGTGCCGCCAGCCCACCGACAGCCGTGGGGTGACCTCACTGCCGTTGTCGAGGGTGATGCGTTTACCCGCACGCACGCCAACGGTGGAGAAGGTCACGTCCTGATCGACACTGGCTTCAAGCCGCCCTACCCCACCTTTCTCGCGCCCGGTGTCGCTGTCGTAATTGACGTATGCCAGGCCTGCGAATGGCTCCAGGGCGACACCGCCGACATCGAAGGCGTAGCCCACTTCACCAAACACCTGGGCACTGCGCGCCTTGTAACTGGACTTCAGACGGTCGTCGTAGGCGCCCACCTGGACATCACGCTTGGTGTCGATGTCATGCCAGCTGTAACCGGCACCCAAGCGCGCGGCGAAGGCGTCGAGTTGGTAGTTGAGGTAGGTTGCCAGGTGGTAGCTGTCGACCGAAGCATCCGAGTTGCGCCGGCTGGCGTCGATGCTGGTGCGGGTGTAGCCGGCGGCGACACCGACTTTCCACTGGTCATCCAGCGCGCGGTCAACACCGAGAATGAAGCCCGACAGTTCGCGGTCGACACTAGCGTGATTGCTATTGCCATCGTAATCACCCCAGCCACCGAGGGCGCGCATCCAACCCACGGCCTGACCTTGGCAACCCTCGCTGCTCATTTGCTGGTTGGCGGTCGGCGCCAGGGTGCGCCGTGGGTCGTTCTGCGCAGTGCAGTCGGCCTGACGCATGCGGTCGTTGACGGCCTCGCGGATGTAGCGCGAATCCTCGATCAGCACCGTGGCGGTACTGGCGTGGATCTCGCCGGAGAGGCTGTCGAAGGCTGCGCGGGCCTGTTGCTGATCCATGGTCAGGAGGGTGTTCTGCAGCGCCGTTGGTGCCGCCGTGGAGTCCAGGGCACTGGCCACCGCGTGCTGGTTGCGAGTGGCTGCGACGTCGGCGAAATCGTTGTCGTTACGGCTGACAGTAATGGTGACGTCGTTGTCGCCATAATCGATATCGCTGTCGATGAACGCGCTGTTGCTCAGGTTGGTGGTGGCGAAGGTGCCCTCCACGCCGTCGTCAGCAGTGACCACCGTGTACTGACCGTTACCGTCAGCCAGGCTGGTGACTTGCAGGCTACCCCCCAGGTTGGCGGTACCGCCGACGTTCAAGGCACTCACGGTTGGCTGGTCGAGGGCCACTACCAAGGTGCCGTCGGCGGCGTTGGTGAAATCACCAGTGACGCTCAGGTTGCCATCGCTGCCCGGCAGCACGGTACCGTGGTTGGTCAGGCTGGCGAGGGTGCCGTTACCGGTCAGGCCGGCGCCGCTGCCCACGGTAACTTGCGCATCGAGGCTGGCATTGGGGTTGGCGGCGTTGCCGACCTGCAGCACGCCCTGGTTGACGTTGAAGGCGCCGCTGAACGGGTTGTCGCCCGTCAGCAACAAGGTGCCAGCGCCAGTCTTGGTGGTGGTGCCGGTGCCGCTGAGAGCGCCTGCGTAGGTGCCGTTGGCCGCCTGCTGGAAGACCAGGCTGGCGTTGTTGAGGATGTCGCCTTGCAGGCTGCTGGTGTTACCCACCAGGGTACCGCCACTGACTGTGGTGCCACCGCTGTAGGTGTTGGCGCCCGCCAGCACCAAGGTGCCGGAATCGAGCTTCTCGATGCCGCCGCTACCGGTCAGTGCAGCGCTGATCAGGGTGGTGGCGCCAGCGTTGACCCGCACTGCGGCCAGGCTGCCATCGGCGCCGTTGACCGGGGTCAGGCTACCACCCGTGCCAGACACCACTTGGTAGCCATCGGTGAGGAACTGCAGGCCAGTGAAGCCTTGGTTGCCGACCACCGTGACAGTGCCCGCCTGGCCACCGAACACAGCGAACTGATCAGCCCAGGTGTCGCTGCTGGTACCGGCGGCGTTGGTCCAGTTAGTGCCGCTACCCCAGGTGCCGCTGCCACCGCTGATGGTGCCATCGGCGCTGGTCTTGCTGCCATTCCAGAACAACAGCGAGCCATCGTCGCCACCCACTACCAGGTTGATCTGGTTGGCGATCGCGGTCTGCAGGGTCAGGTCAGCCAGGGCCACGGTGCCGGGGATGGCGCCGAATACCAGGCCGTTGTTGGTCAACGTGCCGCCGTAGCCGAACAGTTGATAGACACCGGTGCCGAAGCCACCGGCATCGGTGATGTTGAGGGTGCCGTCCAGGGTCAGGTCGCCCGCCACCTTGACCGCCGTGGTGGACGCCGTTGGTGCGCCAAGGTCGAAGTTCAATGCGCTACCCGAAGACAGCGCGAGGCTGCCGACCGACAGCGCGGTGCTGCCGGCGCCAGCGCTGAGCGAGGCGCCGTCTTGTACCTGCACCGCGCCCGCCAGGGTACCGCTGCCCCCCAGGTTGGCGCCGCCTGCAACCACCACGTTGGCGCTGTCGAGGCGACCGTTGACCAAGAGGCTGCCGCTATTGACCTGGGTGTTGCCGGTCAGGCCGTTGGTGCCGGTCAGCAGCAGTTCGCCAGTGCCGTTCTTGGTCAGCGTACCGCTGCCGGTGAGGTTGCCGGTGTAGCTGCCATTGGCGTTCTGCTCGAAGGTCAGGGCAGCGTTGTTGAGGATCGCACCTTGCAGGCTGCTGCTGTTGCCGACCACGCTGCCGGCGTTGATCTGGGTGCCGCCGGTGTAGCTGTTGCTGCCACCCAGGGTGAGCTGGCCGGCGCCGTTCTTGATCAGGCCACCGGCGCCGCTGATCGCCCCGTTGAGGGTTAGCGCGTTGCTGCCGGCGATGGCCAGAGCACCGTTGAGTACGCTGGTGTTGGCCAGGGTGACGGCCTTGTTGCTGTCCAAGGTGGTGCCTGCGGCGGCGGTCAGGGTGCCACTGCCCAGGGCGCTATCGTTACCGACCACCAAGGTGCCGCCATTGAGTGCGGTACCGCCGCTGTAGCCGTTGGCTGCGTTGAGTACCAGGGTGCCAGTGTCGAGCTTGGCCAGCTTGCCGGTGCCGTTGATGGCGACGTTGAGGGTGGCGCTGACGCCGCTATCGACGCGCACGTTGGTCTGGCCGCTGCCCCCGTTGGCGGCGATCAGCTCACCCGCGGTGCCAGCATCGAGCACATAGCCGTCAGTGACGAACTGCAGGCCGCTGATCGACTGGCTGCCATTGACGGTAACGGTGCCCGCTGCGCCCTGGAAGATGGCGAAGGTGTTGTTCCAGGTGCTGTTGACGGTGGCGTTGGCGTCGGTCCAGTTAGTCGTGGTGCTGTCCCACGTTCCGCTGCCGCCGTCGATCTGGCCGTTGGCGACTGTCTGGCTACCGTCCCAGAACAGCAGGTTGCTGCTACCACCGACCACCAGGTTGACCTCGTTGGCGACGCTGGTCTGCACGGTCACATCGCTCGCTGGAACCGGCGTAGTGCCAATGGTCAGGCCGTTGTTCTGCAGGGTTCCACCATAGTCGATGAGGCTGTAGACACCGGAGCCGAAGCCGCCCAGGTCAGTGATATCGAGGGTGCCGTCGAGGGTCAGGTTGCCAGCGACGTCGATCAGCGCCGCGCCGCCCAGTGGCGCGCCGAGGCCTGCATCGAGGATCGAGTTGGCCCCCATGTTCAACGCGCCGACGCTCAAGGTCGAGCCGCTGTTGACCGCCAGGCTGGCGCCATCCGCCAAGGCCACTGCGCCGCTCAGAGTACCGCTGCCGCCCAGGGTGGCGCCGTTGTTGACCGCCACGTTGGCGCTGGCCAGGCTGCCATCGACAGTCAGGGTGCCGCCGTTGACGTTGGTGACGCCAGTCAGGCTGCTGACGCCGTTGAGCGCCAGGGTGCCGGCGCTGATCTTGGCGAGGGTACCGGCACCGCTGATAGCCCCGTCGAAGATCCCGCCAGTCACGCTCAGGCTGTTGCCAGCGGCGATGTCGATGACACCGTTGCCGCCGATATCGCCCAGGGTGGTGTTGCCATCCAGGTTGAGGGTCGCGCCACTGCTGACGTTGAGCTCGCTCTGGGTGCCGAGGGCGGTGGTGCCGAGGGTGCTGAGGCTGCCCGAGAGGATGTTGAGAATACCGCTGAAGGTGTTGTTGCCGCTCAGGGTCAGGTCGGCCAGGCCGTTTTTATTGAGCACGCCATTGCCGCCGAGCACCCCAGCAAGGTGCAGGTCGCTGCTGCCCAGCACGTCGACTGTCCCCATAACGTTCAGCGCGTTGGCAATGGTGACCGGGCTATTGGTATCCAACGCGGCGCTGCCGGTGACGTTGAGGCTGCCGCTACCCAGGGCACTGTTGTTGCCCAGGACCAAGGTGCCATCCTGCAGCTCGGTACCGCCGCTGTAGGTGTTGGCGCCGAGCAGCGTCAGGCGGGCGGTGCCCGACTTGAGCAGGCTGCCGCTACCGGCGACGATGCCAGTGAGGGTCAGGTCATTGCTGCCGAGCACCTGCAGCTCACCGGCGAGGTTGACGTTGTTGCCGAGGATGACGGCCTGGCTGCTGTCCAGTTGCGTACCACCTGCGGCGTTCAGTGCGCCACTGCCCAGGGCAGTGTTGGACCCCAGCAGCAGTTGCCCGGCATTGAGCGCCGTGTCGCCCAGGTAGCTGTTGTTGCCGCCCAGACGCAGGGTGCTGGTGCCGAACTTGACCAAGCCTCCGTTGCCGCTGATGTCGCCATCCAGGGCAAGGTTGTTGCTGACGCTGAGGTTCAGCGGGCCGGCCACGCTGATGTCGTTGGCCAGGGTCACGGTCTTGTTGTTGTCCAGGGTGGTGCCGGCGTTTGCAGCCAGTGCTCCACTGCCCAGGGCTGTGTTGCTACCAACCACAATAGTGCCGCCACTCAAGGTGGTGCCGCCGCTGTAGCTGTTGTTGCCGTTGAGCACCAGGATGCCGCTGTCGAGCTTGTTCAGCGTGCCGCTGCCATTGAGTGGCAGGTCGAGGGTCGCGGTGACGCCAGGATCGACCCGCACTGAGGTGTCGCCGCTGCTGCCGTTGATCAGGTTGAGTGCACCGCCAGTGCCGGCCAGCAGGCGATAGCCGTTGCTGACGAACTGCATGCCGTTGACGGTCTGACTGCCATTGACGGTGACATCGCCCGCCGTGCCCTGGAACACCGCGAAGGTGTTGCCCCAGTTGGTGTTGCTCAGGCCGTTGAGATCGGTCCAGTTGGTGTTGCCAGCATTCCACACACCTGCGCCACCATCGACTTGGCCATTGGCCACGCTTTGGCTGCCATCCCAGAATTGGATGTTCAGGCCAGCGGCGCTCACCAGCAAGTTGACCTGGTTGGCCAGAGCGGTTTGCAGGGTCACATCGCCCAGGCCCACGCCCTGCGGCAGGCTGCCGAAGTCCAGGCCGTTGTCGGTGAGCCCGCCGGTGTAGTCGAAGATGCGATACACGCCGTTGCCGAAGCCGCCGATGTTGCTGACGTTGAGCGTGCCGTCCAGGGTGAGGTTGCCGCCGACATTGAACAGCGCGGTGTTGCCAGTAGAGGGCGAACCGAGGCCGACATCGACGATCGAGCCGCTGTTGAGTACCAGGCTGCCAAGGCCCAGGGTACTGCCGCTCTGCCCTGCCAGATGGCCGCCATTGTTGATGACCACCGTGGCGTTGGCACTGCCGCTACCGGTCAGGGTGGCGCCGCTGGCGACGGTCAGCAGGTTGCTGGCCAGGCTGCCGTCGATCTTGAGGGTACCGGCGTTAACCTGGGTGTTGTCGGCCAGGTTGCTGTTGCCGGTCAGGGTCAGGGTGCCAGTGCCGAGCTTGGCCACCCCACCCAGGCCGTTGAGGCCGCCCGCGAAGGTAGCATCGAGGTTGTTGCTGCCCAGGCTTAGGGTACTGCCGATACCGACATCGACCTGGCCACTGCCGGTCAGGCTGCCGAGGCTGGCATCGCCGTTGAGGTTGAGTTGACCGCTGGCGCCGACGTTGAGGGTATCGACGTTGGCCAGCACGCCGCTGCCAAGGGTGGTGAGCGAGCCAGCCTGGATGTCGACGTTGCCAGTGAAGGTCTTGGTGCCGACCAGGGTGAGGTCGTCGACACCGCTCTTGACCAGGTTGCCGGTGCCGCTCAGGTCACCGCTGAGGATCAGCGCGTTGTCGGCGGCAAAGGTCAGGTTGGCGCCGTTGCTCAGGTCGATGAGGTTACCCAGGGCCATGGGCGCGCTGTTGGCCAGCGTGGCGTCGGCGGTGACCGCCAGGCTGCCGGTGCCCAAGGCGCCGCTGCTGCCCAGGGTCAGGCGGCCGGCGTTGAGCTGGGTGCCGCCCTGGTAGCCGTTGTTGCCATTGAGGGTCAGGTTGCCGCTGCCGTTCTTGGTCAGCCCAGCGGTGCCGTTGACAACCCCGTTGAGCGTCAGATCGTTGCTGCCATCGACAGTCAGTCCGGCGTTGAGGGTGACGTTGTTGGCCAAGGTGGTGCTGGTGCCGCTGCTCAGGGTCGAGACCCCGGCAACGGTCAGGGCGCCCTGCCCCAACGCGCTGTCGTTACCCACCACCAACCGGCCAGCACCGAGGGTGGTACCGCCCAGATAGTTGTTGGCACCATTGAGAGTCAGGGTGCTGGTGCCAGCCTTGTTCAGGCCGCCGACGCCATCCACTACGCCGGTGAGGGTCAGATCAGCGCTGCCCGGCAGGTTGAGGGTGCCGCCCAGGTGAACGTCGTTGGCCAGGGTGATGCCAGCGCCGTTGGCATCGAGACTGGTGTTGGCGCCGGTGGTGAGGTCGCCGCTGCCCAGCGCAGTGTTGCTGCCGACTACCAGGGCGCCGCCGTTGAGCGTGGTACCGCCACTATAAGTGTTGTTGCCGTTGAGGGTCAGCGTCGCCGTACCGTTCTTGATCAGCCCATCGCTGCCAGCAATGACGCCATTGAGGGTCAGGGCCTGATTACCCGCCAAGGTCAGGAAACCGTCAGTGAGATTGACTGCGTTGGCCAGGGTTAGGGCCTGTGTGCTGTCCAGGGTCGCGGCACCGTCCACGGTCAACGCGCCGCTACCCAAGGCGTTGTTGTTGCCTAGGAGCAGGCTGCCAGCGCGCACTGTGGTACCGCCGCTGTAGTTGTTATTGCCTGTGAGCAGCAGTTGCCCCGCGCCGAGCTTGTTCAAAGCGCCGCCGCCACTGATCACACCTGCTAACGTCAGCGTCTGGGTGTTGTTGACAGCCAGGGTGTTGCCGCTGCCCAGCCCGATCGCATTGGCTACTTGCAGCACACCATTGCTGGCCAGGGTGCTGTTGCCGGTCACCGACAAGCTGCCCTGGCCCAGGGCGGTGTTGTTGCCCAAGGTGAGCGTGCCGGCAGCGAGGGTGGTGGTGCCTTGGTAGGTGTTGGCGGCAGCGAGGGTCAGGTTGCCACTGCCGGTCTTGTTCAAGCCAGCGGCGCCGCTGATCACGCCGTTGAGCACCAGGTTGTTGCTGCCTGGCAAGCTCAGGTTGGCGTTCAACGCTAGCTGGTTGGCCAGGGTCAGTGCACCTGTGCTGAGCAGGTTGCTGGCGCCACCGACGGTCAGGGTGCCAGTGCCCAGGGCCTGGTTGTTGCCCAGGGTGAGGGTGCCGTCATTGAGGGTCACGCCACCGCTCAGGCTGTTGGCGCCACTGAGGGTGAGGTTGCCGGCACCATTCTTGGTCAGGCTGCCGGCGCCAGTGACGAGACCGCCCAGGCCCAGGTCGTTGCTGCCAGCGATGATGAGGTTGCCGGCCAGGTTGACGGTGTTGCCGATGTTGACCGCCGTAGAGCTGTCCAGCGCGGTGCCGGCAGCCGCGTTGAGCTGGCCCAGGCCGAGGGCGTTGGAGTTGCCGAGCACCAGGGTGCCGGCATTGAGGTTGGTGTTGCCCAGGTTGCCGTTGGTACCGTTCAAGGTCAGGATGCCGCTGCCGGTCTTGGTCAGGCCGCCGACGCCGTTGATATTGCCACCCAGGGTCAGGTTCTGCGCCCCGGCCACGGTCAAATTGCCACCCAGGTTGATCTGGTTGGCCAAGGTGACGTTGGCGTTGCTGCTCAAAGTGGTGCCGCCGACTGCGTTCAAAGCACCAGTGCCCAGCGCGGTGTTGCTGCCGACCACGAGGGTGCCGCCGTTCAGGCTGGTGGCGCCCTGCTGGCTGTTGCTGCCGTTGAGGGTGAGCGTACCTGCACCGTTCTTGACCAACCCGCCGGTGCCACTGATCGCACCGTTGAGGGTGAGGTCGTTGCTGCCCAGCAAGGTGAGGTTGCCGTTCAAGGCGACGGTATTGCCCAGTGCCAGGTTGCTGCTGGAGTTCAGGCTGGCGGCGCCAGTGACGGCCAGGCCGCCCGTTCCCAGCGCCTGGTCATTGCCCAGGGTCAGGGTGCCGGATCCCAGGCTGGTACCACCGCTGTAGGTGTTGGCGTTGCCCAGGGTCAGGTTGGCGCCCCCGGCCTTGATCACGCTGCCGGTACCCGAAACCACGCCAGCCAGTCCCAGGTCGGCGCTGCCACCGATGGTCAAGGCGCCGCCCAAGGCAAAGGCATTGCCCAAGGTAACCGCTGTGTTGCTGTCCAGGCTGGTGCCGGCGGCAGCGCTGACCGCCCCCGTGCCGAAGGCCGTGTTGTTGCCTACGATGATGCTGCCACCGCTGAGCACGGTGCCGCCGGTATAGCTGTTGCCACCGTTGAGCACCAGGGTACCGCTGTCGAGCTTGGCCAGTTGGCCGCTGCCGGAGAGACCGACGTTCAGCGTCGCGGTGGCGCCTGGGTCGACCCGCACGGTGAAGGCACCGTTGCTGCCATTGACCAGGTCCAGGCCACCGGCACCGATCAGGCGGTAGCCGTTGGTGACGAATTGCAGGCCGGTGGCGGCCTGGGTGCCGACCACGGTGACATCGCCCGCCGTGCCCTGGAACACCGCGAAGTCGCCGGCCCAGCTGCCATTGAGCACGCCGTTGACATCGGTCCAGTTAGTATTGCTGCCATTCCAGGTGCCGGTGCCGCCGTCGATCACGCCGTTGGGCACACTCTGGGCGCCATCCCAGAACTGCACGGTGCCGCTGGCGCCGCCAACCAGCAGGTTGATCTGGCTGCCGATCGAAGTTTGCACCTGCAAGTCGCCCGGCAGCACGCTGCCCGGGATGCTGCCGAGCTCCACACCGTTGTCGACCAGGGCGCCGGTGTAGTCGAACAGGCGGTAGATACCGGTGCCGAAGCCGCCAATATCGGTGACGTTGAGGGTGCCGTCCAGGGTCAGGTTGCCGTTGACGTTGACCAGTGCGGTGCCGCCGGTGGCCGGCGAGCCGAGGCCGAAGTCGAGAATCGAGCCGCTGTGCAGGGTCAGCGCGCCGGTACTGAGGGTTGAGCCACTGTTGGCCAGCAGGTGCGCGCCGTTGGCGATGTCGACCGCGCCCAGCAGGCTGCCGGTGCCGCCAATGCTGGCGCCGCTGTTGACCTGCACACTGGTGCTGGCCAGCGAGCCGGTGACATTGAGTAGGCCGGCATTGACCGTGGTGTTGCCGGCCAGCACGTTCACGCCCGACAGTTCCTGGCTGCCGGTGCCGTTTTTCACCAGCCCGCCAGCACCTGCCAGCACGCCGCTGAAGACGTTGTTCTGGTTGTTGCCACCCACGGTCAGGTTGCCGCCACCGGCCACGTTCACCGTACCCGCACCGCTGAGGCCGCCTACCCCGGCGCTGGTGCCCAGGTTGAGGCTGGCGCCGGCACCGACATTGAGCGACGAGGCACTGCCCAACGCGCCAGCGCCCACAGTGGTAAGGCTGCCGCCGAGCAGGTCGATGGCACCGCTGAAGGTGTTGTTGCCGGTGAGGGTCAGGTCGGCCAGGCCGTTCTTGATCAGGCCGCCGGTACCGCTGATGGCCCCGCTCAAGGTGAGGTCGTTGCTGCCGCCGAGGGTGAGGTTGGCACCCAGACCGATATCGTTGGCCAGGGTCAGCACGGCGCTGTTGTCGAGGCTGGCGGCACCGGTCACGTTGAGGGCGCCGCTGCCCAGGGCGCCGCCGTTGCCGACGACCACACCACCGGCATTTAGGGTGGTGCCACCGGCGTAGGTGTTGACGCCGTTTACGGTCAGGGTGGCGGCGCCGTTCTTGACCAGTTGCCCTGCCCCACTGAGCACACCGCCCAGGGTCAGCGCGTTGCTGCCGCCGAGGGTGAGGTTGGCGTCGAGCGCGACGTTGTTGCCCAGGCTGATGGCGCTGCTGTTGTCCAGGCTCGCGGCACCGCCCACGGTAAGGGTACCCGTGCCAAGCGCACTGCCGTTGCCAAGCACCAGGCCGCCGGCATTGAGCAGGGTGCCGCCGGCGTAGCTGTTGAGGCCACCGAGGGTGAGTGTGGTGCTGCCGTTCTTGATCAGCCGGCCGGTGCCGTCGATCACGCCGTTGAGGCTCAGGTTGTTGCTGCCGGCCAGGGTGAGGTCGGCATCGAGAGTGACGGCGTTGCCGATGCTTAGCGCCGCCGTGCTGTCCAGGCTGCCTGCGCCCGCCACGGTGAGCTTGCCCACGCCCAGCGCGGCGCCGTTGCCCAGTACTAGGCCACCGGCGTTGAGGGTGGTGCCACCCAGGTAGGCGTTGGGGCCGGACAGGGTCAGGGTCGCGCTGCCGTTCTTGACCAGGCTGCCCGCCCCGCTGACCAGGCCACCCAGATCGAGGTTGGCGGTGCCGCCGATGGTCAGGGCGCCGGCCAGGTTGACAGCGTTGCCGAGGTTGACCGCACTGCTGGCGTCCAGGCTGGTGCCCGCGGCGGCATTGAGCGCGCCACTGCCCAGTGCGGTGTTGCTGCCGACCACGATGGTGCCAGCGTTGAGGTTGGTGGCGCCGACCTGGGTATTGGAGCCAGTGAGGGTCAGCGTGGTGCTGCCGTTCTTGATCAGGCCGCCGACTCCGGCAATCACGCCGCCCAGGGTAAGGTCGTTGTTGCCGGCGAGGGTGAGGTTGCCGGCCAGGTTCACGGCGTTGCCGATGTTCAACCCGGCGATGCTGGTGTCGAGGGTGGTGCCGGCCGCCGCGTTGAGCGCCCCGGTACCCAGCGCGGTGGCGCTGCCCAGCACCAGGGTGCCGGCGTTGAGGGTGGTGCTGCCGCTCTGGGTGTTGTTGCCCGCCAGGGTCAGGCTGGCGCTGCCGTTCTTGATCAGCCCGCCGGTACCGCTGAGGTTACCGGCCAGGACCAGGTTGTTGGCACCGGCCAGGGTCAGGTTGGCGCCGAGGTTGACGCCGTTGTTCAGCGTGAACGCCGTGCTGTTGGCCAGGGTCGACGCACCGCCAACGCTCAACGCGCCGGTCCCCAACGCGGCCGCGCTGGCCAGGGTCAGGGTGCCGGCATTGAGGGTCAGCCCGCCGCTGAAGGTGTTGCTGCCACCCAGGGTCAGGTTGGTGCTGCCGTTCTTGACCAGTGCCCCGGTGCCGCTGATCACCCCGCCCAGGGTGGTGGCGCTGGTGCCCGGCAGGGTCAGGGTGTTGGCGCCGAGGTTGACCGCGTTGCCCAGGTTGACCGCCACGCCGGCATCGAGGCTGGCATTGCCGCCCAGGGTCAGCGCGCCGGTGCCCAGGGCATTGTTGTTGCCCACGCTCAGCACGCCACCATTGAGGGTGGTGCCGCCGCTGTAGGTGTTGCTGCCGTTGAGGGTCAGGCCGGCGCTGCCATTCTTGACCAGCGCGCCGGAACCGCTGATGACACCGCCCAGGGTGGTGGCGCTGGTGCCTAGCAGGTTGAGGGTGTTGGCGCCGAGGTTGACCGCGTTGCCCAGATTGACTGCGGTGCTGGCGTCGAGGCTGGCGTTGCCGCCCAGGCTCAGGGCACCGCCGCCCAGCGCATTGCTGTGGCCTACGGTGAGCTTGCCGGTGTTGAGCGTCAGGCCACCGCTGAAGGTGTTGTTGCCATTGAGGGCCAGGTCGCCGGCGCCATTCTTGATCAGGTTACCGCTACCGCTGATGACGCCACCCAGGGTGGTGGCGCTGGTGCCCAGCAGGTTGAGGGTGTTGGCCCCCAGGTTGATCGCGTTGCCCAGGCTGACTGCGCTGCTGGCATCCAGGCTGACACTGCCGGCCAGGGTCAGGCCACCGGTGCCCAGCGCGGCGCTGTTGCCGACGGTGAGCTTGCCGCCGCCCAGGGTGGTGGTGCCGCTGTAGGTGTTGACGCCGTTGAGGGTGAGGTCGGCGCTGCCGTTCTTGGTCAGGCCGCCGGTGCCGCTGATCACGCCGTTCAGGGTCAGGGCGTTGCTGCCGGGCAGCGTGAGGATGTTGCCACCCAGGCTGACGGCGTTGGCCAGGGTGAGCGCGGCGGTGTTGTCCAGTGTACCGTTACCGGTGAGGGTCAGGGCACCGGTACCAAGGGCACTGTCGTTGCCGATGGTCAGTGTACCGCTGGCCAAGGTGGTGCCGCCGCTGAAGGTATTGACGCCGTTCAGCGTCAAGTTGCCGGTACCACTCTTGACCAACGCGCCGGTCCCGCTGAGCACCCCGCCGAGCGTCAGGGCGTTACTCCCGGGCAGGGTCAGCGCCGCGTTCAGGGCGACTGCGTTATTCAGCACCAGCGGCACACTGCCTTGCAGGCTGCCGGCACCGCTGACGGTGAGCGCCCCAGTGCCGAGGGCCGCTGCACTGGTCAGATTAAGGCCGCCGGCGGCCAGGGTGGTGCCGCCGCTGTAGGTGTTGGTGGCGCCGAGGGTGAGCAGGCCCGCGCCGGTCTTGGTCAGTCCGCCGACACCCGAGACCACGCCATTGAGGGCCATGTCGGTGGCGCCGCCGACGTTCAGGCCGGCATTGAGGGTGAGGTTGTTGGCCAGGCTCAGGCCACCGACGGTGCCAGCCAACCCGCCGCCGTTGACGGTAATGGCGCCGCTGCCGAAGGCGCTGGCGTTGTCGAAGTTGACCAGGCCATCGTTGAGGGTGGTCTGGGTGGTGCCGTTGAGCACCTGGCCGATCAGGCTCCAGGTGCCGCTGTCGACGATCAGCCGGCTGAAGTTGATGTAGTTGCTGGCATTGATGGTGCCGCTGCCGGCAGTGCCAGTACCACCTCCGATGGCGTTGCGCAGCGCCAGGGTGTTGGTGCCGCCGGCACCACCGTCGATCTTGCCGGCTGCGGCATAGGCGAGGTTGGGGTTGCTGTTGACCAACAAGGCCACGCTGACGCCAAGCCCGGCACCGACACTGGAGCCGGTGATGGCGTTGAAGCGGTTGGTGCTGTTGGCCCCCATCGACAAGCTGCCGGTCAGGGTCCCGGCGTTGGTGAAGGTGTTGCCCGCCGCCGAGGCCTCGAAGGCTGTCCGGCCCAGTATGGTCCCCGTGTTGGTGAAGTTCACCGTGCTGCCGCCGGTCACGGCGATGACCGGAGTGTCCTCACTCAGGATCGTGAGGCTGGCCAGCGCCGAGGAGCCGATGCTACCGGCGTTGGTGATGGTGGTGGTGCCCGCCGGACCGTTACGCGCGTCCAGCGCCATGCCGGTGAGGTTCAGCAGGCTCGCGCCCAGCAGGGCGCCGGTGCCCTTGATCACGCCGCTGGCGTTGTTATTGATGGTGAGGGTGCTGGAGGTGCCGGTGTTGCCGATCAGCACGGCGGAAGACTGGATGCTCAGCAGCCCCAGCAGCGTCGGGTCGATGGTTCCGGAGTTGTTCAAGGTGTTGTTGTTGCCGGCCAGCGACAATGACGTCCCGCCCACACCCAGTAGGGTGCCTAAGGTAGCACCAGGATTGACATTGACCGTGAGGCCACTGCCGCCGTTGGTATAACTCGGTGCCAGTGGGTTGGCCGCGCCATTGCAGGTGATTAACGACCCCGCCGCGCTGCAGGCGGCCAGCGCCTGTTCACTGCTCAAACCAAAGGCCATGCCCCCCACTGCCAGGCTGATGGCCAATGACAACTGTGAAATACGTGCAGGCGAACGCTTGGCAACTCTTCTGTCCACGGATAGCTCCTTCGTGGATCAGGCCATTCAGTCCTTGAATGCGTGCGGCAAGTTGCGCTGCCGGGGGAAGCAAAACACGCGACGAGTCGAATAGCCTGACCTTGGCGACTACTGATTTCCTTTGAGGGAATGTGTAGTCGCTGCCGGCGCGGCAATCGGAAATCACGCGGAGAAAATGGTGTTAATACTTTGTGCCTCAAGCACGTGTTTCGCGGGGTACAGGCCAGAGGCCGTTGGATCCAACCGACGAACGGTGGTTCTACTGCGTTCGCCGATTGTGTGCTTTACCGCTCCAGCCGTCAGGCGACTTCAGCCCCCTCGTCAGGCCAATGCGGCTCGTTGGCTTCCAGCGGTGGCAGGCCATAAGCAGCGCGTGCGGCATCGCAGCTAGGGTTGTGCACACCGTCGACCCAGGACGCTTCGAACTCCCGGCATGGAGTCGAGCGATTAGCGTAGAGGGTGCAGCCGACCTGTTTGCCAATCTCACCCTCAAGGCCGATGCAGCGGCAGGGTTTGGCGTCGGTGCCAATCATCGCGACCCGGGTCGGGTTGATCTGCACCACCAGGTCATCGGGCACGACTCCGCCAGCAGACTGGCATTCGCCCCAGAAGAAGGACACACGGAAGTACCCGCAGCAAGCGCCGCAGTCAAGGCAAGGGTTGTATTCGGACATGATGACCAGGGGGGGGAAGGATTGTTGTTATCGGGGCTGGGCCCGCGGCGCCATTTGTAATCCAAGCAAAGGCGGCTGAGAAGAGGGGATGAGTAAAAAAACATTGCCGCTGATCGGGGCATCCAATGCATCGCGGGGCAAGCCCGCTCCCACGCAGATCAGCGTTGAATCCCAGACCAGTTCAGGGCTCAAGCTGGCGTTGAAGCGGGCTTGCCCCGCGATAGACGTAAAGCCTTACTTGTGGGTCAAGCCATCCGCCCGGAACATCTGGCGGATACCCCGAATGGCCTGGCGAATACGGTCCTGGTTCTCGATCAGGGCGAAGCGCACATGGTCATCGCCGTAGTCACCAAAGCCGATGCCCGGCGACACGCAGACCTTGGCTTCAGCCAGCAGCTTCTTGGCGAACTCGAGCGAGCCCAGGTGCGCATAAGCCTCGGGAATCTTCGCCCAGATGTACATCGAGGCCTTGGGGTTTTCGACCATCCAGCCCAGCTCGTGCAGCCCCTTGACCAGCAAGTTGCGCCGCTGCCGATACTGCTCGGCGATGTCGCGCACGCATTGCTGGTCGCCTTCCAGTGCGGCGATGGCCGCGACTTGCAGCGGGGTGAAGGTGCCGTAGTCGTGGTAGCTCTTGATCCGCCCCAAGGCACTGACCAGCTCAGGGTTGCCGACCATGAAGCCAATGCGCCAGCCTGCCATGTTGTAGCTTTTGGACAGGGTGAAGAACTCTACGGCAATGTCCTTGGCCCCCGGCACCTGCATGATCGAAGGCGCCTTCCAGCCGTCATAGACGATGTCGGCGTAGGCCAGGTCGTGCACCACCAGCACATCGTACTGTTTGGCCAAAGCGACCACGCGCTCGAAGAAATCCAACTCGACGCACTGGGCGGTCGGGTTGGACGGGAAGCCCAGGATCATCATCTTCGGCTTGGGGATCGACTCGCGGATCGCCCGCTCCAGCTCGTTGAAGAAATCCACCCCAGGCACCAGCGGCACCGAGCGGACCTGGGCACCGGCGATCACTGCGCCGTAGATATGAATCGGGTAGCTGGGGTTGGGCACCAGTACCGTGTCGCCATGATCGAGGGTGGCGAGCATCAGGTGCGCCAGGCCCTCTTTGGAGCCGATGGTGACGATGGCTTCGCTTTCCGGGTCGATCTCGACCTCGTAGCGGTCCTGGTACCAACGCGAAATCGCCCGACGCAGGCGCGGGATGCCGCGGGAGGTGGAATAGCCGTGGGTGTCTTCGCGCTGGGCGACTTGCACCAGCTTCTCGACGATGTGCGGCGGCGTGGCGCCATCGGGGTTACCCATGCTCAGGTCGATGATGTCCTCGCCACGGCGGCGAGCAGCCATCTTCAGTTCGGCAGTGATGTTGAAGACGTACGGGGGGAGACGATCGATGCGCGCGAAGCGGCGCGGCGAACCTTGGTCGGCCATGATTTCCTCGAGAGACGTTAGCGCCCGGAACCGTCCGAGCGACGCTGGCCGCTGTGGCGGCCTGATTCAGAAGATAATGCCGAAACACTATTAATGCAAAAGATAATTTCCTGTTTTTTATATATTTTTCAGGCATATTTTTTGAAAACTTTAGATCCATATTTGCGGTATCGGCCTCTTCGCGGGCAAGCCCGCTCCCACAGAATTCCCACAGCCTTTGAAGCTTGCACTGTACCTGTGGGAGCGGGCTTGCCCGCGAAGAGGCCGGTACAGGAAAAACAGGCAAAAAAAAACCCGGCACATGGCCGGGGTTTTTTCGTGTAGCAGGCGACTATCAGCGTGCGTAAGTCATCAGCACGTCAGCTGCGGTCTGGCTATCCACCGACATCATCACGCTCAGGGCGGTGACGGTGAGAATGGAGAAACCAAATACCTTGCGCGCCCATTTGCTGTCGTCTTCAGCCTTGTAACCACCCCAGGCCATGTACAACCAGTACAGACCCATGGCAGCCGCTACGGCCAGATAACCCAGACCGGCGTAACCGCCGAGGGTGAGCATCAGGGTCGCCAGGACAAAGGCCAGGACATACAGCACGATCTGCTTCTTCGCCGCCAGGACTCCGCGCGCCACCGGCAGAACCGGAATCTTGGCTGCCGCGTAATCGTTGAAGCGGAAGATCGCGATGGCAAAGCTGTGCGGCATCTGCCACAGGCTGAACATCACCAGCAGGGTCACTGCAGCCAGGTCGAAGCTGTTGCTCACGGCGCAGTAGCCGATCACCGGAGGCATGGCACCCGACAGGCTGCCAACCAAGGTGCCGTGCACCGATTTGCGCTTCAGCCAGAGGCTGTAGAAACCGACGTAGACGATGAAGCCTACAGCTGCGCAGAACGCCGACAGCGGATTAGCCTGGACATACAGCAAGCTGAAGCCGGCCACCCCCAGGAGAGTGGCGTAGATCAGCGCGAGGGGCAGCGACATGCCGCCCTGAACCATGACGCGGTTCTTGGTACGTTCCATCTTCACGTCGATGTCGCGGTCGATGCAGTTGTTGAACACGCAACCGGACGCTACCACCAACGAAGTACCAACAACCACCGCCAGGAACAGGGCGAAGTCCACATGCCCCTTAGCGGCAAGGAAGAAACCGCCTGCCACGGAAAGCACGTTACCGAAAATGATCCCCGGTTTGGTGATTTGGATAAAGTGCTTCACGGACATGCAGTCTTACCTCACTTGGCCATCATTTCGAAGTGGATGCTGAACATGATCCACAGCGACAGGCCGACCAGCAGTGCAATTACCAGAACGGTGAACAGGAACGTCGAGACATTGGAACGCTGCTCTTTCGAGCGGTCCATGTGCAGGAAGTAAACCAGGTGCACCACTACCTGAATGACGGCCATGGCCACCACGATCAGGACAGTCAGGTTCTTCGGCAGGGTCGGATACATCACCAGGCCGAACGGAATCGCGGTCAGGATGATCGACAGTACGAAGCCGATCATGTACGACTTCACGCTGCCGTGGTTGCCTTCATGATGAGTGTCGTGTGCATTGGCCATTACAGAACCCCCAGCAGGTAGACGACGGTGAACACGCAGATCCAGACCACGTCCAGGAAGTGCCAGAACAGGCTCAGGCAGCTCATGCGGGTCTTGGCGGTCGGCGTGATGCCGTGCTTGTTGATCTGATACATCATGATCGCCATCCAGATCAGACCGGCAGTCACGTGCAGACCGTGGGTACCGACCAGCGCGAAGAACGCCGACAGGAAGCCACTGCGCTGCGGGCCGTAGCCTTCAGCGATCAGGTGATGGAACTCATAGATTTCCATCGCGATAAACGCAGCACCGAACAGGAAGGTGATAGCCAACCAGCCCAGTACACCGGCTTTCTTGCCATCGAACATCTTCAGCATGGCGAAGCCGAAGGTGATCGAGGACAGCAGCAGGAACGCGGTTTCAACCAGCACGAAGTCGAGCTGGAAGATGTCGTGACCCGACGGGCCGCCGGCGAAACCGCCGGACAGCACCGCGTAGGTGGCGAAGAGCGACGCAAACAGGATGCAGTCGGTCATCAGGTACAGCCAGAAACCAAGTACGGTCATCTGGCCCGAGTCGTGGTGGTGATCGTCGTGCCCATGGTCATGACCATGAGCGTCACCGTGGATTACTTGACTGGACATTGATTACACCCGTTCAAACGATTCGACACGTGCGCCGGCAGGCAGAGCACCTGCTTGGGCCAGCGCTTTCATGCGCTCGCCTTCGATGCGCGCCACTTCTTCAGCCGGAACCATGTAGCCCTGGTCGTCACGTGCAGCGTGGCGAACGAAGACTGCGATGGTTGCTACCAGGCTCGCGCCTACCAGCCACCAGATGTGCCAGATGAAGGCGAAGCCGAAGACGGTCAGCAGCAGGCCCATGAACAAACCGGTAGAGGTGTTGCTCGGCATGTGGATCGCTTCGTACTTGGCCGCAGGCTTGTAGGCCACACCGGCTTCCTTGGCTTCGTGCCAGGCGTCCAGACCAACTTTCTCAGGCATGTGAGCGAAGTTGTAGAACGGAGGTGGCGAAGAAGTCGACCATTCCAGGGTACGGCCGCCCCATGGGTCGCCAGTGACGTCCATGTTCTGCTTGCGATCGCGAACCGATACGTAGATCTGGATCAGCTGGCAAGCGATACCGAACAGGATCAGCACGGCGCCGACGACGGCAACGTACAGGTAGGGTTCCCACAGCGGGTTGTCGGAGTGGTTCAGACGACGGGTCATGCCCATGAAGCCCAGGGCGTACAGCGGCATGAACGCAACGTAGAAGCCAGAGATCCAGAACCAGAAGGCAGCCTTGCCCCACTTCTCGTTCAGGGTGAAGCCGAAGGCTTTCGGGAACCAGAAGGAGAAGCCAGCGATGTAGCCGAAGACCGCACCACCGATGATCACGTTGTGGAAGTGGGCAATTACGAACAGGCTGTTGTGCAGAACGAAGTCAGCACCTGGAACAGCCAGCAGAACGCCAGTCATACCACCGATCGAGAAGGTAACCATGAAGCCCAGGGTCCACATGATCGGCGCGGTGAAGCGCAGACGGCCCTGGTAGATCGTGAACAGCCAGTTGAACAACTTCACACCGGTCGGGATGGAGATCAGCATCGTCGCCAGGCCGAAGAAGGTGTTGACGCTCGCGCCGGCACCCATGGTGAAGAAGTGGTGCAGCCAAACGGCAAAGCCGAGGATGGCGATCGCGCCCGATGCGTAGATCATCGAGTGGTGGCCAAACAGACGCTTGCCAGCGAAGGTCGAGGTGACTTCCGAGAACACGCCGAAGGCCGGCAGAATCAGAATGTAAACCTCAGGGTGACCCCACGCCCAGAACAGGTTGACGTACATCATCGGGTTCCCACCAAGCTCGTTGGTGAAAATGTGGAAGTCCAGATAACGGTCAACAGTCAGCAGAGCGAGTGCAGCGGTCAGGATCGGGAACGAAGCTACGATCAGCACGTTGGCCCAGGTGCAGGTCCAGGTGAAGATCGGCATGTCCATCAGCTTCATGCCTGGAGCGCGCATTTTCATCACGGTAACCAGGAAGTTAACGCCGGTCAGCGTTGTCCCCAGACCCGATAGCTGTAGCGCCCAGATGTAGTAGTCGACACCTACCCCAGGACTGTACTGAATACCCGCAAGCGGCGGATAGGCAACCCAGCCGGTCTTGGCGAACTCACCAACACCCAGGGAGATGTTGACCAGCAGCACGCCTGCCAGCAGCAGGTAGAAGCTCAGGGAGTTGAGGAACGGGAAGGCCACGTCACGTGCACCGATCTGCAGAGGAACCGCAAGGTTCATCAGACCAGTGAAGAACGGCATCGCCATGAAGATGATCATGATCACACCGTGAGCGGTGAAGATCTGGTCATAGTGTTCAGGCGGCAGGTAGCCTTCGGAGCCACCGGTGGCGGCAGCCAGCTGGGTCCGCATCATGATGGCGTCGGCAAAGCCACGCAGCAGCATGATCATGGCGACGATGATGTACATCACGCCGATTTTCTTGTGGTCGACCGTGGTCAGCCACTCGGTCCACAAGTAGGTCCACTTGCGGAAGTAGGTGATCAGACCTACTACAGCGATACCACCGAGCGCGATCATGGCAAGTGTCACCATGACTATCGGCTCGTGATACGGGATCGCCTCCAGACTTAATTTACCGAACATCTCTTACTCCTCTGCCCCGGCAGCTGGTTGCTTACTCGACTCCACACCCTGGGTTGTGGCCAGATCCTTGCTGCCTTCTTCTTCGTGGCTCGGACGACCGCGGTTCATACCTTCGTACTTGTCGACGATGATCTGGAACTGGTCAGCCGAAGCCTCGCTGTACAGCGCGACTGGGTTGTATTCGCTTGGTTTGGCCAAGGCTTCGTATTCGGCCTTGTCCAGCTTCTTCGGCGACTGCTTGACTTCAGCGACCCACTTCTCGAAGTCAGCTTGGGAGGTTGCAGTGGCCTTGAACTTCATACCTGTGAAACCGGCGCCGCTGTAGTTGGCGCTGATACCGTCGAACTCACCGTTCTCGTTAGCGATCAGGTGCAGTTTGGTAGTCATACCGGCCATGGCGTAGATCTGACCGCCCAGGCCTGGGATGAAGAAGGAGTTCATCACAGCGTCGGAGGTGACGCGGAAGTTGACCGGGGTGTTAGCTGGGAAGACGATCTTGTTGACCGTGGCAATGCCCTGCTCCGGGTAGATGAACAGCCATTTCCAGTCCAGCGCGACCACGTCGATCTGCACCGGCTTCACATCGGAATCCAGTGGACGGTACGGGTCCAGCTTGTGGGTGGACAGGTAGGTGAAGTAGCCCAGGGCGCAGATGATGATCACCGGGATGATCCAGATCGCCAGCTCGATCTTGGTCGAGTGCGACCAGTCGGGGGTGTAGGTGGCTGCCTTGTTGGAAGCACGGTACTTCCAGGCGAACGCCAGGGTCATGATGATGACCGGCACGACCACCAGCAGCATCAAGCCGGTAGCGATCAGGATAAGGTTCTTTTGCTCAATGCCGACCTGGCCCTTCGGGTCGAGCAGGGTCCAGTTGCACCCACTGAGTAAAAGCATGCCTAAAAAGGGCAATATGCCAAACAGTCTGGGGTAACGCTTTTTACTCATCTCACGACCTCTAGATCAGCTTGCTTCAATGCAATAGTGTTTTGTTCGCCAACACTTCGTCCTGCCAAGCGTTAGCAATTTGGGCTCGAATTCGCTCCTGCCTGGGGTCCGACTGCAGGACCTGGCGTTGAGCGGGCTTTACGGTGCTTTTGGTTTCGTAGGCAAACGGCCTGTACTTCAGACCAAGTCCATTTGGTGCGGGAAAACGCGGAGGGGTGTCCGCCCGGTATCGCCGTTGGGCGAAACTTGACGAAGTCAGCAAAAAGGAGCCGTGGCTTCCTTCAATCCTGCGACTTGCAAGCAGTGCCGAACGGAAATTGGGGGCGATTGTAGATAGGTCGCCCCCCCTTTACTATGACTTATTGAGCAACAGTCTTTTACAGAATGCGTAACAATCCTGCTCAAAAAATCAACTTCGCGACAGTTTGTCGCACCCCTCCCAGTAGGCCTGAAACCCGCATTCTGCAAGGCTTTGTGTTTGATCTGGATCAACTGGGAGGCGAGATCAGGTGATTCTCTCGCGGTGCAACAGACTTGCGCGAATTCGGGACTTTGGTCTAAGCCCCGCGGCGGTTGCGATAGATGCCTAGCGGCACCAGGATGGCGGTCAGGATGAACGCCACCAGCGCCCATTGCGCCAGCGACAGACCCAGGATCGGCGGATACGGGGTGCTGCAGAAACCCTCGACCTGGAACGCCAGTGGCCAGACCTTGGCCAGGGGCAAGTCGTCGACGATCGGTTGCAGGGTATCGATGCCGCAACTGACCGCAGGGTTGGCGAGTATATACACATGGCGGCCAGCCGCAACGATTCCGCCGATGGCGCTGAGCATGACCAAGCCTTCGAACAGCGTCAGGCTGCGCTTGCCCGGCATGGCCGCTGCGATGAACGCGAACACCGCGATCAGCAGCAAGGCGTAGCGCTGCAGGATGCACAACGGGCATGGCGCCTCGCCGAGCACGATCTGCATGTAGAGCGCGCCGCCGATCAGGGCGAGACAGATCACCCCCAGCAGCACCAGGAAGCGCCGTTCACGATTGAGGCGCGATGTTTGTTCGTTCATTGCCGATTCCTTCGATGGAGAGTGGCAGCGCTGAGGCCGACCTGGGCGCCAGTCTACACGCTGAACATGACCTTGAATGTCGAAGGAGTGGCGTGACGGCACTATCCGCAGAGCTCTAGGACCAGACGGATCGACGTCAGTTCAACGTCGGCCATGCACAAATGGCGACGCGAATGCCGGACAGGCGCAAGCCCCTCGACACCCGCGAGTGAAGGATACAGTGATTAAAGCGCGATTAAGGATGAAACATCTGCAGCAGCCATCGCGGGGCAAGCCCGCTCCTACGCTATCGCGTGGGAGCGGGCTTGCCCCGCGATGATGCCGCACCTGCCAGGAGGATTACTCCAATGCAGCCGCCGGCCCAAAGAACTCGTAGCGGCTCTGCGCCTCTGGCACACCTAGCCCTTTGAGCTGACGCTTGATCGCCGCCATGAAGGCCTTAGGCCCCAGGAAGTAGGCATCGACGTCGCGCTCCTGCGGCAGCCACTGCGCCAACAGTTCCTCGTTCAACAAGCCCACCGCATCGGCATCACCGCCCTCCTCGGCATGGCAATAGAAACGCTTGAGCTGCGGATGGCGCGCAGCCAGGCCGTCGATCCAGTCACGGAAGGCATGCACCGCGCCATTACGCGCACAGTGAATGAAGTGCACCGGACGCTCGGTAGCAAGCGCCGCTTGCAGCATCGCCAAGGTCGGAGTGATGCCCACCCCACCGCTGATCAACACCAGCGGCTTGTCGCTCTGCGCCAGGGTGAAGTCGCCTGCAGGCGGGAACAGGGCGATGGTATCGCCTACCATGAACCCGTCATGCAGGTAGTTGGACACCTTGCCACCGGCCTCACGCTTGACGCTGATGCGGTATTGCTCGCCATCGCACAAAGCCGAGAGGGAATAGTTGCGACGTTGCTCGGCACCGTCGATAAACAGTTGCAGGCCAATGTACTGACCCGGTTCGGCCTTGAGCACCGGCTTGCCATCGACCGGGGCGAAATAGAAGGAGACGATCTCGCTGCTCTCTTGCTCGCGGCGCACCAGGCGGAACTCGCGCGTGCCGCGCCAGCCGCCTGCGGCTTCTTCTTTCTGTTTGTAGAGGTTTTCCTCGGCGCCGATCAGGATATCGGCCAATTGACCATAGGCCGCGGCCCAGGCATCGATCACCTCAGGGGTGGCGATGTCCTTGCCAAGCACTTCTTCGATGGCGCGCAGCAGGCAGCGCCCCACGATCGGGTAGTGTTCGGGCAGAATCTGCAGCGCCACGTGCTTGTTGATGATCTGCCCAACCAGCCCGCCGAGCTGCTCGAGCTGATCGATGTGGCGGGCGTACATCAATACACCGTTGGCCAGGGCGCGCGGCTGGTCGCCGCTGGCCTGGTGGGCCTGGTTGAACAGCGGGCGTACCTCGGGGTACTCGCTGAGCATCATCTTATAGAAGTGGGTGGTCAGCGCCTCGCCACCGCTTTCCAGCAGAGGGACAGTGGCTTTGATGATTGCACGTTGTTCGGCATTGAGCATTGCGACAACTCCTGAGCCTGTGGCTTCGAATGGATGCCTTGGCTATTTCAGCAATCGTGCCAACTTTAAAACCCAGTGTATTCGGGGCTTGGCGGGTCACAGTGTCAAAATGACAATGGCAGGCGTATAGTCATAACGACCAGAAGGAGTCTTTATGACCACAAAACCGTTGCTCACTGCCCTCCTCCCCCTGGTCAGCGACCTGTCGCGCGACCTGCCCGACCAAGAGCGCTATCGCCGCCTATTGCAGGCCATGCGCGATTTGCTGCCGTGCGACGCCGCTGCCTTGCTGCGCCTGGATGGCGAGTGGTTGGTGCCGCTGGCGGTCGACGGCCTCGCCCCTGACACCTTGGGCAGGCGCTTTCGGGTCAGTGAGCACCCGCGCTTCAAGATCCTGCTCAGCCGCAGCGAGCCGACGCGCTTTGCCAGCGACAGCCAACTGCCTGATCCCTATGACGGCTTGGTCAATGCACCCGACGCCGACCTGGAAGTACACGATTGCATGGGCTGCCCGCTGATGGTCGATGAACAGCCCTGGGGCCTGCTGACCCTGGATGCCTTGACCCCCGGTCAGTTCCAGAGCCTGGAGCTGGATGCCCTGCAAGCGTTTGCCAGCCTGGCAGCGGCCACGGTCACCGTGGCCGAGCGCATCGAGCATCTGGCCCTGCGCGTGGAAGACGAACAGCAACGCGCCGAGGTCTACCGCCAGGCCAGCGGCCAGGACAAGGAATTGATCGGCCAGAGCAAGGCGCACAAACGCTTGGTAGAAGAAATCCGCCTGGTAGGCGGCAGTGACCTGACCGTGTTGATCACCGGAGAGACCGGCGTCGGCAAGGAGCTGGTGGCCCAGGCCCTGCACCAGGCCAGCAGCCGCGCCGACAAGCCACTGATCAGCCTCAACTGCGCGGCCCTGCCCGACACCCTGGTCGAAAGCGAGCTGTTTGGCCATGTCCGTGGGGCGTTCACCGGTGCCCATGGCGAACGACGTGGCAAGTTCGAACTGGCCAATGGCGGTACGTTATTTCTCGATGAGGTGGGCGAGTTGTCGCTGACGGTACAGGCCAAGCTGCTACGCGTGTTGCAAAGCGGCCAGCTACAGCGCTTGGGGTCGGATCGTGAGCACCAGGTCGATGTCCGGCTGATCGCCGCGACCAACCGCGACCTGGCCGATGAGGTGCGCAACGGCCGCTATCGCGCCGATTTCTATCACCGGCTCAGCGTGTATCCGTTGCAGGTTCCACCGCTGCGCGAGCGCGGCCGTGATGTGCTGCTGATTGCGGGCTACTTCCTGGAGCAGAACCGTTCGCGCCTGGGCCTGAATAGTTTGCGTCTGAGTCATGAGGCCCAGGCGGCACTGCTGGCTTATGACTGGCCGGGCAATGTGCGTGAATTGGAGCACCTGATCGGCCGCTCGGCCCTCAAGGCCCTCGGGCAGCACCCGCAGCGGCCACGGATTCTTACCTTGGAGGCTGCGGACCTGGATCTGCGTAGTGTGCTGCCGACCACTGCCGCGCCGGTTGAAAGCGCGCAAGTCTTGGCCAGCCTGCCCGAGGGTGGGCTGCGTGAAGCGCTGGATGATTATCAGCGGCAAGTGATCGAGGCGTGCCTGGCGCGCCACGAGGATAACTGGGCGGCAGCGGCGCGTGAGTTGGGGCTGGATCGGGCCAATTTGAGTCGGGTGGCCAAGCGCTTGGGGCTGCGCTGAATGGGGGTGGGGCTGCTTTGCAGCCTATCGCAGCGGACCGAAAAACCCCTAAAGCCAAGCCAGCACAGGCCGATAACCCGGCATCCTCTCTTTTCCTGACACACCCAAAGGTTGCCCATGGCCACGCAAAATGCCCGCGCGGACTCGTTGTCCCTGCTGCTGTTCACCCTGCGCAGCGGCAAGCTGATGGCTATCAACCTGCTCAAGGTCAGCGAAATCATCACCTGCCCGCCACTGACCAAGCTGCCGGAGTCCCACCCTCACGTAAAAGGCGTGGCGACCCTGCGCGGCAATTCGTTGTCGGTGATCGACCTGTCGCGCGCCATCGGCGAGCGGCCGCTGGCCGACCCGGACGGCGGCTGCCTGATCGTCACCGAGATCAGCCGCTCGCGCCAGGGCCTGCACGTGCAGGCGGTGAGCCGCATCGTGCATTGCCTGAGCACCGACATCAAACCGCCGCCCTACGGCTCGGGCAATCGCTCGTTCATCACCGGCGTGACCCGGGTCGACAACACCCTGGTGCAGGTGCTGGACATTGAAAAGGTCATCCATGCCATCGCCCCCCCTCAGCCCGAGCCGCATCCCGGCGAGCTGAGCGAGGAAGACGCCAGCCTGTTGGCCGCCGCCAATATCCTGGTCGTCGACGACAGCCAGGTAGCCCTGCAGCAATCGGTACACACCCTGCGCAACCTGGGGATCGAGTGCCACACCGCGCGCAGTGCCAAGGACGCGATCAATGTGCTATTGGAGCTGCAAGGCACCGAGCGCGAGATCAACATCATCGTTTCCGACATCGAGATGTCGGAGATGGACGGCTACGCCTTTACCCGCACCCTGCGCGAGACGCCCGACTTCCAGCACCTCTATATATTGCTGCACACCTCGCTGGACAGCGCCATGAGCAGCGAAAAGGCCAAGACCGCCGGCGCCAATGCGATTCTCACCAAGTTCTCTTCGCCGGACCTGACCGACTGCCTGGTGACCGCCGCACGCACCGTGGTGTTCGCTGAGCACTGACAGTTATGCCAGTAGGCAAGCTGGGCCACCCTGATATATTCAGAGACAAACTCCCAGGCTTGATGCCTGGGGAGACTGGGGCATAATTCGCGCCCCTCGGATGTTTTATGCCGGTATCGCGTATGAAGTATTTCAGCTTTCTCCTGATCGCCTGCGCCCTGTCTACAGGTGTCGCCCAGGCCTCCAGCAGCCAGGCCTGGAACGAGTATCGCCAACAGATGCTCAAGGACTGCCTGTCCGCCAGCCAACTCAAGGACGCCCACGCCCGCGGCAAGCCAGCCGAGTTCGACGACCAGGTCGGTTTCAGTGCCCTGCTGATCGAAGGCGTCTATCCGCAAAAGCACATGCAGCAACGCACCGGCACTGAGCTGTGCCTATACGATCGTCAGCACAAGAAGGCGTTCGTCAGCGAGTGGAACCCAGGCGCCAAGTGAACGACAGCATTCGTTTTTCCTGCACCGGTTGTGGCAAGTGCTGCACCGGCCATCATGTTCCGTTGACCTTGGCCGAGTCGCGCCAATGGGCGGCGGCTGGCGGCCAGGTAGTGGTATTGCTCGAGGCTTTCGTCACCGATGGCCCGGGCATGCCGGTCGAGCAGCGCGAGCACGTGCTGGGGCGTTCGCACCCGGTCAGCTGCGGCACTGGGCAATTGCGCGTGTCAGTGACCTTTGCTGCATTCAATCCAGGGCGCTGTCGCAACCTCGATGCGCAGGACCTGTGCACTATTTATGAGACGCGGCCTCTGGTCTGTCGCATCTACCCGGCAGAGATCAACCCGCACCTGCCGCTGCGCCCGGAAAACAAGGACTGCCCACCCGAAGCCTGGGACCAGGGGCCTGAATTGATCCATGGCCAGGTACTGGCGGATCCGCAGCTGGTCGCGCTGATTGCCGCGTCGCGCCAGGCGGATAGGGACGATATCGCGGCCAAGGTGGCGATTTGTCAGGCGTTGGGCATGACCACCAGCGCGCTGAAGGGCAATGGCTTTACTGCCTATTTGCCGGAAATGGCGGCTTTCGCTAATGCGCTGGAGCAGGTCACCAGCGATGATCGTGCGCCTTGGACTGTGCATGTAGCGGACTCAGAGCTTGCCAGTACCCTTGTGAGTCACGGCCTGCAAACCACCGCCGAGCCGCCTGTCTATTATGCCTTTATAGGTTTCTGAGGCCGCACCGGCCTCATCGCGGGGCAAGCCCGCTCCCACGCAGTTGCTCCTGGATTCAACAACATGCGTGGGAGCGGGCTTGCCCCGCGATGAGGCCGGCACTGACCCAGCAAGAATTACTGACAGCGCCGCCAGAACTCATCGGCCAAGCGCCGCAGATCCTGCGCCAAATCCGCCACATCACTGGCCCGGGTATGACTGCGCTGACCCACATCGACGGTCGCCTCACTGGCCTGGCGAATGCTGACGATGTTGCGGTTGATGCTCTCGCTGACCTGACTCTGCTGCTCCACCGCCGCCGCAATCTGCAAGCTCATCTCATTGATCTGGTTGACCCGCACGCTGATGCTATCCAGCGCGCCGCTGGCCAACTGCGCCTGGCTCACGCTGTGTCCTGCGTGGGCGCTGCTCTGCTGCATCACCTGCACGGCGGCACGCGCACCATCCTGCAGGGCGCCAATCATGCGTTGGATTTCATGGGTCGACTGCGCCGTGCGCTGGGCCAAGCCGCGAACCTCGTCGGCAACCACGGCAAAGCCGCGCCCCTGATCGCCGGCGCGCGCCGCTTCGATCGCAGCGTTCAAGGCCAGCAGGTTGGTCTGCTCGGCAATCGCGCGAATGACATCGAGCACTCCGGAAATCTCGCTGCTGTGACCCTCCAGCTGCTGCACCACTTCACTGGCCTCTACCAACGACCCCGCCAGATCCTGGATCGCGCAGCGATTGCGGTCGACCAACTGGTGGCCGGCCTGGGTCTCGTCCTCAGCCTGGTCAGCGGCCATCGAGGCCAACTGGGCGCTGCTGGCAACCTGGGCGACGCTGGCGCTCATCTGGTGGATCGCGGTGGCGACTTGATCGGCTTCGTTCTGCTGATCCAGGCTGTTGGCGTGACTGGCCTGCAGGGCATTGACCAAGGCCCCGGAATGGCCGGCCAGACGCGCCGAGGTATCGCCGATACGCCCAACCACCGCGCCCAGCTGCGCCTTGAGCATACGCATGGCGAACTCGATCTGGCCGATGCCGTCGCGCCGTCCGGTATACAGCTGCTGGCTCAGCGGATTGTCGGCAATGCTCAGCGCCTGGCGGCGCAAGCGCTCGAACGGGCGCAACGCCAGCACAATCGCCAGACTGCTCAGACCTGCGGCCAACAGCAACTCCAGCAGTGCAGCCTGCCAAGGCGTGCCCAGCCACCAATGCCCAGCGCCGAGCGCCACCACCAAGGCAGTCGCCACCGCCACGCAAGCGCGCAGGCCCAGGCCAACCACCGGCAAGCGCTCGCGCCAACCTCGCCGCCCCGCGCGCAAGCGTGCGTAGCAACGTTCGGCGGCGGCGACCTGCGCTTCAGTCGGTCGGGTGCGCACCGACTGATACTCGACGGTATTACCGCCGCTACTGATCGGCGAAACGAAGGCGCTGACCCAATAGTGATCGCCATTCTTGCAGCGGTTCTTGACCAAACCCATCCATGAACTGCCGGCCTTCAACGCCCGCCACATCTGCTCGAACGCCTGCGGCGGCATGTCGGGGTGGCGCACCAGGTGATGCGCTTGGCCGAGCAATTCGTCGCGGGCAAAGCCACTGATGCGCACGAAATCGTCATTGGCATAGGTGATCAGGCTGTCCAGGTCGGTGGTGGACAGGATGTTGGCATCGCCGGGGTACTCCACTTGGCGACCGGTAACAGGCACATTGCACTTCATCGGCGGCTCTCGTTCTTGTCGGGAAGATCGGCAGGGCGTTCGACTCTATGGCCAACTAGCAGAGAAACATTGATCTGGGGCAGCATATTGGCATTTCGCCACTAACCTGCCGAAACTGTCAGCGCTGTCAGCGTGGCGTCACGCTGGCGACCCGATCCCAGCGCTATAAGCTTGAGTACAGACATCCGTTTTCTCACCCCCGGCTACGGTGCCCGACCCGATGCGACGTCCGTCCCGCTCTGTGTTTCTTGTCGCCTTGGCGCTCATTGCCCTGATTGGCGCAGGCGGCTGGCTGAGCCAACGCCAATCGGCGCCGGCCGTTCGTGCGCAAACGGCGATTCCAGTGCGGGTGGTCAGCGTCGCCCAGCAAGATGTGCCGCGCTATGCCAGCGCCATTGGCTCGGTGCTGTCATTGCACAGTGTCGAGATTCGGCCACAGGTCGAAGGCGTGCTGACCCAAGTGCTGGTCAAGGAAGGCCAGTGGGTCAAGCAGGGGGACCTGCTCGCCACCCTCGACGATCGGGCCATCCGCGCCAGCCTCGACCAGGCGCGTGCCCAGCTCGGCCAGAGCCAGGCGCAGCTGCAAGTGGCCGGGGTCGATCTTAAGCGCTACAAGCTGCTCAGCAGCGACGATGGCGTCTCCAAACAGACCCTCGACCAGCAACAGGCGCTGGTCAATCAGTTGCAAGCCACCGGCAAGGGCAACCAGGCGGCCATCGCCAATGCCCAGGTGCAGCTTTCTTATACACAGATCCGCTCCCCGGTAACCGGGCGTGTCGGCATACGCAATGTCGACCCCGGCAACCTGGTACGTACCAGCGATAACCAGAACCTGTTCAGCGTGACCCAGATCGACCCGATCGGCATCGAGTTCGCCCTGCCACAACAGATGCTGCCGACCCTGCAAAGCCTGCTCAAGGCGCGAACCCCAGCCGTGGTCCAGGCCTACTTGGATGCCGACGGCGAAAGCAAACTGCTCGCCGAAGGACATCTGGCCCTGATCGACAACCAGATCTCGGCCAGCACTGGCACGCTGCGGGTCAAGGCCGAATTCGACAACAAGGATGGGCTGCTCTGGCCCGGCCAACTGGTGACGATAAAGCTGCGCACCGCGGTCGACGAAAGCGCCCTGGTGGTGCCGCCACCGGTGGTCCAGCGCGGCGTCGACGGCCATTTCGTCTACCGCCTGGACGGCGACAAGGTCACCAGTGTGCCGGTCAAGGTGCTGTTCCAGGACAGCACGCTGAACATCATTGCCGGGGTCAAAGCCGGTGATCGGCTGGTGCTCGATGGTCAGTCGCGGCTCAAGCCGGGGGCTCAGGTCGAAGTGCTGAGCGACGCGCCCAACAGCACTGAGATGGCCGATCGCAGGGCGCAACCATGACTACCCGCAACGGTCTTTCTGCCTGGTGCATCGACCACCCGGTCGCTACCCTGCTGCTGACCTTCGCCCTGGTCCTGCTTGGCGCCATCGCCTTCCCACGCTTACCCGTGGCGCCCTTGCCAGAGGCAGATTTCCCGACCATCCAAGTTACCGCGCAGCTGCCCGGCGCCAGCCCGGAAACCATGGCCTCGTCGGTGGCAACGCCACTGGAAGTACAGTTCAGCGCCATCCCCGGCATGACCCAGATGACCAGCAGCAGCGCGCTGGGCTCGACCAACCTGATCCTGCAATTCACCCTCGACAAGAACATCGACACCGCCGCCCAGGAAGTCCAGGCGGCGATCAACACCGCCACCGCGCGCCTGCCCCAGGACCTGCCCAACCCGCCAACCTGGCGCAAGGTCAACCCGGCCGACAGCCCGGTGCTGGTGCTCACCGTCAGCTCCGCGCAGATGCCCGGCAACGAGCTGAGCGACTACACCGAGACCTTGCTGGCGCGACAGTTGAGCCAGATCGACGGGGTCGGCTTGATCAACATCACCGGCCAACTGCGCCCGGCGATCCGCGTCCAGGCCCAGCCGGAGAAACTCGCCGCCATCGGCCTGACCCTGGCCGACCTGCGCCTGGCTATCCAGCAGACCAGCCTGAACCTGGCCAAGGGCGCGCTGTACGGCGAACACAGCGTGTCGACCCTGGCCGCCAACGACCAGCTGTTCCATCCCGAGGACTACGCAAAGCTGATCGTCTCCTACCGCGACGGCGCGCCGGTACACCTGTCGGATGTGGCCAAGGTGATCCAGGGCGCGGAAAACGCCTACGTCAAATCCTGGTCTGGCGATCAGCCTGGGCTGAACCTGGTGGTGTTCCGCCAGCCTGGGGCGAACATCGTCGATACCGTCGACCGGGTGCTGGAGGCGCTACCGCGCTTGCAGGAAATGCTCCCGGCCTCGGTCGAGGTATCTGTGCTGCAGGACCGCACCCAGACCATCCGCGCCTCGCTGCATGAGGTGGAGCTGACCTTGATGATCGCGGTGATCCTGGTGATCGGGGTGATGGCGTTGTTCCTGCGCCAATGGTCGGCGACCTTGGTGGTGTCGAGTGTGCTGGGCGTGTCGCTGATCGCCAGCTGCGCGCTGATGTATATCTTTGGTTTCAGCTTGAACAACCTGACCCTGGTGGCCATCGTCATCTCGGTGGGCTTCGTGGTCGACGATGCGATCGTGGTGGTGGAGAACATCCACCGCCACCTGGAGGCTGGCGACGACAGCCGCACCGCGGCAATAAAAGGCGCCGGCGAGATCGGCTTTACCGTGATATCGATCAGCTTCTCGCTGATCGCCGCATTTATCCCGCTGTTGTTCATGGGCGGCGTGGTTGGGCGGCTGTTCAAGGAGTTCGCCCTCACCGCGACCTCGACCATCCTGATTTCGGTGGTGGTATCGCTGACCCTGGCGCCGACCCTGTGTGCGCTGTTCATGCGCCGGCCACCCAAGGAGCATCACGATGGCTTTGGCGAGCGCCTGGTGCGCTGGTACGAAAAAGGCCTGAACCGCGCCCTCGCCCATCAACGCCTGACCCTCGGCGTGTTCGGCCTGACTCTGGCGCTGGCGGTGGTCGGCTACGTGGCCATTCCCAAAGGCTTCTTCCCGCTGCAAGACACCGGTTTCATCCTCGGCACCAGCGAGGCAGCGGCCGACGTCTCTTATCCGGCGATGATCGAAAAGCATCAGGCGCTGGCCAGGATCATCGAGGCTGACCCTGCGGTGCGCGCCTTCTCCCACGCGGTGGGGGTCACCGGCAACAACCAGACCATCGCCAACGGCCGCTTTTGGATCGCCCTCAAGCCACGCGGCGAGCGCGATGTGTCGGCCAGCGAGCTGATCGACCGGCTGCGCCCGCAACTGGCAAAAGTCCCCGGGGTGGTGCTGTACATGCGTGCCGGGCAGGATATCAACCTCAGTTCCGGCCCCTCGCGTACCCAGTACCAGTACGTGCTCAAGAGCAATGACGGCGTCGCCCTGAACCTCTGGACCCAGCGCTTGACCGAGCGCCTGCGCGAGATCCCGGCGTTTCGCGACCTGTCCAACGACCTGCAGTTGGGCGCCAGCGTCACCCGCATCGAGATCGACCGCCAGGCCGCAGCGCGCTTCGGCCTGACCACCACCGATGTCGACCAGGCGCTGTATGACGCCTTCGGCCAGCGGCAGATCAGTGAGTTCCAGACCGAGACCAACCAGTACAAAGTGATTCTCGAACTGGACGCCCGCCAGCGTGGCAAGGCCGAGAGCCTCAATTACTTCTACCTGCGCTCACCGCTGACCAACCAAATGGTGCCACTGTCGGCCCTCGCGCACGTCGCCGCGCCAAGCACCGGGCCACTGTCGATCGCCCATGACGGCCTGTTCCCGGCCGCCAACCTGTCGTTCAACCTGGCGCCCGGGGTAGCCCTGGGCGATGCGGTGCGCATCCTCGACCAGACCCAGCGCGAACTGGGCATGCCCGACTCGATTGCCGGCAACTTCCAGGGCGCCGCCCAGGCCTTCCAGAGTTCGCTGTCGAGCCAGCCGTGGCTGATCCTCGCTGCGCTGGTGGCGGTGTACATCATTCTCGGCGTGCTCTACGAGAGCTTCGTCCACCCGCTGACCATCATCTCCACCCTGCCCTCGGCCGGCCTGGGGGCGTTGATCCTGCTGTGGGCGATGGGTCAGGACTTCAGCATCATGGGCTTGATCGGCGTGGTGCTGCTGATCGGCATCGTCAAGAAGAACGGCATCCTGTTGATCGACTTCGCCCTGGAGGCGCAGCGCAAGCAGGGCCTTACTCCGGAGCAGGCGATCCATCAAGCGTGCTTGACGCGCTTTCGGCCGATCATCATGACCACCCTGGCCGCCTTGCTCGGCGCAGTCCCGCTGATGTTCGGCTTTGGCACTGGCGCTGAACTGCGCCAGCCGCTGGGCATTGCGGTGGTCGGTGGGCTGGTGGTGAGCCAGGCGCTGACGCTGTTCACCACCCCGGTCATATACTTGGCCCTGGAGCGTCTGTTCCATCGCCGCCAGGCCGCCACCGCGGCCGCGCCGAACGCCAGTTGAGACAAGAGCATGCGTGTACTGATCATCGAAGACGAAGAGAAAACCGCCGACTACCTGCATCGCGGCTTGAGCGAACAGGGCTTTACCGTCGACCTGGCCCGTGACGGCATCGACGGCCTGCACCTGGCCCTGGAAGGCGACTACGCGGTGATCGTCCTCGACGTCATGCTGCCCGGCCTGGATGGTTACGGCGTGCTGCGCGCATTGCGTGCACGCAAGCAGACGCCGGTGATCATGCTGACCGCCCGCGAGCGCGTCGAAGACCGCATCCACGGCCTGCGCGAAGGCGCCGACGACTACCTGGGCAAGCCGTTTTCGTTCCTTGAGCTGGTCGCGCGCCTGCAAGCACTGACGCGCCGCAGCAGCAACCATGAGCCCTTGCAGGTGCAGGTCGGCGACTTGTGGATCGACCTGATCAGTCGCAAGGCCAGCCGCGCTGGGCAACGTCTGGAGCTGACCGCCAAGGAGTTCTCGCTGCTCAGCGTGCTAGCCCGCCGCCAGGGCGAAATCCTTTCCAAGACCGCCATCGCCGAGCTGGTCTGGGACATCAATTTCGACAGCGACGCGAATGTCGTCGAGGTGGCCATCAAACGCCTACGGGCCAAGCTCGACGGGCCGTTCGACAACAAGCTGCTGCATACCATTCGAGGCATGGGCTATGTCCTGGAAAACCGTGCCGGCTAACTCCATCGCCCTGCGCCTGGCGGCGCTGTTTCTGCTGGTGGCGATGGGCGTCTTCCTGCTGATCGGCACTGCCCTGTATCGTCAGGTCGACCGCAGCCTGGACATGCTCCCGGCGGCCGAGCTGGATGCGCGCTTCAGCGTGCTGGAGTCGACCCTCAATCGCTTCGGCACCCGCGAGCACTGGGTGAAGATTCACAACAAGCTCAACCTGCTGAGCGAGGAAGACCGGCGCATTCGCTTCTGGGTGGTGAGCAGCGACCCGGCCTACGAGTATGGCAAGCCGACCGAGCAGGTCCGCGCCTTCGCCGAGGGCGCGCAGGGCATGCGCGATCTGCGCCTGGCCGACAGCCCCTATCCGTACAAAGTGCTGGTCAGCGAACTGCCGGCCCTGGGTGAGCGGCCAGCCCTACGCTTCATGATCGGCATCGATACCGAAACCTTCTGGCAGGCCCAGCACAGCCTGCTGGTAGCCATCGTGGGCCTGGCCGTACTTGGCGTGCTGCTGGCCGCAGTGCTCGGCTACTGGGTGGCGCGGATTGGCCTGCGACCGTTACTGGCGCTGTCCAATGAAGCGCAAGCCTTGGCCCCACCGCGCCTGGACGGACGCCTGCAAACCCACGACCTGGCACCTGAGCTGGCGCAATTCGCTGGCGCCTTCAACGCAGCGCTGGACCGGGTCAGCCTGGCCTACTCGCGCCTGGAGGCGTTCAACGCCGATGTCGCCCACGAACTGCGCTCGCCGCTGACCAACCTGATCGGCCAGACCCAGGTGGCACTGACCCGTGGACGCAGCGCCGAACACTACTTCGAGGTCCTGCAATCGAACCTTGAAGAGCTTGAACGACTGCGCAGCATCATCAACGACATGCTGTTTCTGGCCAGCGCCGACCAGGGCAGCAAGGCCACCGCGCTGACCCAGGCGTCACTGGCCGAAGAAGTCGCCACCACCCTCGACTACCTGGACTATATCCTCGAAGACGCCCAGGTGAAGGTCAGTGTCAGCGGCGATGCGCTGGCGCCGATCGAGAAAGCCCAACTGCGCCGGGCACTGATCAACCTGCTCAACAATGCCGTGCAGCACACCGCGCCCCAGCAAATCATCGCGGTGCACATCGAGGCAGGGCCGGAGCATGTCAGCATCGCCGTGAGCAACCCAGGCCCCGCCATTGCCGACGAGCACCTGGCGCTGTTGTTCGAACGCTTCTACCGGGTCGATGCTGCCCGCACCAATACCGGCAGTGGCAATCATGGCTTGGGCCTGGCAATCGTCAAGGCCATCGCCTTGATGCATGGCGGGAGTGTTTTCGTGCGCAGCGAAGGCGGCGCCAACACCTTTGGCATTCGCCTGCCGAGCGCTCAAGCCCGCGGGTTTGCGCCGCAGAACTGAGGAGTTCGCGACATATCCTTACCTTTTGCGCAATAGTGCTTATCCATCTTTGCGCTGTTTCCGCGGCGGTATTGGGACTAACTTAGCCCCTGTCTTAATTATCACTTGCCCCGCAAGAAGGTTGCTCCAAATGTCCAACAGTATGGGTGTTGCCAGCGTATTCGTTCTGTCTTCCCTGTTGTTGTCGCCCCTGGCCATGGCTGAAGAATCGCCGGCCTTCGTCGCCCGAAACGCAGAACTTGCCGCCGTTCATCAAGAAGCTCGCCAGAGCTACGCCGCGCAACAGCAAGACGCTGCGAAAGACGCTCAGCAGACCGCTTCCAAAGTCGTCAACGACGACAATGCCGATAGCTGATCAATCCTGCCACAACGCTCCTTTTTCCCTGGGCTAGTGCATGGCCGCCCAGCGCGCCAATATGTTAGCCTCTTAAAGCCGCTGCCAATCAGCGGCTTTTTTTATGTGTCGAATAATTCAGCCTGACTGTTACGTATATCAATAAGAAGACTTGCAATTGCGACAATAAAAACTGCCCACCGTCAGACCAAAGGAGCTCTTACCGGTGACTTCCGCGTTCCGTTTTACCCCGCTGTTCATTGCATTCACCGCAACGATGCCACTCATGGCACAGGCCGACGAACAAGCCAAGGCTGAAGGCTTTATCGAAGGCTCGTCGCTGAACCTGCACTTTCGCAACGCCTACTTCAATCGCAATAACCTCAATACCGGCGTGCGTGACAACCGCGAATGGGGCCAGGGCTTCGTCGCCCGCTTCGAGTCCGGTTACACCCCCGGCACTGTAGGCTTCGGCCTCGATGCCCACGCCATGCTGGGCTTGAAACTCGATGGCGGTGGCGGCCATGCTGGCACCAGCATTCTCCCGTCGCACTTCAAGAACGAAGACGAACTGGGCGCCGCGCCGCACTCGTTTTCCACCGCAGGGGCGGCGGTCAAGCTCAAGGCATTCGACACCGAGCTCAAGGCCGGTGACCTGTTCCTCACCAACCCAGTGATTGCCGGCGGTGAGACGCGCATGCTGCCGCAGACCTTCCGCGGCGTAAGCCTGACCAACACCAGTGTCGACGGCCTGCTGCTCGAAGGCGGCCAGGTGAGCTTCACCAAGCCGTACAACCAGAGCGGCCATCGGCGTATCGACACCTACTACGGTGCTCTGCAAGACAACCGCGACAGCGATCACCTGAGCTGGGCGGGTGCATCGTGGAGCGGCAGCGAGAACATCACCACCAACCTGTATGCCGCCGAGCTGAAGGACATCTGGAACCAGTACTACGTCGACTTCGACTACACCTACGTGGTCAATGACCTGGTCAGTCTCAACCCTGGTGTGCACTTCTATCACACCCAGGACACCGGCCAGGCGCTGCTGGGCGACATCGACAACAACACCTTCAGCCTGCACTTCACGGTCAATGCCGGTTACCACAGCATCACGGCCGCCTATCAGCGGGTCAATGGCGACACCCCGTTCGACTACATCAACCTGGGCGACAGCGTGTACCTGGACAACTCGCGGATGTACTCGGACTTCAATGCGCCGAACGAGCGTTCGTGGAAGCTGCAGTACGACTATGACTTCGCCGGTATTGGCATTGCTGGCCTGAGCTCGTCGCTGTCGTATTCGCGCGGTGAGGCCGACCTGACCAAGGCTGACCAGAACCGCACCTACTACGACTACTACAACCCGGCCGGCAAGCACGCCACCCACTGGGAACGTGACCTGGACGTGAAGTATGTGTTCCAGGAAGGCAACCTGAAGGACCTCTCGGTGCTGCTGCGCTATGCCAGCCATCGGGCCAACCAGGCCTATGCGTCCGAGCAGGACAATGACGAGATTCGGCTGATCGTCGATTATCCGTTGAACGTATTCTGATCCTGTAATCGCGCGGCAAGCCCACTCTCACGCCAGCCATTCAAGGGGTAGCGTGGGCGTGGGCTTTCCCGCGACGAAGAGAAGTTGCCCCTCATTCCGTCGGACAGCCAGATAAAATCTTGTCCGACAATATCCACTTGCCTAAACTACCGCCGCCGCTTAATGGCCCTACCCTCAAGGACATGAGGGGCTTATGCAGTTGCGAGTATGACGTTGCCCACCCGATCACCGCGCGCCGCCCTGTACAAGACCCACCCCGAACTGATCCTCAATCTGGGCAGTTGCCTCGCCGTGCTCGCCATTGTGGCCATCGTCAGCTATCTGCTGGCGCGCGAGCGAGACAGCGTCGAGCAATCGGCGATTCGCGCATCGAGCAACATCGTCCAGCTGATCGAGAGCGATATCCTGCGCAATGTCGAGCTCTACGATCAGTCGCTACAAGGGCTGATCTGGGCAGTCGGGCGCAAGGAACTGCCACAAGTCCCCGGCCAACTACGTCAACGCCTGCTTTTCAATGAAGCCTTCGTCGATCGTCGCCGCGGCGATGTACTGTGGCTCGACGCCCAAGGCAATGTGGTCGGTGACTCCACCAGCATGCTGCCACGCAAGGCCAATTTCGCCGATACCGGGGTGTTCAAGGCGCATTTGAACGACGCCAATTTGGGCCTGCTGGTCGGCCCGCCTTTCAAGGCGAAGCTGGGCGACCTGGACTGGTGTATCAGCTTCAGTCGACGGATCAGTGGCCCGCAGGGTGAGTTTCTCGGACTGGCCGCAGGCGCCTTGCGCCTGTCCTACTTCAACGAGCTGTTCCAACGCTTGGACATTGGCAAGGACAGCAGCATTAACCTGTTCAACACCCAGGGGCAGTTATTGGCTCGCCAGCCATCCCGGCCGCAAGATCCTATGATCGGTGCCGATTACAGCAAGCGGGCCAACTTCCAACGTATTCTCAATGAGCGCAGCGGTAGCTTCAGCGCCAGGTCAGCCTTGTCTGACAAGCAACGCATGTACACCTTCGCCAGGGTTGCCGACCTGCCACTGATCGTGCTGGTCGCGCACGCCTCCGATGAAGTCTTCGAATCGTGGCGGCGCACGGCAATCGTGGTCAGCGTGGCCACCGGCGTGCTGTGCATAGGCATTCTCTGGCTGACCCTGCTGCTGGGCCGCGAGCTCCGTCGCCGGCATGATGCCGAGCGAAGCCTGGCCACCCTGGCCGCGACCGACAGCCTCACCGGCTTGGCCAACCGCCGCCGTCTGGATCAGGTGTTGCGTCTGGAATGGGCACGGGCGCAGCGTAACCGCCGGCCACTGGCGATCCTGATGGTCGATATCGATCACTTCAAGGCGTTCAATCAGCGTCACGGCCATGCCGGTGGCGATCATGCCTTGCGCGAAGTGGCCAAGACCATCGAACAAGCTATCCGCCGCCCGGCAGACCTGGCAGCGCGCTATGGGGGAGAGGAATTTCAGGTGGTGCTGCCGGAGACCGAGCTGGCCGGCGCACTGATGCTGGCCGAGCGGATTCGCGCCGACGTTCAAGCGCTGCCGCTATTTGGCGAGGATAGCCTGCCAATAACCGTCAGTATCGGCATCGGCCTGTACATCCCCGGCACCCAGCAAGACCTGGCAAGGCTGCTGGGTGCGGCGGACGAAGCCCTGTACCGAGCCAAGGCCGGTGGCCGTAACCGGGTAGCAGGGCCGCTCGATTAAGAGCGAGCGCGCGCGGCGTTACGCAGTGCCTTTACCTGGTCGTGGTTACGCTGCACACCCTGCAGCTGTTTCTCCACCAGGCTATAGGTGGGATCGCTGACGCTGCGGCCATGCTTGACCAGCTTCTCACGGGCTTCCTTGTAGGCTTTGAGCGCATGGTCTTCGCCGCGCTCCACCTCATTGAGCACCGCTTCCTCATCCTTACCGGTCACCAGCGACTTGAGGTTGACCCAGCCACGGTGCAGATCACCGCTGATGCTGGTCGAGGTTTCCGGATCGCCACCCAGGCGACGCACTTCGCTCTGCAGTTCGGCGGCAGCGCTGGCGCACTCACTGGCGCGCTGGACGAAGAATGACTTCAGCTCAGGGTTCTTGACGTCTTCAGCGGAGGTCTTGAAGCCCTTCTCGCCATCCTTGCTGTATTCGATCAGGTCGTTAAGAACGTCGATCACGTCTTTGTTTGGATTGCTCATGACTCAAACTCCTTGGCAGATGGAAGTCCCTAGATACAGAGCAGCCTTCGTGCCAAGCCTGAATTTTTAAATAAATCTAATAAAATCAGTGCGTTATAAAGTAGATAGGAAGGCATGCAATCGGCTTTCTGCATGATCGGCGCTTGGGCGCTCGTGCAGATTGCAGTATGGTCGGCGCTTTGTTATCGACGGGCGTGACGATGAAACCTGAATCGCTGCAACTGCTGGTCACCCGGACCATGCCCTTTGGCAAGTATCAGGGCCGACTGATCGCCGACCTGCCAGGCGACTACCTGGGCTGGTTTGCGCGCAAGGGTTTTCCGCCAGGGGAATTGGGCTCGCTATTGGCGCTGATGCATGAGATCGATCATAACGGCCTGGGTGAGTTGCTGGTGCCGTTGCGGCGCAAGCAAGGACGCTAACCTGCGCCTGTACTGACGCCATCGCGGGGCAAGCCCGCTCCCACGAGTCATCGCCAGCCGCAAGAGCAGCGCGGTATCTGTGGGAGCGGGCTTGCCCCGCGATGGCGCCAGCACATTCAGCCCTTGACCGGCGCCACAGCCAATTCAACCTGCTCACTGCGCTTGATCAGCGCATACACCACCGCCGTCAACACGCTGCCAGCGACGATCGCCAGCAGGTACAACAGCGCATGGTTGATCGCATTGGGGATCAACAACACGAACAGCCCACCATGCGGCGCCATCAGCTTGCAGCCGAAATACATCGACAACGCCCCGGTCAGCGCACCGCCGGCAATACTCGCCGGAATCACCCGCAGCGGGTCTTTGGCGGCAAACGGAATCGCCCCTTCGGAAATGAAGCACAGCCCCAGCGCCAACGCCGCCTTGCCCGCCTCGCGCTCACTCTGGGCGAACTTGCTGCGGGCGATCAAGCTGGCCAGGCCCAAGCCAATCGGCGGCACCATGCCCGCGGCCATGGTCGCCGCCATCGGCGCGTAGCTGTGGGTCGACAGCAAGCCGACCGAGAAGGCATACGCGGCCTTGTTGATCGGCCCGCCCAAGTCCACGCACATCATCCCGCCGAGCAGTAGCCCGAGCAAAATCGCGTTGGTCGTACCCATGGTGTCGAGGAACTGGGTCAGGGCAGCGAGCATGGCGGCCACCGGCTGGCCGACCACGTAGATCATCACCAGGCCTGTGAACAGGCTGGCCAACAGCGGGATGATCAGGATCGGCTTGAGCGCATCCAGGCTGCTGGGCAGGCGTACCCAACGGCTGATCGCCTTGGCGCTGTAGCCGGCCAGGAAACCGGCGACGATGCCGCCGATGAAGCCAGCGCCGAGCAGGGTCGCGAGCATGCCGCCGATCATCCCGGGGGCCAGGCCTGGGCGGTCAGCGATAGACCAGGCGATATAGCCGGCCAGCAGCGGCACCATCAATTTGAAGGCCGCTTCGCCACCGATCTGCATCAGTGCTGCGGGCAGGGTGCCGGGCACTTCGTGGGCGTTGATCCCCCACACGTAAGACAGCGCGATCAACAAACCGCCCGCCACCACCATCGGCAACATGAATGACACACCGGTCAGCAGGTGCTTGTAGACGCCGGCCTTCTCGGTTTTTTTCGACGCCTCGCTGGCAGCATCGGCGGTACTCTCGACCTTGCCTTCGAGCAAGGCCTTGTCGAGCGTCGCTTGCGCCTGCTTGAGGGCAATCCCAGTGCCGCAGCGATAGATCCGCTTGCCAGCAAAGCGGGCCGTCGGCACTTCGATATCTGCGGCCAGCAACACTACGTCTGCCTCGGCAATCGCCGCTGCTGGCAGTGGATTGCGCGCACCGACCGAGCCCTGGGTTTCCACAGTGATCTGGTAGCCCAGTTGCTGTGCGGCCTTTTGCAACGCCTCGGCAGCCATGAAGGTATGCGCGACCCCGGTCGGACAGGCGGTAACCGCGACGATACGCGGCACGCCAATGGACGCTGACGCCGCGACTGGCACGGGCGATGTCTGCGCCTGTACTTGAGCCTGGGCCGCAGCCTCATCAAGAAAACTTTCTCGGTCAGCCAGGGCCTGGGCGGGTGTGCTTTGGTACAGACGCTTGCCGGCAAAACGCGACAAGTCGACCGGCCCCGTGCTGATCACCAGCACCCAGTCGGCTTCAGCGATCTGCGCCGCGCTCAAGCGCCGTTCAGGGTGCTCGGCATCCTCTACCTCGACGCTGGTGCTCCAACCCCGACGCTGGGCAGCAGCCGCCAGCAGGCGGGCGCTGAGCACGCTGGACACCTGGCCGTTTGGGCAGGCGGTGACAATGGCGATGTTCATCGGCAACCCTCTTGTTGTTCTGTCAGTTGCACGGCGGCTTCAAAGCGCGCCAGCTGCTCGCGATCAGCAATACCGAAGCCGACCTGAGTCACCGCCTGGGCGGCGATGGCGGTGGCGCGGCGCAAGGTCAAGACGGGGGCCTCTGCCTGCAGCAAACCATGCACCATGCCAGCCACCAGCGAGTCACCCGCGCCAACCGTACTGGCCACGCGCACCTTAGGCGGCTGTGCGTGCAGGGCCAGGCCATGGGTGAACCAACTCACGCCCTGCTCGCCCTGGGACACCACCACATGCTCGACACCACTGGCCAACAGCCGCTCGGCAGCAGCTCGCTGTTCGGCTTGGGTGTGCACGGCAACGCCGAGCACTTCGCCCAACTCTTCGGTGTTGGGCTTGACCAGCCAAGGGCCGGCCTGAAGGCCAATGCGCAGGGCTTCGCCGCTGGTGTCCAGGGCCACTTTCAAACCTTGCGCTTTAAGCAGCACCAGCAACTCGTGCAGCCACTGCGGGTCGATGCCGCGCGGCAGGCTGCCGGCTACCACCACTGCATCATGGCCGGCGGCGACCTGTTCCAGCCGCCGCAACAGGGCCGTGCGCGACGCTTCGTCGACCTGCGGCCCCTGACCATTGATATCGGTCACACGGCCATCGGCCTCGACCAGTTTGATGTTGCTGCGCGTCTCGCCCGCGACCCGCACGAAGCAGTCGGCAAAACCGCGCCAGTCGATCAGCGCTTCGAACGGCTGCAGGTTGTCCCGTCCTAGAAAGCCACCGACGGTAACCCTGTGGCCCAGGTCAGCCAGTACCTGGGCCACGTTCAGGCCCTTGCCGGCGGCGTGGCTGTGCTGGGTCTGGCTGCGATTGACATGCCCTGGGCGCAAACTGTCGAGGCTGACGGTGATGTCCAGCGCGGGGTTGAGGGTCAGGGTGAGGATCTTGGCCATCAGTAACGCTCCACCAGCGCCCGCACGGCGGCGGCGCTGTCTTGTTGCAGGGCCTCGCACGCCAAGGCGCGGGCCGTCTGGTAATCGGCCTGGCGCACCAGTGCCTTGACTTCGGCGACGCTGCGACTGGCCACGCTCAGCTCATCGACCTCAAGGCCGAGCAACAGCGCCACCGCCTGCGGGTCAGCGGCCAACTCGCCACACACGCCCACCCACTTGCCCTCGGCATGGGCAGCGCGCACGGTCATGTCGATCAATCGCAGCACCGCCGGGTGCAGGCCATCGGCCTGGGCCGAGAGGCTTGGATGACCGCGGTCGATGGCCAAGGTGTATTGGGTCAGGTCGTTGGTGCCGATGCTGAAGAAGTCCACCTCGCGCGCCAGCTGGGGCGCCAACAACGCCGCCGACGGCACCTCGACCATGATCCCCAGTTGCAGGTCGCTGACCGGGATTTCCTCCAGCAAGCGCTCGACCATCGCCTTGGCCTCGCGCCATTCATGGATCTGCCCAACCATCGGGAACATGATTCGCAGCGGCCGCCCCTCGGCCGAGCGCAGCAGCGCGCGTAGCTGGTCTTCCATCACCTGCGGCCGCTGCAAGGTCAACCGCACCCCGCGCACGCCGAGGAAGGGGTTTTCTTCGGCCGCGATCGGCCAGTACGGCAGGGGTTTGTCGCCGCCCACATCCAGGGTACGCACCACCAAAGGGCGCCCACCCAGGCCATCGAGCACGCGTCGGTACTCAGCTTCCTGGGTCGCGACATCGGGTGCCTGGGAGTGCGCCATGAAGATCAATTCGGTGCGCAGCAGGCCGATGCCTTCGGCGCCCTGCTCAATCACTTTGTCGATGCCGCTGCTTTCACCGATGTTGGCAAACACTTCGATGGCATGGCCATCACGGGTGATCGCCGGTTCATGACGATTGGCCCAGGCAGCCTGCAGACGTTGCTCGCGCAGATCGCGTTCGGCCAAGGCGCGCTGCAACTCATCTGCGGGCGGCGCGACAGTGACCCGGCCACGCTGGCCATCGAGCAGCAGTGGCGTACCGGCTTCGAGCAAGAGAATCGCCGCACCAGCACCAACCACCGCCGGGATACCCAACGCCCGCGCAACGATGGCGCTGTGGGCGGTGGCGCCACCGTGGGCGGTGACGATCCCTGCGACCCGGGCCGGGTCAAGGCGGGCAACGTCGGACGGGCCGACCTCGGCCATGACCAATACGTAGGGTTGCTCAGGTTCTGCGGTTTGTTGCACGCCGCACAATTGCGCCAGCACCCGTCGGCCAACGTCGCGCAGATCGGCCGCGCGCTCGGCGAGCAAGGCATCGTGCAAGGCCTCCTGCTGCCGTGCAGCGGCCTCGATCACCGCCATCCAGGCTGCTGCCGCGCTTTCGCCCTGGGCCAACCGCTGATCGACGTCATCGCTCAAGGCGGGGTCAGCGAGCATTTCCTGATGGGTGACGAAGATCTCGCCGATGGCCTTGTCGCTTCGCTGCACCAGGGTGTGCAAATCCGCGTTGACCGCCTCCAGCGCCTGGCGCAGTTTGCTGCGTTCCTGCGCCGGCGACTCACCGCGTAATGGGTAGTCGATCTCGCGCTCGACGCAGACATGGGCCGGGCCGCAGGCGATCCCAGGTGCCGCTGCCACACCTTGAACCAGGCTGCCCGGCTGCGGCGCGACAAGGGCTCGTTGGTTTACCGCAGCGGCTGGCTGGGCAATTTCCGGCAACGGCTCAACCTCTTCGCCCAAGCCCTGCTCGATGGCCGCCAGCAGTGCCGGCAAGGCATCAGCGGCAATGCTCGGCTCGGCGATAAGTTCCAGCGTCTGCCCGCGCCGCGCACCGAGGCCGAGCAGCTTGCTCAGGCTCTTGACCGACACCGCGGGCTGGGCGCTTTCGAGCAGGCGGATGCGTACTTCACCGGCAAAACCTTTGGCCAACTGCGCCAGCACCTTGGCCGGGCGCGCGTGCAAACCATGCGGGTTGGCCAGCACGATGCGGGCGCTGGGCCAGTCGACTGGCGCCTCGCCGCCGAGCACTTCAAGCACCGCTCTGCTGCTGGTGGCCTGGTACAGCGTTTGCCCGCGGCCTTCGATCAACACCTCGCACAACCGCTCAAGCAATGCCTGATGGGCCGCGCCCAGGCTGGCCAGGCAGAACAGGCCATTGAGCGGTTGCTCGCGATAGCGCAGTGGCTGCTGCGGGGTAATGAAGGCCAGGCCGGGCTGACGCACCTGACGCTCGCTATGCAGCCACCACAAACCCTCGCCCAACGGCAGCGGCTCGGCCTGCTGCAGCACGGCGGCAAAGCCGCTATCGACGCAGCCGGCGCGTTGCAACAGGCGTGCGCCGCGCCAGGCCAGCTCATCGAAATCTTCGGCGGGCAGGTTCAGCCCAACCAATTGCGCATCCAACGCCAGCTCCTGCGGCGCACCCTGCAACAACTTGAGCAGGGCGTCGGCGGAGCTGGCCCGGCGCAGCGCCTCGGCCAGGTCGGTCTCGCCCAGCGCGCGGGTCAGCAACTGAAGCAGGCGCAGGTGTTCATCGGAACGGGCAGCGATGGCAATCGCCAGGTAGACCCTCTGCCCATCGCCCCAGTCGACGCCCTCGGGAAACTGCATCAGGCGCACACCGGTGGCGAACACCTGGTCGCGGGTCTGCGGCGTGCCATGGGGGATGGCGATGCCCTGGCCGAGGAAGGTCGAGCCTTGCGCCTCGCGCGCCTGCAAGCCCTCAAGGTATCCCTCGGCGACCAGGCCATCCTCGACCAGACAACGGGCCAGCAGGCGCAGCGCCTCGCCCTTGTCGGCAGCCGACTGGCCCATGGCTATCTGCTCTTTGGCGAGCTCGAGCATGACCTTCTCCTTTTGCAGCCCCGAAATGGGTACTGAGGTATTGTTGTGAAATTCACTCTATCAACCGGTTCACGGGTCAGGCGCAGGCGGCAACCATGGCAGTCAAATTGCCTGCTGAAACGATTAATCTGACCATGTGGCCACGTTACTCGATAATCTGCCGACTAAAAAGCCCCATCCTGTCGGACAATTGCGACAATGGTCGTCTGCGCGCGAGCCTGGCCATGGGGGAAACTATCCGGTCAAGCTCTACAGCCAGTCCCGGTAATAACAAGGAAAATTCGGTGAAACTCAGCGATATCGCCCGTCTGGCCGGTGTGTCAGTGACCACCGCCAGCTACGTCATCAATGGCAAGGCCGAACAGCAGCGCATCAGCAACAGCACGGTCGAGCGTGTGCGTGCGGTGGTCGAGGCCCATGGCTTCACGCCCAACCCCCAGGCCGCTGGCCTGCGCAGTCGGCACACACGCACCCTGGGCTTCATTCTCCCGGATCTGGAGAACCCCAGCTACGCCCGCATCGCCAAACAGCTCGAACAAGGCGCGCGCGCCCGTGGCTATCAACTGCTGATTGCCAGCAGCGACGACCAACCCGACAGCGAGCGGCAGTTGCAGCAGCTGTTCCGCGCCCGGCGTTGCGATGCGCTGTTCGTCGCCAGCTGCCTGCCGCCGGAAGATGACAGCTATCGCGAACTGCAAGACAAAGGCCTGCCCGTGATCGCCATCGACCGGCGCCTGGACCCGGCGCATTTCTGCTCGGTGATCAGCGACGACCGTGATGCCAGCCAGCAGTTGGCGCACAGCCTGCTGGCCACCCGCCCACGCAGCATCGCCCTGATCGGTGCTCGCCCGGAACTGTCGGTCAGCCAGGCGCGCGCGGGCGGCTTCGACCAGGCGCTGGAGCAGTTCGATGGCGACGTGCGGCGCTACCAGGGCGAGGCGTTCAGCCGTGACTGTGGCCAGCGCCTGATGCAGCAGCTGATCAGTGACCTGGGCGGTCTGCCGGATGCCCTGGTAACCACCTCGTACGTGCTGCTGCAAGGGGTGTTCGACACCTTGCAAGCGCGCCCGGCCGACTCGCGTCAGTTGCAGTTGGGCACCTTTGGCGACAACCAGTTGCTGGACTTCCTGCCGCTGCCGGTCAACGCCATGGCCCAGCAACACGGCCTGATCGCCGCCACCGCCCTGGAACTGGCCCTGGCCGCGATCGAAGAAAAACGCTATGAACCCGGCGTACACGCGGTGGCGCGTACCTTCAAGCAACGTATCCAGCCGGCCTGAACATGCGCCTGATCGACACCCACACCCACCTGGACTTCGCCGACTTCGACGACGACCGCCAGCAACTGCTGGACAGTGCCCAGGCCCGAGGGGTCGAGCGCATGGTGGTGTTGGGGGTGTATCAGGACAATCTGCAACGCGTTTGGGATCTGGCCTGTGCCGATCCCCGCGTGGTTGCCGCGCTCGGCCTGCATCCGGTGTACCTGGAGCAGCATCGGCCAGAGCACCTGCAGCAGCTGCGCGGCTGGCTCGAACGCCTGCACGGTGATCCGCGGTTGTGCGCTGTTGGCGAGTTCGGCCTGGATTACTACCTGCCAGAACTGGACCAGGCGCGCCAGCAAGCGCTGTTCGAGGCCCAGCTGCAAATGGCCTGCGACTTCGCACTGCCCTCGCTGCTACATGTGCGCCGCAGCCACGCGCAGGTGATCGCTACCCTCAAACGTTACAAGCCAGCGCGGGCCGGGATCATCCATGCGTTTGCGGGTAGCTATGAAGAGGCGCGCGAGTACATCAAGCTTGGCTTCAAACTGGGGCTTGGCGGCGCCGCAACCTGGCCACAGGCATTGCGCCTGCGTAAAACAGTGGCGCGCTTGCCGCTGGAAAGCGTGGTACTGGAAACCGATTCGCCGGATATGGCGCCCGCGATGTTTGTCGGGCAGCGCAACAGCCCGGAGCATTTGCCCCAGATTGCCCAAGTGCTGGCGGGGCTGATGGGGGTTGAGGTTGAGCGCTTGGCTGAGGTCAGTAGCCGCAATGCCTGTGAGTTGTTTGGTTGGTAATACTGGCCTCATCGCGGGGCAAGCCCACGTTGCACCCGCGATGAGGCCTGCCGGTCAAACCCTGAAGGCGCCGATCAAGCGCTTGAGCTCGGTCACCTGCCCGGACAACGCCCGGCTGGCATCCTCGGTCTGACAAGCCCCTTGCGTGGTGTCCTGGGCTGCGCGGTTGATCGCCACGATGTTCTGGTCGATGTCATGCGCCACGGCAGTCTGCTGCTCGACCGCCGCCGCGATTTGCTGATTCTGCTCGACGATCCCGCCCACCGCGGCGAGGATATTGCCCAGTGCCTGCTGCACTTGGCGGGCTTCGTCGACCGTGCCCGCGGCCATCTGATGGCTGCTGCCCATGGCCTTGACCGCCGCACCGACACCCTCCTGCAAGCGCTGGATCATCTGGGCGATTTCTTCGGTTGAGTCTTGGGTGCGCTTGGCCAAGGTGCGCACTTCATCGGCCACCACCGCAAAGCCCCTGCCCTGATCACCCGCCCGCGCCGCCTCGATGGCAGCGTTGAGCGCCAGCAGGTTGGTCTGCTCGGCAATGCTGCGAATCACAGCCAGCACGCCGCCAATCGCCTGGCTGTCGCCGGCCAGCTGATTGACCGTCACCACGCTTTGGTCGATCTCCCCGGCCAGGCGGGCGATGCTGTCTTGTTGGTGCTCGACCAGGCCACGGCCGGTGGCGCTTTCGCGGTTGACCTGTTGTGCTCCCTCGGCAGCCAACGCCGCGCTGCGGGCGACTTCCAGGGCGGTGGCGCTCATTTGATTCATGGCCGTGGCGACCTGCTCGATCTGCTCGCGCTGGCCACTCACCGCCTGGTTGCTGCGCACCGACACCGCCAGTACCTGCCCGGCCTGCGCCTCGACTGTAGTGACGGTATGGCCGACCTGGCCAATCAGCTCGCGAATCCTGCGCACGGTCTCATTGAAGGCACTGCCCAGCTCACCCAGCTCATCGCGGCTGCGCGCCTGGTAGCTCACGGTCATGTCGCCGGCGGCGACTTTATCCATGGCCGCGCCCAACCCGCGCAGGGTCTGACGGGTGGATACGTAAAAGCCGCTGTAGAGGTAGATGATCAGTGCGAACACCGTGGCCAGGGCGGCGATCAGGGCGATCATGCGCTGGCGGTGTTCGGCCAGGCGCTCTTGCAATTGCACCTGTAGCTGGGCCAGCACCGCATCATTGAGGCGATAGGTTTGGCCCATCAGCTCGCTGACCTCTTGATAGAACGCCGGCCACGGCGCATCCAGGGTTTCGGCCACCACCACCTGGTCTTCGAACAGTGTCGCCGCCTGCTTGACGGTCGCCTGACTCGCCAGGGCAGCTGCACTAAGCATGGCCTTGGCCTGGGAATCACTGGCCAGGGCATCGTCCAGGCGGATGGCATAGTCAGCGCCCAGCCGCTCCAGGCGTTGCAGCAAGTCTTCAAACCGCGCACTGCCTGCCGAGTCGATGAACCCTCGGCCTAACGCAACGGCGCCCATCGCTCGCCCCTCACCCAGGGTTTGCGTGACCTGGGCCGTCGCGGTGCCAAGCACTTCGGTCAACTGGCGCACCGAGGCCTGGCTGTCCTGGCTCAGGCCCGCCTGGGCAGCCACCAACTTGGCCAGGACCTGGGCTTGGCCCAACAGCTTGTCGAACAACGCCACCTTGTTCTGCAACGAAGATTCGTCGCGCGCACGGGTAAACGCCTCACTCAGCTCCGCACGCTTGTCTTCCAACAGCGGATCACTGGACTGCAAGGCCTGCAACTGGGCCGCGAGCTTGTCTTGCAGAGCGCCAATGCGTTGCTCGACATCGCCGGCCTGCCCCGACTGGCCAAGCACAGCGTTGATTTGCAGAAGGTTGCCAAGGGTTTCCAGATCGGCTCGCAGCACCAGGCTACCGGCCAGTGGGCCAAGGCCTTGCAGTTCTACGTGGGTGGCGTGGTATTGGCGGTAGGCGTCGCGCACCAGATAGAAACTGGTGACCAGCATGGGCAGGAAGAACAGGACGCTGATCAGGCTGAACTTCAGGCCGAAGCTCAGCCGATTCATGAGTGCGATGGCCGGATAGAGCAAACGCTGCACAGGTCACCTCCTTGGATTATTGTTGTTCTGCGGTGTGGCACGTGGCCATTAATAGCGCAGATCCAATCCAAGGTTTGTAACTTATGGTTAAGCGCCAGCTTAGCTGTTGGCCTTACCTTCGCTATCGTGGGGCACGCCCGCTGCCACGCTACCGAACATCACCCGGCTATCAGACCAAGACCGTCCACAGCGCAAAACCCGCATACCACAGCACCGCCGAGCGCAGCAGCAGCTCCCACAGGCTATCCAGGCGCGCCAGCCCGCGCTGACTGTCTTCTTGCTCTGGAATGTCATCCGCCACCCGGCCAACCCGAGCGACCAGGTGGCCGGCGCTGATTCGCCAGTTGAGCAATTCATGCAGCATCACCCGCATTACCGCCACGAAGTTACCCACCAGGGCGAAGCTTAGGGCCAAGACGCGCACTGGCAACCAGTCCATGACGTGGCGCAGCTGTTCGGCCTTGGCCTTGAGCGCTGCTTGACCGCTATGTTCGGCGCATAGCACCAGCAACCGGTAGGCCAGCGCCGCGCCTGGGCCGAGCAGGAAGTACCAGAAGATCACGGCGAAGAAGCTCTGGTAGGCCTGCCACAGCAGATAGCCCTGAACCCGGATCAGCAGGCTTTGCGGATCATCCGCCGCCAGCCCCAGGTCGCGTTCGGCTACATGCAGCGCGGCCTGGTCATCGCCACGCCGCCAGGCGTCGCGAAACGGCCCGAGTGCGGCCTTGGCATCGCCGCGGCCGAGGCTATAGATCAGTACCAACAGGTGTACCGGCAGCGCCAGCAGGCCATAGGCCACCGGCTCCAGCACGTACAGCAGCAACACCAGCAGCGCTACCGGCGCCAACACCAGGATCGCCAGGCTCCACCACGGGTGCACTTTGCCGCTGCGCTCCAGGCGCGCCAGCTCAGTGAGGAAGAAACCATCACGCTGCAACCGCTGGCGCAGGGCAGAGAACTTCTCGACCCACAGCACCAGCACCAACACCAGAAAACTCATGGATTTACCTCGTTGTTCTGCAGATCGGCGCGATAGCGGTGCCAGTCAAAGGCTGGGCCGGGGTCGGTTTTGCGCCCCGGGGCGATATCGTCGTGACCACGAATACGGGCTGGCCCGATGACCGGCCAGGCCCCGCGAATCTCTTGGGTGAGCTGTACCAGGGTGGCGTACTGGGCATCGGTGTAAGGCAACTCGTCGGTCCCCTCCAGTTCGATGCCGATCGAGAAATCGTTACACCCTTCACGGCCCTCGAAGCGCGATACCCCGGCATGCCAGGCACGGTCGAGCAGCGACACGAACTGAGTCACCGCGCCATCGCGCTCGACGAACAGATGCGCCGATACCGTGAGGTGGCAGATGTCTTGAAAGTAGGGGTGCTCGGCAGGGTCTAGCTGGTTCTGGAAAAATTGCTGGACCTTGCCGGTGCCGAAACAGGCAGGCGGCAGGCTGATGTTGTGGATCACCAGCAGGGAGATCGCCTCGCCCTCAGGGCGGCTATTGAAGTTGGGCGAGGGGCAGTGGGTAACGCCGGAAAACCAGCCTGTCGCACGGTCCAATTGCATTGAGCAGATCCTGTATATCACCAGGTATAGGGCACCCAGTATGCCCCCTGACAATCGCGCTTGCATGTAAATGATTGTGCTGCGGCCACGCCTTCAGCGCGCCTGCTGGCTGCGCAGATGGCTGAGCACCGCGTCCAACGCGCGCTCGAACAGCAGGCCATCATCGATCAGGCGCACTTCGCCTCGGCGCAGCGCCTGGGCCAGGCTGCTGCTGTTCCATTCGCGCACCTTCATGCCGGTGCGATTGGCAAACACCAGGCGATCGCTGCTGTCGATCCGGGCAACCAGCTTGCAGCGCAGTGGCTCATCGTCATCGAGCACTTCAACCCAGCTGCCGACGCGAAGACGCTCAACCAGTTGCTTCTCTGCCTCTTGCTGCTCAGGCTGCAACACCCCAGCACAGGCTGACTCGTCGGCAATCGCCAAGACAATTTCATCCGCCACTAGTACGTGGTCGGCTGCCGGTGTTCGAGCCTCCTGCGATTCGGTACAGGCGTGCAGGTGCAATTGTTCCAGTTGCAGGAAAAACTCCCGCGCCGCCGCTGAGTCCAGGGCCACACTGGCCAAGCCTTCGCGCAGCGCCTTGAGCAGCCCCGGCACCTGCTGGAGCAATCGCTGGCAGGCCTGCTCGCCGTGGTGCGGGGCAATGCTGGCGAGCAAATCATCCATGGTCTGCAGCCCGTCGAGCCAAGCGCTACCCGCTTCGCCCTGCTTGAGCCAGGCCAACAGCAAAACCTGGCTCCAGGACTGCACCAGCATCTGCACCACCACCTGCGGCAGCACGCGACCGTGCAGGCGTAAATTCAGTGCCTGCTGCACCTGCTGACGGGCCTGCAAGGTACGGGCACGGCCTTCTTCAGCATCGCGGGTGCGTTGCTCGAGCAGTTCGTTGCGACGCCGCTCATCCTGATTGAACGCGAGGAAATCCTCGAGCAGCTCAGCAAACAGCCGCGGATCCTCGTTGAAGTCGTTGAGCAAGCGCTGGACGATCCGTTCGACCCGCAATTGCAGGCTGTCTCGTGGACCCTGTGGGTCAGCTTCCCAACCAATCGCAGCGGCGGCGATTTCATTGAGCAGGCGTCGGGCCGGATGATTGGCGCGGCTGAACAGGCCTTTGTCGAGCAGCGCCACCTTGAGCAGCGGTATGTGCAGGCGGCCAATCAGGGCGCGTAAATTGGCCGGCAGATTGGCATCGGCCTGGATGAAGTCGAACAGCAGACCGACCAGATTGATCAAGTCTTCATCGGCACTGGAGATGCGCCGACGGCTGCCGCTGCGTACGCTGACCCGCAGCAGCAACTGCTCAAGCTGCTGGCCCAGATGGAAGTCATCCGGCTCACCGGTGGCCGGCACATAATTTTGCAGGTGCGACAGCAGGCGCAACAGGTCGGCGGTACTGATTGGCTGGGCGGCAGCCAGGCTTTGCAACCGCGGTGCGACGCGGCCTCGCACTGGCGCCAAGAGCGCTTGCAGCGAGGCGAAGTAGGCTTGGCCAGCGCTATCTGCATCAGTTTCGGCGCCAGCTGCCAGACAATCTGGGACACGTCGGTCAGCCAGGCGTCGGTCTTCTGCGCGGCGGCGCGGCGCAGCCTTGAGCTCCGGCAAGATACCGCCAGCGGCGAGCAACTGATTGGCCTCGCCATACAACAGGTCAAGGTCGCGCAGCACGTAACGCTCGAACAGTTTGAGCAAGATCAGTTTGACCTTGGGGCCTACTCCCAGGCTGCGCCCGGCGTCGAGAAAGTACCCACACAAGGCTTCCGGCCCCAACGGATTACGCGGCTCATCCAGTGCCTGATCAAGTAACGCCTGAAAGCGCAGGCCCAGCTGACCGAGGGCAAAGCCCTCGCGCGACAACACCCGGTCGAGCATGGTCTGAATAGCCGCAGCGCGCTCCAGCTGCAGCGTATTGCGCATGAAGTCGCTAACGCCAAGATAGGGCAAGGGGTCGGGTTGGCCCATCTGGGCAAATGCTTGATAGAAGCTGTCGAGGAATGCGCGTTCGATGCTCTTGCGCTTGAGGCGTAGATCGCGCATGGCTTCGAAATAAAGGTTCTGATCGCAACGTTCGACGGCCTTGTCGGCCATTTCGAACAGCGTATCGTCAGCATTGTCGAACAACGCCTGCAGGCCCTGGCGCAGGTGCAGCGCGGCCTTGTCGCGCACCTGGAGTAGCAGGATCGGAAGACAGGGCAAGGGCGCACGCACGCCTTTGTCGATGGCCGCCGCCAGGGGCACCACCTTGCCTTCTTTATGCATCCCGTACTCCTTGCAGGAAAATCGTCAAAGTCATGACGCCAAATACTGGGCGCTATTATCGACAAAAAATCTTACAGCTACCAGCGCGCTCTCGCCTCAGCTCGGTAAATGACCGCGATTTGCCCAGATTGCTCAGCCGCCCTGACCAAAGGTCAGACTGCGGACGGCTGTACACACCAGCCCCCTGCCCTATAATCGCCGGCATCTAGCTTGTGGAGCCGACCATGCCGAACCTACGCCTTGCCGACCTGACTGCCGAAATCGAAGCCAACGTGCGTCGCGCACTGCTCGAAGACATCGGCAGTGGCGACATTACCGCCCAGCTGATCCCGGCGGAGCGCCTGGCCAAGGCGACCATCATCACCCGCGAGGACTGCACGATCGCCGGCACCGCATGGGTCGATGCGGTATTTCGTCAGCTCGATCCGCGGGTGGCGGTGCATTGGCAGGTAGCCGATGGCGAGCAGGCCAAGGCCAATCAGCCCTTGTTCCATCTCGAAGGCCCGGCGCGCTCGCTGCTCAGCGGTGAACGGTCGGCGTTGAATTTTTTGCAGATGCTCTCGGGTGTGGCGACACGGGCGCGTTTCTTGGCGGGCTTGGTCGAGGGTACTAAGGTGCGCCTGCTCGATACCCGCAAGACCCTGCCTGGCCTGCGTCTGGCCCAGAAGTACGCGGTGACCTGCGGCGGTTGCGATAACCACCGCATCGGCTTGTACGACGCCTTCCTGATCAAGGAAAACCATATCGCCGCCAGTGGTGGGGTGGCCGAGGCCGTGGCGGCGGCGCAGCGCATCGCCCCAGGCAAGCCGGTGGAGATCGAGGTGGAAAGCCTGGATGAACTGCGTCAGGCGCTGGCGGCCGGTGCCGACATCGTCATGCTCGATGAGCTGAGCCTGGATGAAATGCGTGAAGCCGTACGCATCAATGCCGGCAAGGCCAAGCTCGAGGCCAGCGGCGGGGTCAACGAGAGCACCCTGCGGGTGATTGCCGAGACGGGTGTGGACTACATCTCGATTGGCGCTATGACCAAAGATGTAAAGGCGGTGGACCTGTCGATGCGCCTTAGCCTGTGAAATGCATCGCGGGGCAAGCCCGCTCCCACGCGTATACATGACCACGTGGGAGATTCTAGGGTTATGGGCAAGCCAAACTCATAGACCTGTCGATGCGCCCAAGCCTGTGAAATACATCGCGGGGCAAGCCCGCTCCCACGCGCAAACCTGACCACGTGGGAGATTTCTATGGTTATGGGCAAGCCAAACTCATAGACCTGTCGATGCGCCCAAGCCTGTGAAATACATCGCGGGGCAAGCCCGCTACCACGCG
>NZ_JBICKL010000024.1:0-419 GCF_043104195.1 Pseudomonas sp. xss_2
CACCACCAGCTTCGAGCAAGGCCCCAACGGCCCGCTGGTGCCGGAGCTGAAAGCGCTGTTCCCGGATGCGCCGTACATCGCCCGCCCAGGCCAGATCAACGCCTGGGACAACGAAGACTTCGTCAAGGCAGTCAAGGCCACTGGCAAGAAGCAGCTGATCATCGCCGGTGTGGTGACTGAAGTGTGCGTGGCCTTCCCAGCGCTGGCGGCCCTGGAAGAAGAGTTCGAAGTGTTCGTGGTGACCGATGCCTCCGGCACCTTCAACGAGATGACCCGCGACGCCGCCCACGACCGCATGAGCCGTGCTGGCGCCCAGCTGATGACCTGGTTCGGGGTGGCCTGCGAGCTGCACCGCGACTGGCGCAACGACGTCGAAGGCCTGGCCGCGCTGTGCTCCAACCACATCCCGGACTACCGCA
>NZ_JBICKL010000025.1:0-66916 GCF_043104195.1 Pseudomonas sp. xss_2
CACGTGGGAGCGGACTTGCCCCGCGATAGCGCCGGCCGAGGCGATCAATGCACCTGAGCCAAACGCGCCCGCCGTGCCCGCCAGCCGGCCACCAACGACGGCCCCAGGGCGACCATCGCCGACCCCGCCACCACCGTCACCGCGCCCACATAACCCAGGGCATTGATGTCCTCGGCATGCACATAATCCGGCCACAACCACGCCGCCAGCGCCACGGCAACGAAGGTCACCAACGGCGTCAAGGCCAGGGTCGCACTCACCCGCGAGGCTTCCCAGTGGGCCAACGCCTCGGCAAACGCGCCGTAGGCCACCAGGGTGTTCAGGCAGCAGGCCAACAACAGCCAACCCTGCAACGGGCTCAACTGCTGCGCCTCCAGCGGATGCACCCAGGGCATCAGCAAGCCGGCGCAGCCCAGGTAGATCACCATCATCACTTGCTGCGAGTTCCACACGGTGAGCAACTGCTTCTGGCTCAGGGCATAGAACACCCAGATGCTGGTCGCCAGCAAAATGGTCAGTACCCCAGTGGTGTAGGCACCCAGCGAGGTCAGCAGTTCTTCCAGGCGCTGATTGAAAAACAAGCCAAAGCCCATCAGCAACACCAGCAGACCCAAGCCCTGCCCCAGGCTGAAACGCTCTTTGAAGACGAACACGCTGGCCACCAGCAGCAGCACCGGGCCAAGTTGCACCACCAGTTGCGCGGTGCCGGGGCTGAGCAGCTTCAGCCCGATCAGGTACAGCACGTAGTTCCCCAGCAGGCCGCAGATGGCCACGCCCACCAGGCCCAGACGCTTGCGCCCCATGCCTGCAAAGGTTGGCAGCCGTCGATTGGCCGCAAGCCAGGCGAACAGCAGGCCGCCTGAGACCAGCAGGCGATACCAGGTGACGGTCACCGGATCCATGACCTGCAGGACTTGCTTGAGCTTGATCGGCAAGATGCCCCAGAGCAGCGCGGTCAATAGTGCCAACAGCAGGCCATGGACCCAGCGTCCGGAAGTGATATGCATAGCGTCCTCGTTCAAGCCCTTGGTTCGGGTCTGTGGATTCTAAGGGCTTGGAGTACGTGGCTGGGGGAAAGTGGCGGGAAAAGAATTCATCAGGTCATTCCCGCAGGGCATGGCTCCTCGTGCCGGCCTCATCGCGGGGCACGCCCGCTCCCACGCGATGTCACGTTGCCGAGGTCGTCAGCGTGGGAGCGGGCTTGCCCCGCGATGAGGCCAGCGCTGAAACCATCACTTCTTGTCCTTGGCGAACGCCGCCTCCAACGCATCATTGATGGTGCGCAGCACCTTGACCCGCGCCCAGCGCTTGTCATTGGCCTCGACCAGCGTCCAGGGCGCGATCTCGGTACTGGTGCGGTCGACCATATCGCCCACCGCCTCGGTATACACATCCCACTTGTCGCGGTTGCGCCAGTCTTCCTCGGTGATCTTGTAGCGCTTGAACGGGATCTGCTCGCGCTCTTCGAAGCGCTGCAACTGGGTCTGCTGGTCGATCGCCAGCCAGAACTTGACCACTACCACGCCAGCGTTGCTCAACTGCTCTTCGAAGTCGTTGATCTCGCTGTAGGCGCGCATCCAGTCAGCTGGGCTGCAGAAGCCCTCGACCCGCTCGACCAATACCCGCCCATACCAGGAGCGATCGAAGATGGTGAACTTGCCGCGCGCCGGAACATGCCGCCAGAACCGCCACAGATACGGCTGGGCGCGCTCTTCCTCGGTCGGCGCGGCAATCGGCACGATGCGGTACTGGCGCGGGTCGAGCGCCGCCGCTACTCGGCGAATCGCCCCACCCTTGCCCGCCGCGTCGTTACCTTCGAACACTGCCACCAACGCATGCCGACGCATGTGCTTGTCACGCAGCAGCCCGGCCAGGCGTGCTTGTTCGGTGACCAACTGTTCCTGGTAGTCCTTCTTGTCCAGGCGCTGGGTCATGTCCAGCGCGCCGATCAGGTTGAGGTTGTCGATACTGCGCCCAAGCGGTGCGACGTTGCTCTTGTGCTTGGCCTTGGGGTCGACCGCCAGCGCCGCTTGCAGGCTTTCGAGCAAGATGCGCCCCACGGCCAGGCTGCGGTAGTGAGGGTCGGAGCCTTCGATCACATGCCAGGGGGCAAAGTCGCGGCTGGTGCGGCGCAGCACCCGCTCGCCGAAGCGCACGAAGCGGTCGTAGGTTTGCGACTGCTGCCAGTCCAGCGGGCTGATCCGCCAGCTGTGCAGCGGGTCGTCGCGCAAGGCCTTGAGGCGCGCTTTCATCTGCTTCTTGGACAGGTGGAACCAGAACTTGATGATCAGCGCGCCTTCATCGCAAAGCATCTGCTCCAGCCGCTCGGCGCCAGCGATGGCTTGGTCGAGCACGGCATCCTTGAACTGGCCATGCACCCGGCCCTGGATCATCTGGCTGTACCAGTTGCCGAAGAACACCCCCATCCGCCCCTTGGGCGGCAGTGCGCGCCAATAGCGCCACGCCGGCGGCCGGGCCAGTTCCTCGTCGGTCTGCTGATCGAAGGTCAGCACATCGATCAGGCGCGGGTCCATCCACTCGTTGAGCAGCTTGACCGTCTCGCCCTTGCCGGCGCCCTCGATGCCGTTGATCAGCACAATTACCGGAAAGCGCGACTGCTGCTTGAGTTCGTACTGAGCCTCGAGCAGTGCCTCGCGCAGGGCGGGCACTTCGGCTTCAAAGGTCTCCTTGTCGATGCTGTGACCGATTTCCGCAGATTCGAACATGGCTTTGCCTGGCTCCTTCAATGGAATGACAAGACTAGCGGAAACGCAGCTACAAGTTGCAAGCGACCAGCTGCAAGAAAAACCGAACCGTGCCACCATCTGCTTTTTCTTGCAGCTTGTCGCTTGCAACTTGAAGCTGAATTCGACCATGCCCGACACCCACCTCCCCCGCCATGCCCAGATCGATTGGGACGACCAGGGCCGCCCGCATTCGCGGCACTACGACGACGTGTATTTCTCGATCAACGAGGGCGTCAACGAGACCCAGTACGTGTTCATCGAAGGCAATCGCCTGCGCGAGCGCTTCGCGGCATTGGCCGCGCACAGCTGCATGGTCATCGGCGAAACCGGTTTTGGCACCGGGATGAACTTCTTCTGCGCCTGGCAGCTGTTCGCCGAGCAAGCCCCTGCCCAGGCGCGGCTGCACTTCGTCAGCGTCGAGAAGTACCCGCTGAGCTACGACGATCTGAGCCGCGCCGTGCAGTTATGGCCGGATCTGGCGCCTTACTGGCAACCGTTACTGGAGCAGTACGTCGCCGTGCACCAGGGTTTCCAGCAGTTCAGTTTCGACGGCGGCCGGGTCACCCTGACGCTGATGATCGGTGACGTGCTCGAGCAACTGCCGCACCTCGATGCCCAGATCGACGCCTGGTTCCTTGACGGTTTCGCGCCGGCGAAAAACCCCGACATGTGGACCCCAGCGCTGTTTGCCCAGCTTGCGCGCCTGTCGCATCCGGCCACCACCCTAGGCACCTTCACCACCACCGGCTGGGTTCGCCGCGGGCTGATCGAAGCCGGGTTCAGCATGAAGAAAGTGCCAGGGCTGGGTAAAAAGTGGGAGGTGATGCATGGCCAGTTCACTGGCCAAGCCAGCGCGAAGGTAGCGCCCTGGTACGCCCGCCCACCTGCGCTCGAAGGGCCCCGCCGGGCCCTGGTGATTGGCGCCGGCCTGGCCGGTAGCGCCACGGCTGCCAGCCTCGCCGCGCGTGGCTGGCAGGTCAGTGTGCTGGAGCGCCATCAAGCCCCGGCGCAGGAAGCCTCAGGCAATCCCCAAGGTGTCCTGTACCTGAAGTTGTCGGCCCATGGCACTGCTCTGTCGCAGATGATCCTGGCGGGTTTCGGCTACACCCGTCGCTGGCTCGAACGGTTGCAGCGCGGCCAGGACTGGGATGGCTGTGGCGTGTTGCAACTGGCCTTCGATGCGAAGGAGTCCGAACGCCAGGCCAAGCTGGCAGCGGCCTTCGACAGCAGCCTGCTGCACTCGCTCGATCGGGCTCAGGCTGAGGCCGTTGCCGGGGTGCAATTGGCCTGCGGCGGCTTGTTCTATCCCGAGGGTGGCTGGGTTCACCCACCCGCGCTGTGCACTGCGCAATTGCAGCATCCGTTGATTCAGTTGCTGACGCACCAGAACGTTATCGAACTGCGTAAGGTCGATGGGCTTTGGCACGCCTGGGACGGCGAACAGCTGCTGGCCAGCGCGCCACTGGTGGTGTTGGCGGGCGCGGCAGATGTGCGCCGCTTTGCCCCCTGCGCCGACCTGCCGCTCAAGCGCATCCGCGGGCAGATCACCCGTTTGCCGGCCACCGCGAGTAGCCGTGAGCTGAGTACCGTGGTCTGTGCAGAAGGGTATGTAGCACCGGTGCGCGGGGATGAGCACACCCTGGGCGCCAGCTTTGATTTTCATAATGAAGACCTGACGCCGAGCACTGCCGAGCACCAGGGCAACTTGACGTTGCTAGATGAGATTTCCACTGACCTGGCGCAGCGGCTGGGCACGGCCGGGATGGATCCGGCAGCGCTACAAGGTCGTGCGGCGTTCAGGTGTACCAGCCCGGATTATTTGCCGATTGTCGGGCCGCTGGCCGATGCGCAGGCGTTCGCGCAAGCGTATGCCATGTTGCGCAAGGATGCGCGGCAACTGCCGGCGGTGGAATGTCCTTGGCTGGAGGGGCTGTATGTGAACAGTGGGCATGGCTCGCGGGGGTTGATCACAGCGCCCTTGAGCGGCGAGATGGTCGCTGCTTGGGTGTGTGGCGAGCCGTTGCCGGTGCCTCGGGCGGTGGCCGAAGCCTGTCATCCGAACCGATTTGGCTTGCGCGCCTTGATTCGCGGCAAGGCATAGATTTTTGGGGCTGCTGCGCCGCAAAGCGGCCCCAATACCGCCCACCCATATAACAGATTGATCTAAAACTCTCACAAACCGCACAGGTCAGTTCCTAAGTGCCCTACTTTTGGGCACCCCTCCCCAACGGCAAAACCGGTAAGGACTTATGTGCGGATTAGCAGGAGAGTTACGCTTCACCCCGATCAACCAAGCCCCGCGCCCGGCGGACCTCGCCGCGGTCGAGCGCATCACCCATCATCTGGCGCCGCGTGGCCCGGATGCCTGGGGCTTCCATAGCCAGGGCCCGATCGCCCTCGGCCACCGCCGGCTGAAGATCATGGACCTGTCCGATGGCTCAGCCCAACCGATGGTCGACAACAACCTCGGCCTGTCGCTGGCGTTCAACGGCGCCATCTACAACTTCCCCGAACTGCGCCAGGAGCTGCAAGCGCTGGGCTACACCTTCTGGTCCGACGGCGACACCGAGGTGCTGCTCAAGGGCTATCACGCCTGGGGCGCAGCCTTGCTGCCCAAGCTCAACGGCATGTTCGCCCTGGCCATCTGGGAGCGCGACAACCAGCGCCTATTCCTCGCCCGCGACCGCCTCGGCGTCAAGCCGCTGTACCTGTCGCGCAATGGCGAGCGCCTGCGCTTCGCCTCGACCTTGCCGGCACTGCTCAAGGGCGGCGATATCGACCCGATGATCGACCCGGTCGCACTCAACCACTACCTTAATTTCCACGCCGTGGTTCCCGCGCCGCGCACCCTGCTGGCCAACGTGCAAAAGCTCGAACCCGGCACCTGGATGCGCATCGACCGGCACGGCGAAGTCGAGCGCCAGACCTGGTGGCAGCTGCAATACGGGCCTAACCCGGACGAGCACAAGCTCGACCTCGAAGACTGGACCACCCGCGTACTCGACGCCACCCGCGACGCCGTGGCGATCCGCCAACGGGCAGCGGTCGACGTTGGCGTGCTGCTCTCTGGCGGGGTCGATTCGAGCCTGCTGGTCGGCCTGCTGCGCGAGGTTGGCGTGGACGATCTGTCGACCTTCTCCATCGGCTTTGAGGATGCCGGCGGCGAGCGCGGTGATGAGTTCCAGTACTCCGACCTGATCGCCCGTCACTACGGCACCCGCCATCACCAACTGCGCATCGATGAGCGCGAGATCATCGAGCAGTTGCCGGCCGCGTTCCGCGCCATGAGCGAGCCGATGGTCAGCCATGACTGCATCGCTTTCTACCTGCTCTCGCGCGAAGTAGCCAAGCACTGCAAGGGCGTGCAAAGCGGCCAGGGTGCAGATGAACTGTTCGCCGGCTATCACTGGTACCCGCAGGTCGATGGTGCCGAAGACCCGTACGCAGCCTACCGTGAGGCATTCTTCGACCGCAGCCACGCCGAGTACCGCGACACGGTACAAGCGCCGTGGCTGCTGGAGACCGATGCCGCAGGCGAGTTCGTCCGCGAGCACTTCGCCCGCCCCGGCGCTCCCGATGCAGTAGACAAGGCGCTGCGCCTGGACAGCACGGTGATGCTGGTCGACGATCCGGTCAAACGCGTCGACAACATGACCATGGCCTGGGGCCTGGAGGCGCGTACGCCATTCCTCGACTATCGCCTGGCCGAACTGTCGGCGCGCATTCCAGCACGCTTCAAGCTGCCAGATGGCGGCAAGCAGGTGCTCAAGTCGGCGGCGCGCCGGGTCATCCCTCATGAGGTGATCGACCGCAAGAAGGGCTACTTCCCGGTCCCGGGCCTCAAGCACCTGGAAGGCGCGACCCTCGATTGGGTGCGCCAGTTGCTGACCGACCCAAGCCAGGACCGTGGCCTGTTCAACCCGGCGATGATCGACAAGCTGCTGAGCAATCCGCACGGCCAGCTCACGCCCCTGCGCGGCTCCAAGCTGTGGCAGCTGGCGGCCCTGAACCTGTGGCTCAGCGAACAAGGAATCTGATCGATGAAAGCCCACGAAATCGCCTATGGCCAGCGCCTGCTACGCGGCCAGGCGCCCTCCTACGAGCGCCTGCAAGCGCGCCTGGCCGGTGACGGTAGCGAACCGCACAACCAGCCACGCGCGGTGCATTGCGGCTGGGGCCGATTGCTGATCGGGCATACCTACCCAGACCCCAGCGAGCTGGCCGAAGCGCTGCTTGAAGAGGCTCCCGGCGAGCGTGATATCGCCCTGTACGTGGCGGCGCCGCAGCAGGTGTTGGCGCATGCGCCGCAGCAACTGTTTCTCGATCCGTCCGACACCCTGCGCCTGTGGTTCACCGACTACCGCCCGGCGCAGCGGGTATTTCGCGGTTTTCGTATCCGGCGGGCGCAGACCGAGGCCGACTGGCAGGCGATCAACAGCCTGTACCAGACCCGCGCCATGCTGCCGGTCAACGCCGAGCTGCTCACCCCGCGCCACCAGGGCGGTCCGGTCTACTGGCTGGCCGAAGACGAAGACACCGGGGCAGTGATCGGCAGCGTCATGGGCCTGAATCACAGCAAGGCGTTCGATGACCCGGAGCACGGCTGTAGCCTGTGGTGCCTGGCGGTCGATCCGCACTGCAGCCGCCCCGGCGTCGGCGAAGTGCTAGTGCGGCATTTGATCGAGCACTTCATGAGCCGTGAGCTGGCCTACCTCGATCTGTCGGTCATGCACGACAATCGCCAGGCCAAGCGCCTGTACAAGAAGCTTGGCTTTCGCAACCTGCCCACCTTCGCGGTCAAGCGCAAAAATGGCATCAACCAGCCGCTGTTCCTTGGCCCCGGCCCCGAGGCTGGGCTCAACCCGTATGCGCGAATCATCGTCGACGAGGCCTTTCGTCGCGGCATCGAGGTGCAGGTCGATGACGCCGCTGCCGGCCTGTTCACCCTCAGCCTTGGTGGGCGCCGGGTGCGCTGCCGGGAGTCGCTCAGCGACTTGACCAGCGCCGTGAGCATGACCCTTTGCCAGGACAAGCGCCTGACTCAGCACGCCCTGCACAATGCCGGGCTGCAAGTGCCGGTGCAGCAACTGGCGGGCAATGCCGACGACAACCTGGCGTTTCTCGAAGAGCATGGCGCGGTGGTGGTCAAGCCGGTAGATGGCGAACAGGGCCAGGGCGTGGCGGTCAACCTGACCACCCTGGAAGAGATCAGCCAGGCGGTCGAGCAGGCGCGGCGGTTCGACAGCCGGGTGCTGCTGGAAAGCTATCACCCAGGTTTCGACCTGCGCATCGTGGTGATTGGCCATGAAGTGGTCGCCGCCGCGATTCGCCATCCGGCCCAGGTGATCGGCGATGGCAAGCACAGCGTCAAGGCGCTGATCGAGGCGCAGAGCCGTCGTCGCCAAGCCGCAACCGGGGGTGAGAGCCGTATCCCGCTGGACGAGGAAACCGAGCGCACGGTGCGCGCTGCCGGGCTGCAATACAGCGACATCCTGCATGCTGGGCAGCGCCTGGCGGTGCGCCGCGCGGCCAACCTGCATACCGGTGGCACCCTGGAAGATGTCACCGAGCGCCTGCACCCGATCCTGGCCGATGCTGCCGTGCGTGCGGCACGGGCGCTGGATATCCCGGTGGTGGGCCTGGACCTGATGGTGCGCGACGCCGAGCAGCCTGACTACGTGATTATCGAGGCCAACGAACGGGTCGGGCTGGCCAACCACGAGCCGCAACCGACCGCTGAACGATTTGTCGACCTGCTGTTTCCCCATAGCCGGTCGCCTGCCTGAATGATGGTGTCCTGGTGGGCCTCATCGCGGGGCAAGCCCGCTCCCACGCTGTGCTCTCTTTTGAGGTAAAGCAGTCAACGTGGGAGCGGGCTTGCCCCGCGATGAGGCCCGCCAGCACAACCACCCACCCGCCGAGGAGTGCACATGTCCAAACACCACCCCGAACCGGATTTGGAATACCTCAAACGCGTCCTGCTGGAGATGCTCGCCATCCCCAGCCCGACCGGCTTCACCGACACCATCGTGCGCTATGTCGCCGAACGCCTGGATGAACTGGGTATCCCCTTCGAACTGACCCGCCGCGGCACCATCCGCGCCACCCTCAAGGGCCGCCAAAGCTCGCCCGACCGCGCCGTCTCGGCCCACCTGGACACCATCGGCGCCAGCGTGCGCCAACTGCAAGACAACGGCCGCCTGGCCCTGGCCCCGGTCGGTTGCTGGTCGAGCCGCTTTGCCGAAGGCAGCCGGGTCAGCGTGTTCACCGACACCGGTGTACTGCGCGGCAGTGTGCTGCCGCTGATGGCCAGCGGGCACGCCTTCAATACCGCGATCGACCAGATGCCGATCAGCTGGGATCACGTCGAAGTGCGCCTGGACGCCTACTGCGCAACCCGCGCCGACTGCGAGACGCTGGGCATCTCGATTGGTGATTTCGTCGCCTTCGATCCGCTGCCGGAGTTCACCGAGAGCGGCCATATCAGCGCCCGCCACCTGGATGACAAAGCCGGCGTAGCGGCGTTGCTTGCCGCACTCAAGGCAGTGGTGGAAAGTGGCCAGCAGCCGCCGATCGACTGTCACCCGCTGTTCACCATCACCGAAGAAACCGGCTCCGGCGCGGCCGGCGCATTGCCGTGGGATGTCAGCGAGTTCGTCGGCATCGACATCGCCCCGGTAGCACCTGGGCAGGCCTCCAGCGAACACGCGGTGAGCGTGGCCATGCAGGACTCCTCTGGCCCCTACGACTACCACCTGTCGCGCCACCTGCTGAAACTGGCAGGTGATCAAGACCTGCCGGTGCGCCGCGACCTGTTCCGCTACTACTTCAGCGATGCGCATTCGGCCGTCACCGCCGGTCATGATATCCGCACCGCGCTGGTAGCTTTTGGCTGCGATGCTACCCATGGCTACGAGCGCACCCATATCGACAGCCTGTCGACCCTCAGCCGGCTGCTGGCCGGTTACCTGCTCAGCCCGCCGGTATTTGCCAGCGATTCCAACCCGGCCAGCGCTTCGCTCGAACGCTTCAGTCACCAGCTGGAGCATGATGCGCAAATGGAGAGCGATACCCGCGTGCCGGCCGTGGACAGCCTGGTCGGCAACAAGAGCTGATGCCTACACGCAGGGGGCGGGTTTCGCGTAGCATGGGGCCACTCCCGACTACAGACCGTCCCTGCGTATGCTGATCCCCTACGACCAACTCGAAGCCGAAACCCTGACCCGCCTGATCGAAGACTTCGTCACACGCGAAGGCACCGACAATGGCGATGACACGCCCCTGGAGACCCGCGTGCTGCGCGTACGCCAGGCTCTGGCCAAGGGTCAGGCGTTCATTCTGTTCGACTTGGACAGCCAACAGTGCCAGCTGCTGGCCAAGCATGAAGTGCCCAGGGAACTGCTCGAGTGATCAACCGGGGTTGCCCCGTGCAGCCCCGCTTACATGTCCCGCTGCTGTTTCTCCTGCGCCTTGATCCGCTTGTACACCTCGCTGCGGTGCACCGGCACTTCACGCGGCGCGCTGATGCCAAAGCGCACCAGCCCGTTGCCCACCGCCATCACCTTGATCTCGATGTCATCGCCGACGGTGATGACTTCGCCAACATCGCGTCCAATTACCAGCATGCTCCGATCCTCGCCGCTAAGGGAAAACCGGAGCCTGCTTCAGGTCTATCGGGCTACACAATATTGCGCCAGCGAAAGAGACGAGTCCTACCAGCAAAGGTAATTCGCCCTACAGAAATACCTGGCTTTAACCCTGCTGCAAGCGTGGCCCGAAGACGATGATGGTTGCGCCGAGCACGCACAGCAGCGCACCGAGCCAGTCGCTGCCCAGCGGCCGTATACGCTCTACCAGGGCCAGCCAGAGCAAAGACGAAACGATATAGATGCCACCATAGGCTGCATAGGCGCGGCCCGCGTAGGCGGCCTCGACGCGGGTGAGGATCAGGCCGAACACGGTCAGGCTGAGCAGCGCCGGTACGATCCACCACGCACTCTTGCCCAGGCGTAGCCACAGGTAGAAGGCGTAGCAGCCACCGATCTCGAACAGAGCGGCCAGGAAGAACCAGAAGTAGTTGATCACGCCAGGCTCCCTTAGGCCATGTAAAAGGCGTCTAGGATACCTGATTGATCTGCAATAACAGGGTGACAGTGATGGCCTCTTCGCGGGCAATTCGCAGCGGCGCACCGCCGCGCCTACAGGACACGCTAGCCCCGACTCCCCGCCTTGGCACGCATCTTCACCGCCATCTCGGCCATCTCGTCATACAGCCGCTCTGGCGCCTGGCACTTGAGCTTCCACGCCTCACGCCCGGCCTCATGCGGCAGAATCAGAAACTCGCCAGCGCCAATCCGCTCATGCATGTACTCGGCGATATCCGCCGCACTGATCGGCGAGCCCTGCAACAACTTGCCCACCTGCGCCTTCATTGCCGGGTTCGGCCCGCGGAACGAGTCGAGCAGGTTGGTCTGGAAGAACGATGGACACACCACATGCACCGCCACTTCCAGCTGGCGCAACTCGACCAGCAGGCTCTCCGACAACGCCAGCACGCCGGCCTTGGCCACGTTGTAGTTGCTCATCCCCGGCCCCTGCATCAGCGCCGCCATCGAGGCGATGTTGACGATCCGCCCCTTGCTGCGTTCAAGCAGCGGCAAGAACGCCTTGCAGCCCTTGACCACGCCCATCAGGTTGACCGCGATCTGCCAGTCCCAGTCTTCCAGCGACAGCTCGGCGAAGAACCCGCCCGAGGCGACCCCGGCGTTGTTGACGATCACATCGATGCCGGCGAACTTCTCTTCGCAGGCCTGGGCCAGGGCAGTCAGCTGGCTGTAGTCGCGCACATCGCAGCGCTGGGTGAAACCATCGCCGCCTGCGGCGCGTACCCGCTCGAGGGTTTCGCGCAGGCCGGCATCGTTGACATCGGCCAGGGCCAGGCGCCAGCCCTCGCGCGCCCAGCGCAGGGCGATCTCGCGGCCAAGGCCGGAGCCTGCGCCAGTGATCATCATTCGGTTGTGCATGGTGCAGGCCTTGTTCTGTGGGCAATGGGCCGAGTCTAGCCAAGGCCTGCATCGAGTTGGTGCGCTATCAGGCTGCTGAATGGGCCGGCATGGCCGCGCCTGTGTTGGGCACGATCCTCGTGGGAGCGGGCTTGCCCCGCGATAGAGCCAGTACTGACACCACAAAATCCACTGCCCGCAACGCCAATTGAATCTTTGCCAAGCGGCGCAGGTCGGAATTGTAAGCGGCCAGCATTCCTAGGCCCCTTCCCCTAGAACAACGCAAGGATTCTGCCCATGACCACGATCCTCATCATCATCCTGATCCTGCTGTTGATTGGTGGCTTACCCGTCTTCCCACACTCGCGCAGCTGGGGCTATGGCCCATCCGGCATCATTGGCGTGGTGCTGGTGATCCTGCTGGTGTTGTTGTTGCTTGGCATGATATGACCCCGCCCCCTGGCCGCCAGCCAGGGGGCCGTCCTCTCAGACACTGCGAGCGGCCTGGTTATCCAGTTGCCGCTCAAGGTGTTGCATGGCCTGGCGCAGCGCCTGTACATCGGTGCTCAAGCGCTCACGGGCCAACGGCCGGCTAGCACAACTCTGCTCGACCCGCTCGCACAGCGCCACCAGGTGCAGGACACGGGCGATTCGCGCGCCGCCCTTGACCCGATGGGCAAGTTGCGCCAACTCCAAGGTATCTTCCGCGACCCGCTCCAGGCGTTGCAGGTCTTCGCGGTTACTGGCGCGCAAATCACCAAGTAACGCCTTCAGCGCCGCTTCATCCTTGCCCACCAAACGTTGTAGATGGTCCATATCCAACATCAAGGCATCTTCATCGCTGGTATTGGCCCGGCAACTGGCCAGGGCTTGCAGCAGTTCTTCCAGCCCCAAGGGTTTGAACAGACAATCGTCCATGCCTGCCGCTTGGCAGCGCCGGCGTTCTTGCTCCTGAGCGTTGGCCGTCAGGCCGATCAGGCGGCATGCCGGCCTGCGACTGCGCCGCTCATGCTCGCGAATCGCTCGGGCCAGGGCATGGCCGTTGAGCCGCGGCATGTTGCAGTCACTGATCACCACGTCGAAGTGTTCCTTGAGCCACAGGCGCAGCGCCTGGGCGCCATCTTCGGCGACCCGCGCCTGGTGGCCGAGGTAGTCCAGCTGCTGGGCCAGCAATAGCCGGTTGGCCGGATAGTCGTCGACCACCAGCACCCGCAGGCGCTCGCTGTCGGCGGGAAACAGCAGCACCGGTGTGTCCAGAGTGGGCTCGGCGGGCAGCACTGCCAGGCTCAAGCGGATATCCACCTCGGTGCCCTGGCCCAACACGCTGCGCAGGCGTAGGCGCCCGCCCATCATCTCGCACAGGCTACGACTGATGCCAAGACCCAAGCCGGCACTACAACGCGGCGACTGTTGCTGGTTGCTGGCCTGGCGAAACGGCTGGCCGAGCCCGGCCAACTCGGCCTCGGCAATACCGACCCCGGTATCCTTGATCTGCACTTGCACCGCCAGCCGGCCATCTCGCGGCACGGCGTTGAGGCTGACCGCCACATAGCCTTGGCGGGTGAATTTGATGGCATTGCTCAAGAGGTTGGCCAGCACCTGCTTGAAGCGCAGCGGATCAAGCATCACCTGCGCATCCACCTCGCCATGCATCTGCAAGCGCAACTCCAGGCCCTTGCCACGCGCTTGCTGCTCGAACAACTGCACCACCCGCGCCACCTGCTCGCGCAGACACACCCGCTGTGGCGCCAGGTGCAGATGACCCGCCTCGATACGGGTAATGTCGAGAATATCGCCGATCAGCTCCAGCAAACCGCGCGCAGCATCGGTTGCCACTTCGATCGCCAGGCGGTCGAGCACACCTTGTTCAGCCTTGTGCTGGGCCAGCTCGAGCATGCCCAGCACCGCGTGCAGCGGGGTGCGGATTTCATGGCTCATGGTGGTCAGAAAGCGCGTCTTGGCCTGGTTGGCCGCATCGGCCTGGCGGGTGGCTCGACGCAGCTGAACTTGCAGGCGGCGCAGGTAGCGAATCCACATCAGCGCCAGCAACAGCAACACCAGCGCCAGGCTGAAGCCAAGCAGGATCTTGCCGCGATAGCGGGGCCAGACGCCGTCGGCGACGATCATCGGATTGCGCCAGCGCCGCACCAGTACGTCAGTCTCACGCGGCGCTAGGCTGAGCAAGGCCTTGTTGAGGATGCCCTGCAACTCCACTGAACCTCGGGCGCTGGCCAGGGCAAAATGCGCCGGCGACATCGGCAAGCTGGCACTGATGCGCAAGCGCCCCGGATACCAACGGGCAATCAGCGGACGCGCATCATCGAGCGTCAGCACCGCGGCTGCCGCCTGGCCACGAGCCACCGCCTGCAACGCCGCTACCGGACCGGGCACGATCAGCGGCTCGACCAACGGATAGTGCTGTTTGAGTTCCTCCAGCACATCGCTACCCCACACCGCTGCCAACGGCCTTCCAGTCAACTGCGCGAGATTGCTCGGCGCGCGCGGATCGTCACGGGTAACCAGCACCCGCGAAGCACTGAGATAGGCCCGGCTAAACCCTAGGTACTGCTCAAGCGCAGCACTGCGGGGAATGCCGGCGATCAACTGCGCCTGGCCCTGGCGCACCTGCTCGAGCATGCGCGCAACGCTGCCACCGGCCTCCACTTCAAAGCGCAGGCCGGTACGCCGGCTGATCAACTGCAGGATATCCAGGCTCAAGCCGCGCCACTGCGCTTTGCTATCGCGGTAGCTCAACGGCAGCAAGTGCTCGTCGAGCAACACCTTGACCGATGGGTTTTCGTTCAGCCAACGCAGCTCGCGCTCGTTCAGTTGTAGCGGTTGGGCCTTGTGCGCGTTGGCCGACACCGGGCTCCAGCGTTCACGGATACGTGCATGCTGGCGCTCGGACAACGCTGCCAGGCCGGTATCGACCAAATGTGGCAAGGGCGAGTCAGCTTCAAGCATGGCAAAGCCGATGGCCTGGCGCGGCAAGGCGGCATGGCCGATTTCCTCGATCCCGCTCAACTGACTGCGCCCCAGCACATAGCGTGCGGCCAAGCCATTACCCAGGTACAGATCGGCCTGGCCGAACGCCAACGCAGTCAACGCGCTAAAGGGGCTTGGGTGCAGATGAACCCGGGCCAGCGGGTAATGCTCACTGACCTGCTCCTGGGTCCGATAGCCCTCGACCATCACCAGATCGAAGGGCTCGGCACGCCGGATGCGGGCGCGCAGGTCCTGTTCCTGGGCCATCAATAACGGCCGGTCTTCACCATACGGCCGCGACAGGCGCAGGTTCGCCTGCAACGCCTGCTGGGCAGTCACCGAGGCGAGAAGATCGATCTGGCCGTCGCGCAATGCCCTGACCGCCTCGGCGAACGAGGCAAACACCTGCACGCTCATTTCAAGGTTCATCTGCTCGGCCAACAGCCCTGCGTAATCGGCGCTGATGCCCTCATAGGCCTGACCGGTACCGAGTATGTCGTAGGGCGGGTTCTCCCGATTAAGCACACCCAAACGCAGCTGGCGCCGCTCCCACAGCCAACGCAGTTGGCTGCTGTCCGGCTCCGGTCGCGGTCCATCCAGGCTGGCGCGGGCATGCAATACCGGTGCGGCGGCGACCGGCAGCCACACCCAGGCAAACCACACTGCCAGTAACAGGGCACTCAGGCGCACCAGTAAGGCATTCAGATGAGCAGGTTGCGGCGGGCAAAGTCCGCCAGGTCGATCAGCGAGTTGACCCGCAGCTTCTCCAGCAGGCGAGCCTTGTAGGTACTGATGGTCTTGTTGCTCAGCAGCATCGCCTCGCCGATGGCTTTGTTGCTCAAGCCCCGCGCCAGCTGCTGCAAAACCATCAGTTCGCGGTCGGTGAGGCTGGCGATGCACTGGGCTTCGGTGGCCTTCAGGTCCTGGCTATGCACCGAGCTCAGGGCCACTTCCGGAAAATAGGTATAGCCGGACATCACCGCGCGTACCGCCTTGTTCAACTCGCAAAGGTCGTCGGTTTTCGACACGAAACCCGCAGCGCCTGCCTGCATGCAGCGCAGAGAGTAGGCCTCAGCCAACTGCGAGGTGAGCACCAGGGACTTGGCCGGATGCTCCAAGCCGCGGATCCTGGCAATGACATCCAGGCCATCGAGGCCAGGCATGGTGATGTCGAGGATCACCAGGTCGGGCCGGTGTTCGCGCACCAGGCGAACCGCATCGATGCCGTTGTCTGCCTGCCCGACCACCTCGACCTGTTCCTGGCGCAGCAGCAGGCATACCGTGGAGCGGATGAATGGATGATCATCAACCACCAAGGCTGTGTACATAGGCGACCTCGCGAGTGGTGCCGGGCAGGCTAGAGTTCGGCATCGAACACCACCGTGACCTGGCCTGTGTAGGTGCTGCCGGGGTGGGCAAGCATTGTGCTGACATCGCCCTTGGCGACTTCGAAATGCAAATGCCCGGGACGATTGAGAGTGGGTTGCGCGGCATCCAGTTGCAGGGCTGCGGCGGGTCCGGTTGGCAGTACCAGGCGTTCGACCGGGCGGTTTTGATATTGAATGCCAGGCGGCAGGCTCAAGGCGACCTCCACCGGCACCTGGTGGCTGGCATCGTTAATGATCGCGCAGCGCACGTCGGCCTGGTACTGGCAGAGCTTGTAGACTTTGAACGGGCCGGTCGACCACAGCCGAAATGGCAGATCACGGTACACACGGCCTGGTGCTCGGCCACCAGCGAGCCAGGCGCTCCAGCCGTTTCTGGGCTCCAGCACGGCCTTCTCCGAGCCTGGGGCGAACTCGAACAGAAATGCATGCTGCACATCCAGCTCGAAGTTGATCGTCAGCGTATCGCCACTGAGCGCCGAGACGTCGTTGCCGAAGTCGAAGTCGCCACCGGGGCCAATGCTGTAGGTGACGCTGCCGCGGTAGATGCCGGCTCGCAGGCGGTAAGGGGGAGGAATATCGAGGGTATAGGTGACCCCTGTACCTTCGACCTGGACGTTTTCCACAGTGCCTGGCCTTGGATCGTAATGGGTAGACCAGCACCCGCCCGGTGACAGCGGATCGTTGAGGTACCAGACATAGAAATACGTCTTGAGGTTTTGCCAGCCCAACCCCGCGCCTTTTCTGCATGGCCCATCGACGGTCACTCTGTTCACCGGGTTGCGATAGTAGATGGTGCTGACAACCCGTTGCCCCACCGAGTTGAACTGAAAAGTCATTCGTCGTGACTCACCCGTTTGCTCGTGATAAACGTCGACGCTCCTCTGCCCCGGTAGTTTCACGTAAAACTGGTCTCGCGGATCAGGTGCTGACTGCACCGTGCGTTTGGCGTACGTGATCGGCAGGTCCACGGTCGCCCTCTCATTACACAGCGACCCAAAGTGACGACAAAACGACGCTGGCGGCGTGGTGTTTTCAAATCGCCCGGAACCCCCGCCGCGATACTGCGCCGTCAGCGTTGTTTCCACGGCACTGGCCGAAAGCGCGGTCATTGCCAGCACCAAGCCGCCGCTGTAACGGCTCAGGCGCTTTTGCCATGAGTTCGAGACGCTCATCCCTCTACCACCATGTCTTTGTGCTCACTGCCTTCGTGCAGCTCGAATTGATGCACCTTGCCTATCTGCCCATCGAAGTCGCGACTGCGCCCCGGGAGCAGGTGGTGCTTGGTTGCCGCCTCGCACCCCTGTCCGGCAGCCTGGCACTGGCGAAAGTGATCGAGGACCACGGTGCTATTGCCTTCGTTGCTCACCGTCAGCCGGCCGCCGTGGCGTTGCACGGGCGTTAGGAAACGGGTTTGGCCGGGGCGCACGAACAGGATCGAGCCATAGCCGGCCAACAGGTTGACCCCGGCCTTGAGGCTGTCGCGATACTGCTCGGCCTCCTGTTCGTTGACCGCAAAGCCATCGCCCGATTCGGGCAGCACCGGCACGAAGCGCAGGCGGAAGTAGCGCTCCTGGTCACGCGCCCCTCGATACAGCAGGCGCACCGCTTGCATGCCCTGGGCCGGGACGATCAGTCGGGCCGGACTGGCCACCAGGCCGCGCTGCTCAAGTGGCAGGCCATCGGTGGCGATTTCGCGAGGCACGCCGTCCTTGTCATAGACCAGCTCGGCCACACTGATCTTGACGAACGCGGTGGTGTCGCCACTGTTGCGCACCCGCTTGAGCAGGGTGCTCTTGCCACTGTCGAGGTAGTCGTACAGGGCGCCGACGTTGAGCTCCGGCGCAGCGCGTGAGGCCAGCGGGGTGAGCAGCAGGATCAACAGGATCAGCCTGGGGATGGTCATGATTAGGGGTCTCTTTTTAGGCATAACGAGAGTATTGATACAGTGGCGTTGATGGCTATGGTCTAGGTCGCGGGATTGCTCCTAAAACCAGTTCGGAAAATTCCCAAGTGCAGCTCTGAAATTGGTGATTGCGTTGAGCATATGGGCGCCAGTGCCGGCCTCATCGCGGGGCAAGCCCGCTCCCACTGGCTTTCACGTTTCCTGTCGCGCGATAGGGCCAGCACTGACTCAACCGCGCCCGTTACCCGCTACATCGCCCACCCCGGCCAGGCTCGTCGGACTGCAGGTCTGATCCCCTGCCAGCACCACGTCGCCTTCGCGCTCCAGCACCAGCAGGTCGAGGCTGAGCAAACAGGCCGCCGCGCCGTGCTGGTGAACCTCAAGGCTCGGGGTCGCTTCGCTCATCTCTACGGCGAAGAACCCATCGGCTTCACTCACCGTGCGGCTGGCGTGATTGATCACCTGAGCCCCCCGCAGCGGCCTACCCTTGACGTCGATCAGGCGGCCAATCACGGTCACGGTGCGCAGCACACGCAACTGTCGATAGGCGATCCCGCCGCGGTTGAGGTGGTAATCGAGGCTCGAGGGTTGGATCACTGCCGCAGTCGCCTCGCTGCCTTCAAAATCGAACTGCACATGGCCAGCCTTATAGGCCGCTACCGGAATCACGTTGCGCCCAGGGCGCAGGCTGGCGGTGCTGCCGTTGGGATCGTCGGCGCGCAGCTCCAGGCCATCCAGATCCGTCTCGACATCGACGATCAAACCGGCCTGATGCGGCAAGTACTGGCCACTCAGCGCCGCCTTGCCATCGCCCACCGCGAGCAGGCTCTGCATGTTCAAGCCACCATTGAACTCGCCGCTGTAGGACGAGCGCTGGACATAGGCATCGCCATGCATCACCTGGTTTTCAAACTGGGTATCGCCGCCCAGGCCAACGCCATAGCGGTCAGCGCTGGCAGTCAGGCCAAGGCTGCGCAACGGGCCGATGTCGACATCCTGCTGGTAGGCCAGCGAGGCATTCAGATCACGCCCACCCTCACGAGACGTGCGGGTACCGACACTGGCCGACAGCCGCCGCCCGCCGCCGCCCAGGCTCATGCTCAAGCTCAGGTTGACCCCGCGACTGCGCGCCTGGCTGGTACCCACCGTGCCAGGTCGATCGAACAGTGACAGGCGCCAGTTGGCGTCCGACCCCAGCACCCGGCCGAAGTACGACCATCCCAGGTCGACCCCCATACCTTCGCTGGCGCCACTGCTGTGGGAAATGCGCAGGCTGGCAGTGTTGCGCGGATCAAGGCGATGGTTGAGCGACAGCGAGGATTGCGTCTGCCTCTCTACGAACGCCGCACTGCGCGCTTGCCGCGGGCGCGACAACCACGAACGGCTGTGGCTGGCGACCAACGAACCGCTGTCATAGGTGTGAATGGCCTGCAGGTCGTAACCGTTGCCGTAGCCTTGGGCCTGGAACACATTGGCAAAGAGCTTGAAACGGTCGTACAGGTCCCAGTCCAGCGAGGTGCCGTATTGCATCATCTGGTCGATACGCTGGGCCGACAGACCAACAATCGCCCGTGGGTGCAGCAGGTAGTTGGCCAACACGCCAGCGCTGAGGCTGTCGTCATGCTCGCGCTGCCAGTTGCTCAGCAGGCTGCTCTGCCGGCCTAGATAGACGTTGTAGCGCCACGGCGCATCGGTGCTGCGCCAGTTGCTGGGTTTGTAGATGAAGGCCTGACTGCGCGAGGTAACCTGGCCGTCCTCCACCAGGCGAACTTCAATTTCGTAGATGCCGCCAGGCAACACCTTGGTGTCGAGGGTTTGCAACCCGGGTTGCACCGGCTGGCTGTTGATCAGTACACCGTTGCGATAAATCTCAGCCACTGCCGGGCGATCAGGGGTGACGTAGATAGGCGTGGCACTGGGGGCGCCATTGTCGATGGCCAGGCCGTCGCTGCTGCCGAACATCAGGCCAAGCGTGGTATCGGTGCTGGCACCCATCAGCCGGGGCTGGCGGGTCAAGCCTTGGGCGCTAGGGGTGAAGTAGCCCAGGCGATAGAAGTTATCTTCAACCAGGCGCTCGGCGTAGAGCTGGTCGAGGCGGTAGCGGGTGCCTTGTTCGCTATCGCTGCCACGGTCGAGCTGGCCGTCGGCCAAGGCGGTCCAGTTGCCGATACTGCCTTGCCCTTGCATGGCGTAACGCCCCGTAGTACCACGCCCATCCCCCACCAGATTGAGCTGATTACGCAACAGCAGGCCATAACTGCCCTGAGCCGGGAGTTGATGAAAGCGTTCAACACCTGCTTGCACTTCAGCCTGATTGGTCAATAACGACAACTGTGAATTGACCAGGCTGTAGTGCACTGCGCGTAACCCATCAGGGCAATCGGACTGGCAGTCTCCCAATGGCCGGGCATTGCTCAAGCGCTCACGCCACAGACGACGCACACGCTCGGGCTCGCGGCTCTCTTGGGTATCGGTGAATTCGATCAGCTGCACACGTTGGTCGCGGCTGAGCACGACCATGGCATCGCCCAGATAGCGGCCATCCAGGTCGACCCGCACCGCCAAGGGCACGTCGAAGAAATGCGCCTCGAATTCACGCGGCAGGCCGTCGATGCGCCCCAGCGCCGTCGCCGCAGCATTTGCTCCACAGGGCAAGGTGGCCAGGCAGACAGCCAATGGCAGCCAACAGCGCAGGACGGCGATGGAGGGGTATTTGATTGGCATGAGCGTCGCTTACAGGCAATACCCCCCCTCCCCTCGACAGGCGTGGAGGACAAGGAGGGCAACAACGAATGGGTTAACCGATAACTGCCCGCTTCAAGGCGCAGCGGTTTCAAACATCATGCTGACCAAGCCTTGGTAGCTGCCCGGCACATAACCGGTGGTAGGCGCGGCTTGGGCATGCACTTCAAAGCCAACGGTGGTGCCGGGGGCAGCCAGGGCCGCACTGACCACTTCGGTCGGCGTGGTCTTGAGCACGGTGCCGGCAACCTTGACATCCAGGCCGATGTTGTTGACGCCGCTGGCAATGACAGCAGGCGACACTAGGTAGGCGGTAATCGGCCCCACGGTGCTCTTGACCTGCAACTCCTTGCGAATCGGTTCTAGCTTGGATTGATAGGAGTTCCAGGTCATCTCTTGCGGGTCGTTCATCCAGTTGCCGCCCACAGGCTCGACAAAGAACGCTCCAGTGGGGATCTGAGCGGTGACCTGGACCTGCTTCTCGATCGGGTCAATGGCAAAAGCCGAAGTGGCGCAGCACATGGCCAGGGGAAGGGCGAATAACGTACGTTTCACGAATCTGATCTCCTTGAAGGGCTAATGCCTGCCGGGGGTTTCCCGGTCAGCAAGGAGATTATTCAGGATCGATTCGTCGCGATGAGTAAGACCGTTCCGAGCGGGCTTCGGAAATTTCCCAGCGACCTCAAAACGCCATCAAACTGGCTTGCAAGGCGGATCAGCCATTCACAAACGACAACGCCCCGACTAGCGGGGCGTTGTGGCACTGCATGCAAGGATTAGTGGGAAACCGCGCCACTGGCACCCAGGCCAGTCTGCGAACGCACGAACTGCGGGAAGAACAACGCACGTTCGTTTTCAGCAGCCTTGGACTTGTCGGTGACCGAGAAGAACCAGATCCCGACGAAGGCGATGATCATCGAGAACAGCGCTGGGTACTCGTAAGGGTAGATGGCTTTCTCATGACCGAGGATCTGCACCCAGATGGTTGGGCCAAGGATCATCAGGCCCACTGCACTGACCAGGCCCAACCAGCCGCCGATCATGGCGCCGCGGGTGGTGAGTTTCTTCCAGTACATCGAGAGCAGCAGTACCGGGAAGTTGCAGCTGGCGGCAATGGAGAAGGCCAGGCCGACCATGAAGGCGATGTTCTGTTTCTCGAACAGAATGCCCAGGCCGATCGCCAGTACGCCGAGGGCGATGGTGGTGATCTTCGAGACGCGGATCTCGTCCTTGTCGTTGGCCTTGCCTTTGCGCCAGACGCTGGCGTACAGGTCATGGGATACCGCCGAGGCACCGGCCAGGGTCAGGCCAGCGACCACCGCCAGGATAGTGGCGAAGGCCACCGCCGAGATGAAGCCGAGGAAGATACTGCCACCCACGGCATCGGCCAGGTGCACCGCCGCCATGTTGTTACCGCCCAGCAACGCGCCAGCGGCGTCCTTGAAGTCTGGGTTGGTGCTGACCAGCAAGATCGCGCCGAAGCCGATGATGAAGGTCAGGATGTAGAAGTAGCCGATGAAACCGGTGGCGTACAGCACGCTCTTGCGCGCTTCCTTGGCGTCGCTGACGGTGAAGAAGCGCATCAGGATGTGCGGCAGGCCAGCGGTACCGAACATCAGTGCCAGGCCCAGGGAGAACGCCGAGATCGGGTCTTTGACCAAACCGCCCGGGCTCATGATCGCCTCACCTTTGGCGTGCACCTTGATCGCTTCGGTGAACAGGGTGTTGAAGTCAAAGCCCACGTGCTTCATCACCATCAGCGCCATGAAACTGGCACCCGACAGCAGCAGCACGGCCTTGATGATCTGTACCCAGGTGGTGGCGAGCATGCCGCCGAACAGCACGTACATGCACATCAGGATGCCGACCAGGATCACCGCAACGTGGTAGTCCAGGCCGAACAGCAGCTCGATCAGCTTGCCCGCGCCGACCATCTGCGCGATCAGGTAGAAGGCCACTACCACCAGCGAGCCGGACGCCGACAGGGTGCGGATTTCCTTTTGCCCGAGGCGATACGAGGCCACGTCGGCGAAGGTGTATTTACCCAGGTTGCGCAGGCGCTCGGCGATCAGGAAGAGAATGATCGGCCAGCCGACCAAGAAGCCGATCGAGTAGATCAGGCCATCGTAGCCGGAGGTGAATACCAGGGCGGAAATCCCCAGGAACGAGGCTGCCGACATGTAGTCACCGGCAATGGCCAGACCGTTCTGGAAGCCGGTGATCTTGCCGCCGGCGGCATAGTAGTCGGAGGCTGATTTGTTGCGTTTGGACGCCCAGTAGGTAATCCCCAGGGTGAACAGGACGAAGGCCAGGAACATGACGATGGCAGACATGTTGAGCGGCTGTTTCTGCACCTCGCCGGTGAGCGCATCAGCGGCCCACACAGCGGGTGCAAAAACGCCGCAGGCCAGGACGGCCAGGGCTTTGGCTTGGCGGATCATTGCTTGGCCTCCTCGAGGATTGCCTTGTTCAACTCATCGAACTCGCCGTTGGCACGACGCACATAGATGGCGGTGAGGATGAAGGCCGAGAGGATCAGGCCGACACCGAGGGGAATGCCCCAGGTGATCGACGAGTCCGGGCTCAGCTTGGCGCCGAGAATTTGCGGGCCATAGGCGATGAGGAGGATGAAGCCGCAGTAGAGGCCGAGCATGATCGCCGAGAGAATCCAGGCGAAGCGTTCGCGTTTGGTGACCAGTTCCTTGAAGCGCGGACTGTTCTGTATCGAGAGGTAAATGCTGTCGTTCATTGTTTTTGTCCTAGCAGCACAGATTAGGGATAACCCGCCTGTAACTTTATGCTGCCGTTGGACGCCAACCAGACGACCTTAGTCTTAGATGCAACGGTGTTTTGCAGATTTGGTAACAACAGACAGGCCAGGGTCGCCCTTTTCGCGGGCAAGCCCGCTCCCACAGCGTTCGATGAAGGCCCTGTGGGAGCGGGCTTGCCCGCGAAGAAAACACACTGGCCGCTATGCCTTACTCGCTCATTTGCCAGTCCACTCGGCAACCCGCTCCGGATGCTTGGCCACCCAGTCCTTGGCCGCCTGGTCAGGCTTGGCGCCATCTTGAATCGCCAGCATCACCTCACCGATCTCATCCTTGGACTGCCACTGGAATTTCTTCAGGAATGCCGCCACTTCCGGCGCCTTCTTGTCCAGCTCCTTGCTGCCGATGCTGTTGACGGTCTCAGCCGCGCCGTACACGCCTTTAGGGTCTTCCAGGAACTTGAGTTTCCATTTGGCGAACATCCAGTGCGGTACCCAACCGGTCACCGCGATCGACTGCTGCTTGGGATAGGCCCGGCCCAGTTCGGCGGTCATGCCCGCTCCGGAGCTGGCCTGCAACTTGTAGCCCGTCAGGTCGTAGTCCTTGATGGCCTGTTCGGTCTTGATCATCACCCCGGAGCCTGCGTCGATGCCGACGATCTTCTGCTTGAAGGTGTCGTCGGTCTTGAGGTCTTCGATGCTGGTGGCTTTGACGTACTCAGGGACGATCAGGCCAATCTTGGCATCCTTGAAGTTGGGGCCGTAGTCGACCACCTTGTCCTTGTTCTTGGTCCAGTACTCACCATGGGTGACCGGCAGCCAGGCCGAGAGCATGGCGTCGAGTTTACCGGTGGCAACCCCCTGCCACATGATGCCGGCGGCCACCGCCTGCAGTTTCACGTCATAACCGAGCTTCTGCTTGATTACTTCGGCGGCCACGTTAGTGGTCGCCACGCTGTCGGCCCAACCATCTACGTAACCAATGCTCACTTCTTTGGCCATTGCCTGCGCAGCGCTCATGGCCAACACCAGGGCGGATCCCACGCCCAGGAAACGTCGCATATTCATCAAAGCATCCCCTCGTCAGGTCTTGGAGATTGCATCATCAACCTGCCACACAGGTCGACCTGCTCTATCAGCGACCTCCACCCCAATCAGATGCGACAGCACTTGGCCATTAGCGTCATCGGCCCGCCCTGCCCTGCGCGATCCTTGCATGCCAATGCGTTGGCGCCGGGCATTTGCGGCTATCATCTAGCCCTTTGCGCCTGACGATGGACCGCCTGATGCCCAGTTCCGCCCGCTTGCTACTGCCCCTTTACCTCCTCGCCTGTCTGCTCGCCTTGCTCGGGCTCGGGGCGCTCTGGTACGGGCTGGGCAAGCCGGTGCTGCTGCCCGATGCGGCCAGCCCCACGCATAAACTGCAATGCGCCTCGTACACCCCGTTCGATAAAGACCAGTCGCCGTTCGACCAGCCGTTCCGCCTGCGCCCGGCGCGCATGGACGCTGACCTGGCGCTGCTGGCGATGCGTTTTCAGTGCATCCGCACCTATTCGATGACCGGTCTTGAGGCGATTCCGGCTTTGGCGCGCAAGCATGGGCTGAAGCTGATGATCGGCGCCTGGGTCAATGCCAACGCTGCCGACACCGACAAGGAAGTCGAGCTGCTGATCGCCTCGGCCAACGCCAACCCGGATGTGGTCAGCGCGGTGATCGTCGGCAACGAGGCGCTGCTGCGCAAGGAAGTTACGGGTGCTCGCTTGGCTGAGCTGATCGCCCGGGTGAAGAGTCGTGTGACCGTGCCGGTGACCTATGCCGATGTCTGGGAGTTCTGGTTGCAGCATCCACAAGTGGCGCCTGCGGTGGACTTTCTGACCATCCACCTGCTGCCCTACTGGGAAGATGACCCCAGCGGGATCGACCAGGCCCTGGCGCATGTCGCCGAGGTTCGGCGGGTGTTCGGCACGCGCTTTGCGCCCAAGGACGTGATGATCGGCGAGACCGGCTGGCCCAGCGAGGGGCGCCAGCGCGAGACGGCGGTGCCGAGCCGGGTCAATGAGGCACTGTTCATTCGTGGTTTTGTCGCCATGGCCGAGCGCAATGGCTGGAGCTACAACTTGATCGAAGCCTTCGACCAACCGTGGAAGCGCGCCAGCGAGGGCGCGGTGGGTGGTTACTGGGGGCTGTATGACGCCGATCGCCAGGACAAAGGGGTGCTTGAAGGGCCGGTGAGCAACCTGGCGCTGTGGCCGCAGTGGTTGCTGGCGAGTGTGTTGTTGCTGATCGCGGTGCTGCTGCTGGCTGGCCGGCCGGCCGATCCGCGTGCGGCATTGTTGCTGCCGCTGTTGGCAGCGATTGGTGCCGGTAGCCTGGGGCTATGGGGCGAGCTGATGCGCACCAACGCGCGGTTTGCTGGCGAGTGGCTGTGGGCGGTGTTGCTGGCGGGGCTGAATCTGCTGGTGCTGGCGCATGCGGCGCTGGCCTTGGCGCAGCGTAGCGGCTGGCGCCAGCGGCTGTTCGCCTGGCTTGAGGCGCGGGCTGGGTGGTGGCTGCTGGCGGCAGGGTTCGCTGCGGCAGTGAGCATGCTGGCGATGGTGGTTGATCCGCGCTATCGCAGTTTTCCCAGTGCGGCCTTGTTGCTGCCGGCGTTGGTTTATCTGCTGCGACCCGTGCCAGCGCGGCGGGCTGAGGTGGCCTTGCTGGCGTTTATCGTAGGCGCAGGGGTTGCACCGCAGTTGTTCCGGGAAGGGTTGCACAATCAACAGGCTTGGGTCTGGGCGGGGGTCAGTGTTTTGATGACTGCAGCGTTATGGCGCAGTCTGCGCAAGATTTGAGCCTGCTATCGCGGGGCAAGCCCGCTCCCACGCCATGACCTGTATGGAAAACTGCGTGGGAGCGGGCTTGTCCCGCGATGAGGGCTGCGCAGTCTCCGCTTAACCGACCTTGCTCGGCACTGGCTGACGCACCAACCGCAACCCAGCCAACACCACCGCAAACACCGCAATGCTGGCGGTGTACAGCACTAACGCCGGGATCCCGAACAGCAACGCCAGCGCCGCCAGAATCCATCCGGCCCGCCCCGCCAGCAACTGCGCCAACAGCGCCAAGCCCAGCCCGGCCCAGGCAATCACCTGAAAATGAATCGCCAACCCCAGCAGCGAGCGCAGCTGGCATTGCCAGTACTCCCCCGGCACGCCGCACAGGCCGACCCACTGGGCGTCTTCCATCAGCCCATAACGCACGCCATAGCTCGCTGCCAGCCATAACGGCAAGCACAGCAGCAAGACAATCACAGGCAATGAACGGGGCATGACGATCTCCGGGTGGTAATAACAATGCGCAAGCATAACCCTGTGCAACATCTGTGCAAGGCAAGAACGCCCGCCACCAGCTATGTTGCACAGAAGCACCGTTGCCGCGCTGTTGTAAGGCGCGGCAATATCCAGCGCGACGGACAACCGTGCACTGGGCAACTTTGTACAGGCCGCCATTGTCAGAGCCTGGGTATCGCACCGCCTTGCTGATTTTTCTGGGGGATTCAATGCTTCGATCAATGCGCCTCGCCGCCCTCCTGGGTGGCCTGCTACTGGCTGCGGCCGCCTCGGCGCGGGACATCGACGCCGCCAGCTACGGTTTTCCCTTGACCAACCCGTTCGAGGCGACCATTGCCACCACCCCGCCCGAACAACGACCGACCCTGCCCAGTGACGAAGACATCACTCAAGCCGACTACAGCCTGAACCTGCGCCCGGAGCGCGCCTTCACCCTGCCCGATAACTTCTGGCCAGTAAAAAAACTCAAGTACCGCCTGGCCCGCCAGGACCGCGAGGCGCCGCTGATGTTCATCATCGCCGGCACCGGCGCCCCCTACTCCAGCACCATCAACGAATACCTGAAGAAGCTCTACTACCAGGAAGGCTTCCACGTCGTGCAGCTGTCGTCACCGACCAGCTGGGACTTCATGAGCGCCGCCTCGCGCTTCGCCACCCCCGGCATCACTTCAGAGGACGCCGAGGACCTGTACCGGGTCATGCAGGCGGTACGCGCCCAGCATCCGCGCTTGCCAGTCAGCGACTTCTACCTCACCGGCTACAGCCTGGGCGCACTGGATGCGGCGTTCGTCAGCCACCTGGATGAAACCCGGCGCAGCTTCAACTTCAAGCGGGTGCTGCTGCTCAATCCGCCGGTCAATCTCTATACCTCGGTCAGCAACCTGGACAAACTGGTGCAGACCCAGGTCAAGGGCATCGACCGCAGCACCACCTTCTATGAGTTGATGCTGGAAAAGCTCACGCTGTACTTCCAGGAAAAGGGCTACATCGACCTCAATGACGCCCTGCTGTACGACTTCCAGAAGTCGCGCCAGCACCTGTCCAACGAGCAGATGGCGATGCTGATCGGCACTTCGTTCCGCTTCTCGGCGGCCGATATCGCGTTTACCTCCGACCTGATCAATCGCCGCGGCCTGATCACCCCACCGAAACAGCCGATCACCGAAGGCAGCACCCTGACCCCGTGGTTCAAGCGCGCCTTGCAGTGCGACTTCGAGTGCTACCTGACCGAGCAAGTCATCCCCATGTGGCGGGCCCGCACCGATGGCGGCAGCGTGCTGCAGCTGGTCGATCAGGTCAGCCTATATGCGCTGGCCGATTACCTGCACAACACGCCGAAAATCGAGGTCATGCACAACGCCGACGACGTCATCCTCGGCCCTGGCGATATCGGTTTTCTGCGCAAGGTGTTTGGCGATCGCCTGACCCTGTACCCGCACGGCGGCCATTGCGGCAACCTCAATTACCGCGTCAACAGCGACGCCATGCTGGAGTTCTTCCGTGGTTAAAAGACTGCTGCTCGTCACCGCCCTGTTCGCTGCCGGCCATGCCATGGCGGCGGAGATCGCGCCGCGCACCAGCGTGATCGAAGCCGACCCGGTGGTTACCCCCCAAGCAGAAAGCGATGGCTTTCTCGATCCGATGCGCGCGCTGAAATTCAACCCTGGGCTCGACCAGCGTGAATTCGAACGTTCGACCCTGACTGCGCTCAACGTCTACGACCCGCTGGAGTCGATGAACCGGCGCATCTATCACTTCAACTATCGCTTCGACCAGTGGGTGCTGCTACCAGCGGTCAAGGGCTACACCGCCATCACCCCGCGCTTCTTGCGCACCGGGGTGAGCAACTTCTTCAACAACCTGGGTGATGTGCCCAACCTGTTCAACAGCGTGTTCCAGCTCAAGGGCAAGCGCTCGGCGGAGATCACCGCGCGGTTGATGTTCAACACCATCATCGGGGTCGGCGGCCTGTGGGACCCGGCGACCAAGATGGGCCTGCCCCGCCAGAGCGAAGACTTTGGCCAGACCCTGGGCTTCTATGGCGTGCCCGATGGGCCATACATCATGCTGCCGATCCTGGGCCCGTCGAACCTGCGCGATACCACCGGGGTGGTGGTCGATTATGCTGGCGAGCAGGCGATCAACTTCCTCAATGTGGCCGAGGCCAGCACCGATCATCCGGAGATTTTCTTCGTCAGGGCGGTGGATAAGCGCTATACCACAGCCTTCCGCTATGGGCAGCTGAACTCGCCGTTCGAGTACGAGAAAGTGCGCTACGTGTATACCCAGGCGCGCAAGTTGCAGATTGCTGAGTAGGGAGGGTCAATACCGGCCCTATCGCGGGGCAAGCCCGCTCCCACGTGCTGGTCGAACGAAGGCTGCGTAGGAGCGGGCTTGCCCCGCGATAGGGCCGGTCCCTGCCAGCATCACAATCCCAGAAACTGCCCCAGCTCGCGGCGCTTGGCCAGGGCGTCGTTGCGCCCCAGTTCAATCAGCTCGCTGCAATAGCTCGCCTCGAACAAGAGATAACTCAACACCCCTGCCCCGCTGGTGCGGGTCGCTCCCGGCCCGCGCAAGAACATGCGCAACGCCGCCGGCAATTCACGCCGATGGCGCGCCGCAATCTCATCCAGTGGCTGACTTGGCGCCACCACGAGCACCTCGATCGGCGCCAACCCCAAACGCCGCGCGTCCAGGTGCGCGGGCAACAGGTGGCTGAGGTGATTGAGCCGCTGCAGCAGCTCGATGTCATCTTCCAGGCTGTCAATGAAGGTGCTGTTGAGCATGTGCCCACCAATCTGCGCCAGGCTGGGCTGCTGACCGCTGAACACCCGCTGGGTCGGCAACGGCGGCGCCGGCCGCTGCGGGTTGCCGCTGACTCCGACCACCAGCACCCGACTGGCGCCCAGGTGCAAGGCCGGGCTGATCGGCGCCGACTGGCGCACTGCGCCATCGCCAAAATACTCCTCGCCCAGTTTGACCGGAGCGAACAGCAGCGGGATCGCCGAGCTGGCCAGCAGGTGCTCGACCGTCAGCGCCGTGGGCCGGCCAATGCGCCGATGGCGCAGCCAGGGCTCGATGGTGTCGCGGCCCTGATAGAACGTCACCGCTTGCCCGGAGTCATAGCCAAAGGCGGTGATGGCCACGGCGCGCAGCTGCTCGCTGGCCAAGGAATGGGTGATGCCGTCCAGGTCCAGGTGCGCTTGCAACAGGCCGCGCAGCGGGCTGCTGTCGAGCAGCGCCACCGGCAGCTGGCCGCCTATGCCTAACAGGCTGTGGCTGACGAAGCGGCTGGCTTGGCGGATAACCCCGGGCCAATCGCTACGCAGCACCAGGTGGCTGCGAAAGTTCTGCCAGAAGTGGGTCAAGCGTTGTACCGATTCGCCAAAGCGGGTGGCGCCGCTGGCCAGGGTCACGGCATTGATGGCGCCGGCCGAGGTGCCGACGATGACCGGGAAGGGATTGGCCGCGCCGGGGGGCAACAAGTCGGCGATGCCAGCCAATACGCCGACCTGATAGGCGGCGCGGGCGCCGCCGCCAGAGAGGATCAGGCCGGTGGTTGGGGTCATGTGGTCCTCCCTGGAATCATTGCTGTCATCGTTCATGCTATCGCGGGACAAGCCCGCTCCCACGTAGCCCACGAGACCTGCTGCTAGAACCGGGACTCACGTGGGAGCCCATGTGACCTGCGGTTAGAACCGGGACTCACGTGGGAGCGGGCTTGCCCCGCGATAGGGCCTTCACTGACACCCCAGATCAACGCTTCTTCTTGTCATACAACCGCGGCGCACCCTCTGGCCGCGACTTGAACCGCCGGTGCGCCCACAGGTACTGCTCGGGGCACTCGCGCAACACACCTTCGACCCACTGGTTGATGCGCAGGCAATCGGCCTCTTCGCTCTCGCCCGGGAAGTCGTCCAACGGCGGATGAATGACCAGGCGATAACCACTGCCATCGTCCAACCGCCGCTGGGTGAACGGAATCACCCGTGCCTTGCCCAAGCGGGCGAACTTGGTCGTGGCGGTCACCGTCGCTGCCGGGATGCCAAACAGCGGCACGAACAGGCTCTGCTTGGCGCCATAGTCCTGATCCGGTGCATACCAGATCGCACGGCCACTGCGCAGCAGCTTGAGCATGCCGCGCACATCCTCACGCTCCACCGCCAGCGAATCGAGGTTATGCCGCTCACGACCGCTGCGCTGGATGAAGTCGAACAGCGGGTTGCCGTGCTCGCGGTACATGCCGTCGATGGTGTGTACCTGGCCGAGCAGCGCCGCGCCAATTTCCAGGGTGGTGAAATGCACGGCCATCAGGATCGCCCCTTGGCCATCGCGTTGCGCTGCCTGCAAATGCTCGAGGCCTTCGATATGCGCCAACCGCGCCAACCGGGCCTTGGGCCACCACCAGCTCATGGCCATTTCGAAGAAGGCGATGCCGGTGGAGGCGAAGTTTTCCTTGAGCAAATGCCGCCGTTGGTCGGCGGACAGCTCCGGGAAGCACAACTCCAGGTTGCGCGCGGCAATCCGCCGACGCTCGCCGGCCACCCGGTACATCAGCGCACCCAAGGCGCGGCCGAGCCACAGCAGCGCGCGATACGGCAGCTGGACGGTCAGCCACAGCAGCCCAAGGCCTAGCCACAGGCCCCAGAATCGCGGGTGGAGAAAATACGGACGAAAACGCGGGCGTTCCATTGAAGCTTCCGGCAAGACAAGGGCCGAGCATTCTACAACGGATCGCCGCCGGTTGCGGGCAACCGGCGTTCTCGTTATAAGTCAGGGCACTTTTTGAGCAACAAGCCGTCTATGCAGACCATGAGCCTAAACCAGACCCCCGAAAGCGCCCCCGTGTTCCAGCTCAAAGGCAGCATGCTTGCCATTACCGTGCTGGAACTGGCGCGCAACGACCTCGAGTCCCTCGACCGGCAACTGGCGGCGAAAGTGGCCCAGGCGCCGAATTTCTTCAGCAATACCCCGCTGGTGCTCGCGCTGGACAAGCTGCCCGCCGACGAAGGGGCGATCGATTTGCCTGGGCTGATGCGCGTCTGCCGCCATCATGGCCTGCGCACCCTGGCCATTCGCGCCAGCCGCATCGAGGACATCGCCGCGGCGATCGCCATCGACCTGCCTGTGCTACCGCCCTCCGGCGCCCGTGAGCGGCCGCTGGAGCCCGAACCTGAGGTGAAGAAGCCCGAGCCAGTGCCTGCGCCGCCCGCGGAGCCAGAAATCCGTCCGACCCGGATCATCACCACCCCGGTGCGTGGCGGCCAACAGATCTATGCTCAAGGCGGCGACCTGGTGGTGACCGCCTCGGTCAGCCCCGGTGCGGAACTTCTCGCCGATGGCAACATCCATGTGTACGGCGCCATGCGTGGCCGCGCCCTGGCAGGCATCAAGGGCAACACCAAGGCGCGTATCTTCTGCCAGCAGATGACCGCAGAGCTGGTCTCCATCGCGGGTCAGTACCGTGTCTGCGAAGACCTTCGACGCGACCCGTTGTGGGGGGCCGGCGTGCAGGTCAGCCTGTCCGGCGATGTGTTGAACATCACCCGTCTTTAACGGATACTTGCCGGCATTTTTAGAGCAACTTTTTCCTCGTTGCCATTTTGTGTATTTGCTGGGACTCGCGTCCCGATTATTTTTAGGGGTGAAACACCTTGGCCAAGATTCTCGTGGTTACTTCCGGCAAAGGGGGTGTGGGCAAGACCACCACCAGCGCCGCCATCGGTACTGGCCTCGCTCTGCGCGGCAAAAAGACTGTCATCGTCGACTTCGACGTGGGCCTGCGTAACCTCGACCTGATCATGGGTTGCGAGCGCCGCGTGGTGTACGACTTCGTCAACGTGGTCAACGGCGAAGCCAACCTGCAGCAAGCCCTGATCAAGGACAAGCGCCTGGAAAACCTGTTCGTCCTGGCTGCCAGCCAGACCCGCGACAAAGACGCGCTGACCCTCGAAGGCGTGGAAAAGGTCATCGAAGAGCTGGCCAAGGATTTCGACTACGTCATCTGCGACTCGCCAGCCGGTATCGAAAAAGGTGCCCACCTGGCCATGTACTTCGCTGACGAAGCGATCGTGGTGACCAACCCTGAGGTGTCCTCGGTACGTGACTCCGACCGTATGCTCGGCCTGCTGTCGAGCAAGTCGCGCCGCGCCGAGCGTGGCGAAGAGCCGATCAAGGAACACCTGCTGATCACCCGCTACAACCCTGAGCGCGTCAACAACGGCGAAATGCTCAGCATCGCCGACGTCGAAGAGATCCTGGCGATCAAGCTCAAGGGTGTGATTCCAGAGTCCCAGGCCGTGCTCAAGGCCTCCAACCAAGGCGTCCCGGTTATCCTGGACGACCAGAGCGATGCCGGCCAGGCGTACAGCGACACTGTCGACCGCCTGCTGGGCCAAGAGAAAGAACTTCGGTTCATCGATGTACAGAAGAAGGGATTCTTCGAGCGCCTTTTCGGGAGCAAATAAACCATGAACCTTTTTGACTTCTTTCGTGGCAGACAAAAACAGACCAGCGCGTCGGTAGCGAAAGAGCGTCTACAGATCATCGTGGCGCACGAGCGCGGCCAGCGCACTACGCCGGACTACCTGCCCGCCTTGCAGAAGGAGCTGGTCGAGGTGATCCGCAAGTACGTCAATATCGGTAACGATGACGTGGTGGTTGCCCTGGAAAACCAAGGCAGCTGCTCGATCCTCGAGCTGAACATCACCCTGCCCGAGCGTTGATTCACGCTTTCGGGTAATCGCCACGGCGCCTGCTGACTTGCAGGTGGCTCGTGGGAGCGGGCTTGCCCCGCGATTGCGCCAGACCCAGTTGCAGCGGGTCGGGTAGTCGCCGAGCAAGCCTCCTCCCACCAGCCACTCCCAGTCCGCAGGCGCCGTTGGCATTTGCAGAGAACACGTAATGCCGCTGTCGAACGTGCAGATCCTCCATGAAGACGCCGCCATCCTGGTGGTCAACAAGCCGACCCTGCTGCTCTCGGTGCCTGGCCGTGCCGAAGACAACAAGGACTGCCTGATCACCCGCCTGCAGCAAAATGGCTACCCCGACGCACTCATCGTGCACCGGCTGGATTGGGAAACCTCGGGGATCATCCTGCTCGCACGCGATGCCGACAGCCACCGCGAGCTGTCACGCCAGTTCCACGACCGCGAGACCGAGAAGGCCTACACCGCGCTGTGCTGGGGCCAACCCGCGCTGGACAGCGGCAGCATCGACCTGCCGCTGCGCTACGACCCGCCGACCAAGCCACGGCATGTGGTGGACCATGAACAGGGCAAGCATGCGCTGACCTTCTGGCGCATCGTCGAGCGCTGTGGCGACTATTGCCGCGTCGAGCTGACGCCAATCACCGGGCGCTCGCACCAGTTGCGGGTGCATATGCTGTCGATTGGCCATCCGCTGCTGGGTGATCGTTTGTATGCCAATCCCGAGGCGCTGGCGGCCCATGAGCGGCTGTGCTTGCATGCCTCGATGCTGAGCTTCACCCACCCGGTAAGCGGGCAGCGCCTGAAGTTCGAGTGCCCGGCACCATTCTGAAGCCATAGGTCCATCGCGGATTCGTGGGAGCGGGCTTGCCCCGCGATGGCACCGACACAAATTCCCGGGCAATTACGCTAAACTCGCGCCACTGCTGTCTGGAGTGACTTATGCGCGATGCTTTGAACCAGGGCCTGATCGAATTTCTCAAGGCCTCCCCGACGCCCTTCCACGCCACCGCCAGCCTGGCCCAGCGCCTCGAAGCCGGCGGCTACCAGCGCCTGGATGAGCGCGACAGCTGGGCCACGGTGCCTGGCGGGCGCTACTACGTAACCCGAAACGACTCCTCGATCATCGCTATCAAGCTCGGCAAGCACTCGCCGCTGCTCAGTGGCATCCGTATGGTCGGCGCCCACACCGACAGCCCGTGCCTGCGGGTCAAGCCGCAACCTGAGCTGCAGCGCCATGGTTTTCTGCAATTGGGCGTGGAAGTATACGGCGGCGCGCTGCTCGCACCTTGGTTCGACCGCGACCTGTCGCTTGCAGGCCGAGTCACCTTCCGCCGGGACGGCAAGGTGGAAAGCCAGCTGGTCGATTTCAAGCTCCCCATCGCGATCATTCCCAACCTGGCCATTCACCTCAACCGCACCGCCAACGAAGGCTGGCCGATCAATCCGCAGCTCGAGTTGCCGCCGATCATCGCCCAGGTGGCCGGTGACGAGCGGGTCGACTTCCGCGCCTTGCTCACCGAGCAACTGGCCCGTGAGCACGATCTGAACGCCGACGTGGTGCTCGATTACGAGCTGAGCTTCTACGACACCCAGGACGCCGCGCTGATCGGCCTGAACGCTGACTTCATCGCCGGCGCGCGCCTGGACAACCTGCTGTCGTGCTACGCCGGCCTACAAGCGATGCTAGCCTCGGACAGTGACGAAACCTGTGTGCTGGTGTGCACCGATCATGAGGAAGTCGGCTCGTGCTCGGCCTGCGGCGCCGACGGGCCGATGCTCGAACAAACCTTGCAGCGTCTGCTGCCCGATGGCGACGAGTATGTGCGCACCATCCAGCGCTCGCTGATGGTTTCGGCCGACAACGCCCACGGCGTGCACCCCAACTATGCCGACAAGCACGACGGCAACCACGGGCCCAAGCTCAATGCCGGGCCGGTGATCAAGGTCAACAACAACCAGCGCTACGCCACCAACAGCGAGACCGCGGGCTTCTTCCGCCACTTGTGCATGGCCGAAGAGGTGCCGGTGCAGAGCTTCGTGGTGCGCAGCGACATGGGCTGTGGCTCGACCATCGGCCCGATAGCCGCCAGCCATCTGGGTGTGCGCACGGTGGATATTGGCCTGCCGACCTTTGCCATGCACTCAATCCGCGAGCTGTGTGGTAGCCACGACCTGGCGCACCTGGTGAAGGTGTTGACGGCGTTCTATCGCACTCGCGAATTGCCCTGAGTAATGCTTCGTTAGTACCGGCCTCATCGCGGGGCAAGCCCGCTCCCACGCCGTTCGCCTCGCAGGACAATGGCGTGGGCGGGCTTGCCCCGCGATCGGGCAGGTACAGGCAAAACACCTGCCACGGATCAAGCCCCTCCCCGCCCCAGCCGCTATGCTTACTACATGGCCCCCAAAGCAGAAGGATTCTGTCCATGTCCCCGTTCATCTCGCTGTTCTTGCCGGTATTCCTCCTGCTGATGCTGCTGACCATCGGTTTCAGCCTGCGCGAGCGTAATGTCGGGGTGGTGATGATGTGGGTCGGTACGCTCGGCATTTTCGGCATCATGTGCTGGAAGATCCTTGAGAAACTGCCCACATAAACCTCTACACTCGGTCAATCGTTTGACCTGAGGTAGATTTCCCGGTGCCTGCCCTCCTGCGTTGCCTGACCCTGCTGCTGTTGCTGTTCACCCTGCCCGTACACGCTGCCGGTCTGCCGGGGATACTCGGCTCCAGCGCCCCTGCCCAGCCGCAAGCCAGCGAGCCGTTGGCCAAGTCGCTGGACGAGGTGATCAAGAACCTTGAGAACGACCAGCAACGGAGCAAGCTGCTGGCTGACCTGAAGAAGCTGCGCGACGCCAGCAAACAGACCCAGACCAGCCCCGAGCAAGGCGTGCTCGGCCTGATTGGCGGCGCCCTGCACGACCTGGAAAGCCAGTTCAGCGGTGACGCCAGCCCGTTTCGCCGCTGGTCTCAGGAAATCGAGCAAGCCCAAGCCGAGCTGACCTCACTGATGGTGCCGGTGCACCAATGGCCAGCGATCCTGTTCGGCTTCATCGCCATCATCGCGGTGTGGAGCCTGCTGGCCTATGCCTTCAACTGGATCGGCCACCGCGTACGTCTGCGCTTCGGCCTGAGTGAAGAACTGCCGCAGCACCCGCGCACCTGGGACCTGGTGCGCTTTGCCCTGCGCAAACTCGGCCCCTGGCTGGTGGCGCTGGTGTTCACCGTGTACCTGAGCTTCGCCCTGCCCTCCTCGCTGGGTAAATCGATGGCGATGGTGCTGGCCTATGCGCTGGTGGTCGGCACCTGTTTCTCGGCGATCTGTGTGATCGCCTTCTCCCTGCTCGACGGCCCGCACCGCCACCGCGCCTTGCACATCCTGCGCCATCAAGCATTCCGCCCGCTGTGGCTGATCGGCAGCTTCGCAGCCTTCGGCGAGGCGATGAACGACCCGCGCCTGACCACCGCCCTGGGCACGCACCTGGCGCATGCCCTGGCGACCCTGGCCAATGTGTTGGCGGCGCTGTGCACCGGGTTGTTCATCCTGCGTTTCCGCCGGCCGATCGCCCACCTGATCCGCAACCAGCCACTGTCGCGGCGCCTGACCCGGCGTACCTTGAGCGACACCATCGAAATCCTCGGCAGCTTCTGGTACATCCCGGCGCTGATCCTGGTGGCGATCTCGCTGTTCGCCACCTTCGTCTCAGCCGGCGATACCAGCACCGCCTTGCGCCAGTCACTGATGTGTACCGTGCTGGTGGTGGTGTGCATGGTGCTCAATGGCCTGGTGCGCCGCCACGCCGCCAACCCCAAGCGCGCCAACCGTCGCCAGGAGGTCTATACCGAGCGCCTGAAGAACTTCGGCTATGCCTTGGTGCACCTGTTCATCTGGCTGGTGTTCATCGAGCTGGGTTTGCGCGTGTGGGGCTTATCGATGATTGGCTTTGCCGAAGGCCAAGGGCATGAAGTGAGCCTGCGCCTGCTGGGCCTGGCCGGCACCCTGATCGCCGCCTGGCTGGTGTGGATCCTGGCCGACACCGCCGTACACCACGCGCTGGTGCGCTCGCGCCGAGGGCTGGCCAACGCCCGCGCGCAGACCATGATGCCGCTGATCCGCAACGTGTTGTTCGTGGCCATTTTCATCATCGCGGTGATCGTCGCCCTGGCCAACATGGGCATGAACGTTACCCCGCTGCTGGCCGGTGCCGGGGTGATCGGCCTGGCCATCGGTTTTGGCGCGCAGTCGCTGGTGGCCGACTTGATCACGGGCCTGTTCATCATCATCGAAGACTCGCTGGCCATCGATGACTACGTCGATGTCGGCGGCCACCTGGGCACGGTCGAGGGCCTGACCATCCGCACCGTGCGCCTGCGCGATATCGACGGCATCGTGCATACCATCCCGTTCAGCGAGATCAAGAGCATCAAGAACTACTCGCGCGAGTTCGGCTACGCCATTTTCCGAGTGGCGATCCCGCACAGCATGAACATCGATGAGGCGATAACGCTGATCCGTGAGGTGGGCCAAAAGCTGCGCAACGACCCGCTGATGCGCCGCAATATCTGGTCGCCGCTGGAACTGCAAGGGGTGGAAAGCTTCGAGTCCGGCCAGGCGATCTTGCGAGCACGCTTCAAGACCGCGCCGATCAAGCAGTGGGAAGTGTCGCGGGCGTTCAACCTGGCGCTCAAGCGTCAGTTGGATGAGGCTGGAGTGGATCTGGCAATGCCTAGGCTGTCGGTGCAGGTGGTGACGGCTGGGGGTGGTGTTTTGACCGAAACTGGCGCTGCCGGGTGACGCCTCATCGCGGGGCAAGCCCGCTCCCACGCAGCGCCCTACATTGACCGTGGGAGCACTTGGCGTGGGAGCGGGCTTGCCCCGCGATGGCGTAGCGTGCAGCACTACCCTGCCTCAGCCCGAATACGAATCGCATCATGGCGCCAATACTCAAGGTCACAGTCGATCAAATGCCCATGCTGATCGCTGTTGACCCGGGTGATGTGCAACCCCGGGCTACCCGCTGAGACCTTCAAAGCCAGCGCCGCCGCCACCGGCAAGGCAGTAGGCAGAATCTCGAAACACACCTGCCCGTAGCGAATCTGATACTCGCGCTGATAGATCTCGGTCAGCGACTGGGCCAGGTCCTGTTCGAGAATCCCCGGAAAATAGTGCGGATTCAAATAGTGCTCGGCATACAGCACTGCCCGCCCATCGATGCGGCGCAACCGGCAGATCTGCACCACGCAGGACAACCCCGGCAGGCGCAAGCGCGCGCAGATCGCCGCCGACGCCGGCAGTAACCGCGCCGACAACAGCTCGGTACTCGGCAGCCGCCCCTGGTCACGGACCATGGCGTGAAAGTGGCTGCGCTCGATCAGGTCATAGGTCAGCCGCTGCGGCGCGACAAACCAGCCACGGCGCTCTTCGCGATAGATCAGCCCCTGCGCCTCCAGCTGCACCAATGCCTCGCGCAGGGTGATACGCGTGGTATCGAACACCTCGCTGAGCTTGCGTTCAGCCGGCAGCTTGCCGCCCGGCGCCAGCAGACCGTGTTCGATCTGCTCCTGCAAGGCATGACAGATAGCTGTTACCGCGCGCGGTGGCGTCGCTTGCATCAAAGGTTACCTATCTGGACTAGTCCAGCCCCAGAACAGGGCATTTGGAGAATAGTGCAAGCCTAGGCACAGCCGATGAACATCCTGTGACAAAGACCTGCACAAGCCCCTGCCAGAAACGGGCCAGCCCTTGCCAATCAAGGCGTGGGTCTTGGTCTACGCTGTATCTCCAGGGCTGCCGGTTGCCCGTACTGGCGCCTTTCCTACATCAAACTGTCACGCAAGCGGCCTACCTTGGCTCAAGGTTTGCTGACCTAGACCACCACCGTAAGCAAGGTTTGCTCGATAAGCATAATTTCAAAGCGCAACTGCAAGGCATCCCCACCAAAGGAGCTTCGGATGAAAAAGTTCTTCATGGCGTCACTGCTGGGCTCGGCCATCGCCCTGGGTAGTTCGGCGTGGGCCGCGGACGATCTCAAGGCCCTCGAAGACGCCGCCCGTAAGGAAGGCGCAGTCAACAGCGTGGGCATGCCCGATGCCTGGGCCAACTGGAAAGGCACCTGGCAAGACCTGGCCAGCAAATACGGCCTCAAGCACAGCGACACCGACATGAGCTCGGCCCAGGAAATCGCCAAGTTCGACGCCGAGAAGGACAACGCCAGCGCCGACATCGGTGACGTCGGCGCCGCCTTCGGCCCCATCGCCGTGGCCAAGGGCGTGAGCCAGCCGTACAAGCCGAGCACCTGGGATCAGGTCCCGGAATGGGCCAAGGACAAGGACGGCCACTGGGCCTTGGCCTATACCGGCACCATTGCCTTCATCATCAACAAGGATCTGGTCAAGGAAGGCGATCGGCCAAAAACCTGGCACGACCTGGAAAAAGGCAAATACAAAGTCGCCATTGGTGACGTCGGCACTGCCGCCCAGGCCGCCAACGGCGTGCTGGCGGCGGCGATTGCCTACAAGGGCGACGAGACCAATATCGAACCGGGTCTGCAACTGTTCACCAAGCTGGCGCAGCAGAAGCGCCTGTCGCTGGCCAACCCGACCATCCAGACCATCGAGAAGGGTGAAGTGGAAGTCGGCGTGGTGTGGGACTTCAACGGCTTGAGCTACCGCGACCAGATCGATCCGAAGCGCTTTGAGGTACTGATCCCGTCGGACGGCTCGATCACCTCCGGCTATACCACCATCATCAACAAGTACGCCAAGCACCCCAACGCGGCCAAGCTGACCCGCGAGTACATCTTCAGCGATGCCGGGCAGATCAACCTGGCCAAGGGCCATGCCCGGCCGATTCGTGCCGAACACCTGAAGCTGCCGGCCGATGTGCAGGCCAAGTTGCTGCCTAATGAGCAGTATGGTGCGGCGCAGCCGATCAAAAATGCCGAGGCCTGGGAAGCGACCTCCAAGGCCCTGCCGCAAAAATGGCAAGAGCAAGTGATCATCGAAATGGAATGACGTATCCGGACCCTCGTGGGAGCGGGCTTGCCTCGCGATAGCGTCAGCCCCGGCAACCCTGGCGCTTGCCCAACCGCCATCGCGGGGCAAGCCCGCTCCCACGCCTAGGTTCTCACTGTCCCTGCGGAGTCAACATGCAACACAACGTCATCCTGGTCCTGCTCGACGGCCTCAACCACCAGGTGGCCCATCACGCCATGGGCCACCTGCACGCCTACGTCGAGGCCGACCGCGCCGCCCTGTATCGGGTCGAATGCGAACTGCCGTCACTGTCGCGGCCGCTGTACGAATGCATCCTCACCGGCGTGCCGCCGATCGACAGCGGCATCGTGCACAACAATGTCAATCGCCTGTCCAACCAGCGCAGCGTGTTCCACTACGCCCGCGAAGCCGGCCTGGGCACCGCGGCGGCGGCCTATCACTGGATGAGCGAGCTGTACAACCGTTCGCCGTTCGACCCGCAACGCGACCGCCATACCCACGCGCCCAAGCTGCCGATCCAGCACGGCCTGTTCTACTGGGACGACCGTTATCCCGATTCGCACCTGCTGGCCGACGCCGAATACCTGCGCCGGCGCCACGCACCGAATTTTCTCCTGGTGCATCCGATGAGCATCGATGACACCGGCCACCGCCATGGCCTGGACAGCAGCCAGTACCGCAACGCGGCGCGCAGCGCCGACATCCTGCTGGCCGACTACCTGCCGCGCTGGCTCGAAGAGGGTTACCAGATCCTGGTCACCGCCGACCACGGCATGAACAACGACCGCTCGCACAACGGCCTGCTGGCCGAAGAGCGCGAGGTGCCGCTGTTCGTCTTCGGCGACGCGTTCAGCCTCGATCCTGCAGCCAAGCCCTTGCAAACCGAGCTGTGCGGGACGATCTGCGAACTGCTCGGGGTGGCCCACGACAAAACGGTTTGCCGGGAGCTGCTCAAGTGACCTCCAGCCGCCGCGGCCGTTTCCTGGCCCTGCTTTGCCTGCTGCCGTTCGCGGTGTTCTTCTTCATCTTCCAGATCGCCCCGCTGGGCTGGGTCGCGGTGCACAGCCTGCACGCCGAAAGCGGCTGGGGGCTGGACAACTTCAGCAAGATATTCGCCTCCAAGTTCTACCTGCAGGCGCTGCAACGCAGCCTGGAAATCAGCTTCTATTCGAGCCTGTTCGGCATCCTGATTGCCACCCTCGGCGCCTATTCGCTGCGCCAGGTCGACTCGCGGCTGCGTGATTTCGTCAGCGCCTTCGCCAACATGACCAGTAACTTCTCCGGCGTGCCGCTGGCCTTCGCCTTCATCATCCTGCTCGGGTTCAACGGCGCACTGACCTTGCTGCTCAAGCAGATCGGCCTGCTCGAAGACTTCAGCATCTACTCCAAGAGCGGCTTGATCCTGGTCTACACCTATTTCCAGATCCCGTTGGGGGTGCTGCTGCTCTACCCGGCCTTCGACGCCCTGCGCGAAGACTGGCGGGAGTCGGCCGCGCTGCTGGGCGCCAGCCACTGGCAATACTGGCGACACATTGGCCTGCCCGTGCTGATGCCAGCCCTGCTGGGCACCTTCGTCATCCTGCTGGCCAACGCCCTGGGCGCCTACGCCACCGTCTACGCGCTGACCACCGGTAATTTCAACGTGCTGCCGATCCGCATCGCGGCGCTGGTGGCCGGCGACATCAGCCTCGACCCGAACCTGGCCAGCGCCCTGGCGATGGTGCTGGTGGGCTTGATGACGCTGGTGACCGTGGTCCATCAATGGCTGTTGAAGAGGAGCTACCATGCGCGCTGAACCTGGCAAGGGCGGCGTGTACCACCGCGTGGTGGTGTACTTGCTGTTCCTTATTTTGCTGCTGCCCCTGGCCGGCACCCTGCTCTACTCGCTGGCCACCAGTTGGTCGGCAAGCCTGCTCCCCAGCGGGCTGACCTTGAAGTGGTACGTGGCGCTGTGGAGCGAGCCGCGCTTTCTCGCCGCATTCGGCCAATCGCTGCTGGTTTGCGTGGGCGCCCTGCTGCTGTCGGTGGTGCTGATCCTGCCGTTGTTGTTCGTGGTGCATTACCACTTCCCGCGGTTGGACGCACTGATGAACATCCTCATCCTGTTGCCGTTCGCGGTGCCGCCGGTGGTGTCTTCGGTGGGCTTGCTGCAACTGTATGGCAGCGGGCCAATGGCGATGGTCGGTACGCCGTGGATCCTGATCGGTTGCTACTTCACCGTCGCCCTGCCGTTCATGTACCGGGCGATCACCAACAACCTGCAGGCGATCAACCTGCGCGACCTGATGGACGCCGCCCAATTGCTCGGCGCCAGCACCTGGCAGGCGGCGTTGCTGGTGGTGCTGCCCAACCTGCGCAAGGGCTTGATGGTCGCCTTGCTGCTGTCGTTCTCGTTCCTGTTCGGCGAGTTCGTATTCGCCAACCTGTTGGTCGGCACCCGCTACGAGACCCTGCAGGTGTACCTGAACAACATGCGCAACAGCAGCGGCCACTTCAACAGCGCACTGGTGATTTCCTACTTCGCCTTCGTCCTGCTGCTGACCTGGGTCGCCAACCGCCTGAACAAGGACAAATCCTGACATGAGCTTCGTCAGCGTAGAAAAACTGCACAAAAGCTATGCCGGCACCCCGGTGTTCCAGGACATTGACTGCCAGATCCAACGCGGCGAGTTCGTCACCCTGCTCGGCCCCTCCGGCTGCGGCAAGTCCACCCTATTGCGCTGCATCGCCGGGCTGACCCCGGTGGACAGCGGGCAGATCCTGCTGGACGGCCAGGACATCGTCCCGCTCAGCCCGCAGAAGCGCGGAATCGGCATGGTGTTCCAGAGCTATGCGCTGTTCCCTAACATGACCGTGGAGCAGAACGTCGCCTTTGGCCTGCGCATGCAGAAAACCAAAGCCGAAGAAAGCCAGGCGCGGGTGCGCAAGGTACTGGAGTTGGTCGAGCTGGGCAGCTTCGCCGGGCGTTACCCGCACCAGCTGTCGGGCGGCCAGTGTCAGCGGGTGGCCTTGGCCCGCTCGCTGGTCACTCGCCCGCGCCTGCTGCTGCTCGATGAGCCGCTGTCGGCGCTGGATGCGCGCATCCGCAAGCACCTGCGTGAGCAGATCCGCGCGATCCAGCGCGAGTTGGGCCTGACCACCATTTTCGTCACCCACGACCAGGAAGAGGCGCTGACCATGTCTGATCGCATCTTCCTGATGAACCAGGGCCGCATCGTCCAAAGCGGCGATGCCGAAACCCTCTACACAGCGCCGGTGGACCTGTTTGCCGCAGGCTTTATCGGCAACTACAACCTGCTCGATGCCGACAGCGCCAGCCGCGTTCTGCAGCGGCCAATCGCCAGCCGCCTGGCGATCCGTCCCGAGTCGATCAGCCTCGGCCTCAATGGCGAGCTGGACGGCCTGGTCCGCAGTCATAGCTTGCTGGGTAATGTCATCCGTTACCGGGTCGAGGTGCGCGGGGTGGAACTGGTGGTGGATGTGCTCAACCGCTCATCGGCCGATCTGCATCCGGACGGCCAGCGGGTATCCTTGGCAATCGACCCCACCGCGCTACGAGAAGTGGCTTAGGAGATTTGCGCAATGGCTTTGGCAATTTTCGATCTGGACGAAACCCTCATTCACGGTGACTGCGCGTCACTGTGGAGTGAGCAGATGGCGCGGCTTGGCTGGGTCGACAGCAAGGAGTTTCTGCGCCGAGACCATGAACTGATGGAGGCTTACGGCAAGGGTCACCTGCGCATGGAGGAGTACATGGCCTTCAGCCTGGAGCCGATCGCCGGGCGCACCCTGGAAGAGGTCGAGCATTTGGTCGAGCCGTGGGTCGAGGAGGTGATCGAGCCGATCATCTATGGCGATGCCTGCCGCTGTATTGCCGAGCATCGCAAGCTGGGCGATCGGATTCTGATCATCTCGGCCTCCGGCACTCACCTGGTGGGGCCGATCGCTGCGCGGTTGGGGGTCGATGAGTACCTGGCGATCGAGCTGGAGGCGGTCAACGGGGTGTATACCGGCAAGACCCATGGCGTGCTGACCTACCGCGAAGGCAAGATCACCCGCTTGCTGGAGTGGCTGGATCAGGAGCAGGAGAACCTGGAGGGGGCGAGTTTTTATTCGGACTCGCGCAATGACTTGCCGTTGTTGCTGAAGGTGGATCATCCGAGGGTGGTCAATCCGGATGCGGTGTTGCGTGAGCATGCCCAGATCAATGGCTGGCCGATTTTGACGTGGTCTTGAGCTCGCATTCGCGGGGGCAAGCCCGCTCCCATGCCAGTAAGTCGCTCTGGCGTGGGAGCGGGCTTGCCCCGCGATGGGGTCAGCAGGGACTACACAAGGCTCTGGTCGATCACCAACACCAGCTTGCCCGACACCTGGTTGGTGGCCAGCTCCGCATAAGCCGCCTCGGCAAACGCCACCGGGTAGGTATCGACCAACTGCGCCTTCAGGCGGCCTTCAGTAAACAGCGGCCACACCTGCTGCGCCAACTCCTGCAGTAACTCAGCCTTGAAGCCATCATCGCGATTGCGCAGGGTCGAGCCCGTCACTTGCAGGCGCTTGCCCAGTACCACCGCCAGGTCCAGCTCGACCTTGCGCCCGCCCATCAAGCCAATGATCACCCAGCGCCCATCGCGCGCCAGCAGCTCAAGGTTAAGCGGCCCATAACCAGCGCCCACCGGGTCGAGGATCACGTCAAACGGCGCCAGGCCCTTCAAATCATCCAGGTTCTCATTGCGCACCACGCCACCGGCTGCACCCAGGTCCTGGCAATAGCTCAGCCGCTCGGCCGAGCCAACACTGACCCACACCGGGTTGCCAAACGCCTTGCACAGCTGGATCGCCGCCGAACCGACGCCGCTGGCCCCGGCATGCACCAGCACCTTCTCGCCGGCCTTCAAGCCGCCGAGCTGGAAGATGTTCAACCAAGCCGTGGCATACACCTCGGGAATCGCCGCCGCTTCGTGCAGGCTCAGGCCCTCGGGCACCGGCAGCACATGGCGGGCATCGACCACCACTTCTTCGGCCATGCCGCCACCGGCGAGCAGTGCGCACACCCGATCACCCACACGCCAGTCGGCACCAGCGCCAACCTCCTCGATCACCCCCGAGCATTCCAGGCCCAGATAAGGGCTGGCCCCCGGCGGTGGTGGGTAGAGCCCGGCGCGCTGCAACAGGTCGGCGCGGTTCAGCCCGGCGGCGGCCACACGAATGCGCACCTGGCCCGCGTCACAGGTCGGGCGCTCGGCCTCGACCCACTCCACATGTCCGTCAACGCCTTGCAATGCCTTCACAGTGCCTCCATAGTTGAGTCATGACTGAGCCCGAGGATGCTTACCTCGGGCTTTTCGCAGTATTTGTCCGGCTCCATGGAACCGGCGAACGGAATAGACGGCCTACTATGCGTGATCAATTGCCTTTACGTCGAATCAGCATGAAGCATTTCCTGCCCAGCACCGCCCTCGCCCTGCTCATCGGCGTCGGCAGTCTGACGCTCGGCGGCAATGCGGCGGCCGCCAACAAGTGGGAAAGCCTGCAGCCAGATCGAGACGAGGTTGTTGCCAGCCTCAACGTGGTGGAGCTGCTCAAGCGCCATCATTACAGCAAGCCGCCGCTCGATGATGCCCGCTCGGTGATCATCTACGACAGCTACATCAAGCTGCTCGACCCTTCGCGCAGCTACTTCACCGCGTCCGACATAGCCGAATTCGACAAGTGGAAGACCCAGTTCGACGACTTCCTCAAGGCCGGCAATCTCGACCCGGGTTTCACCATCTACAAGCGCTACCTCAATCGGGTCAAATCGCGTCTGGACTTCGCCCTGGCGGAGCTGAACAAAGGCGTCGACAAGATCGACTTCACTGCCAAGGAATCCTTGCTGGTCGACCGCAAGGACGCCCCGTGGCTGAAGAATGAGGCCGAGCTCGACGACCTGTGGCGCAAACGCGTCAAGGACGAAGTGCTGCGCCAGAAGATCGCCGGCAAGGATCCCAAGCAGATCCAGGAAACCCTGACCAAGCGCTACAAGAACCAACTGGCGCGCTTGAACCAAACCCGTGCCGAAGACATCTTCCAGGCCTATATCAACACCTTCGCCCAGTCCTACGATCCGCACACCAACTACCTGTCGCCAGACAACGCGGAAAACTTCGATATCAACATGAGCCTGTCGCTCGAAGGCATCGGTGCGGTGCTGCAAAGCGACAACGACCAGGTCAAGATCGTGCGCCTGGTGCCGGCAGGCCCGGCAGCCAAGACCAAGCAGGTGGCCCCGGCTGACAAGATCATCGGCGTCGCCCAGGGCAACAAGGAAATGGTCGACGTGGTCGGCTGGCGCCTGGACGAAGTGGTCAAGCTGATCCGTGGCCCGAAAGGCTCGGTGGTGCGCCTGGAGGTCATCCCGGCCAGCAATGCGCCGAACGACCAGACCAGCAAAGTGGTCTCGATCACCCGCGAAGCGGTCAAGCTTGAAGAGCAGGCCGCGAAAAAATCGGTGCTCAAGCTCAAGCAGGACGGGCGTGACTACAAGCTGGGGATCATCGAGATCCCGGCCTTCTACCTGGACTTCAAGGCCTACCGGGCCGGCGATCCGGAGTACAAGAGCACCACCCGCGACGTCAAGAAGCTGCTCACCGAGTTGCAGAAAGAGAAAGTCGATGGCGTGGTCATCGACCTGCGTAACAACGGCGGCGGCTCGCTGCAGGAAGCCACCGAGCTGACCAGCCTGTTCATCGACAAAGGCCCGACCGTGCTGGTGCGCAACGCCGATGGCCGCGTCGATGTGCTGGAAGATGAGAACACCGGCGCCTTCTACAAAGGTCCCCTGGCGCTGCTGGTCAACCGCCTGTCGGCCTCGGCCTCGGAGATTTTCGCCGGTGCCATGCAGGACTACCACCGCGCGCTGATCATCGGTGGCCAGACCTTCGGCAAAGGCACCGTGCAAACCATCCAGCCGCTCAACCATGGCGAACTGAAGCTGACCCTGGCCAAGTTCTACCGGGTCTCCGGGCAGAGCACCCAGCACCAGGGCGTACTGCCGGACATCGACTACCCGTCGATCATCGACACCAAGGAAATTGGCGAGAGCGCCCTGCCCGAGGCGATGCCGTGGGACACCATCCGCCCGGTGATCAGACCGGCGGCCGACCCGTTCAAGCCGTTCCTGGCTGAGCTCAAGGCACGCCATGACGCGCGCAGCGCCAAGGACGCCGAGTTCGCCTACATCCGAGACCGCCTGGCCCTGACCCAGAAGCTGATGAACGAAAAAACCGTCAGCCTCAATGAGCAGGAACGCCGCGCTCGCCACGATGAGATCGAAGCCAAGCAACTGGCCCTGGAGAACATTCGTCGCAAGGCCAAGGGCGAAGAGCCGCTCAAGGAGCTGAAGAAGGAAGACGAGGACGCCCTGCCGGTCGAGGATGAAGACACCAAGCCGGAAGATGACGCCTACCTGTCCGAGACTGGGCGCATCCTGCTCGACTACCTGAGCCTGAACTCGCAGGTGGCCAAGCACTAAGTGCCGAGCAGCCGCTCAAGCGTGTGACACAAACCAGAAGGGCCGAACGTGTGAACGTTCGGCCCTTCTGGCTTATGTACGGCTTGTAACAGCGCCTGGCTCAGGCCTCTTCGGGATAGCGGTACTCGAAGACCCGCACCACTTCCGATGCATGCCAGGACGCCGCCTCCATGCCATCCACCGGCCCGGAAAACCGCCCCAGGCGTTCGACACATTCGAAGAAGCCGGTGCGTGGCAGGCGGCTGGCGCCCTGGCTGATCACCAGCGAGCTGCGCAGCGGTTGCTCGGCTTGGGCATCGAGACGCGCCAGGTATTCCAGGGCAGCGGTCAGCGTCTGCATCGCCGGGGTGGGCAACTGTAGACGCTCGAGCAGGGCGCGGTAGGTAAGCAGATGACGCTGGCGTCGGGCTAGATCAAGTTCATCGAGCAGGCTTTGCCACTGCTGACGGCTGATCCTCACCTGGCTCATGATGGCTCGCTCCAGCCGGCGATACCCAGGTGCCAGGCCAGACTGCGCAAGATCGCCGCATCAGGCCGGCGCTCGCCTGCTTCGATCATGGCCAGGTACGCCGGGCTAATGCCCACCGTACGCGCCAGTTGTTCGGCAGCCAGGCCCTTGGCTTGGCGTAACTGCGCCAGCTCACTCAGGTCGAGCAAGGTTGCGCTTGGCGCAGGAGTATCTGCCTGGCCTGCTTCGACCTTGGCGGTGGCAGGCGCTTGACCAGCCGCCTTGAGCAGTGCCTGGTAGTGCTCCCAGGGAACAACGGCATATTCGGGCTGACCGTCCCGGCTGATGACCTGAATTTCCATCACAATCCCCTTACGTAGGATTACTCCATGTAATCCGTAGGCATAATCCTTATGCCAATTATATTACCAAGCGCGGGAGTCTGTGCAGTTCAGGTGCAAATCAGGGCGTGCGGCGCTCTAGGCGTAGCGCTTCAGGGGTGTCTGGCAGGCGCTCGACCACGCGCAGACGCTCCGGGGCCTGGCTGTCACGCCAGGCTTTGAAGCGGCCCAGCTCATCGGCCACGGTCTTGAGCACCCAACCCAGCACGGCAATGTCATCGAGAAACCCGACGCCCAGCAGCCAGTCGGGAATCGCGTCCAATGGGCTAACGAAATACAACAGGCCGGCCACGACGGTGACCAGCGCCTTGGGGCTGACCGCGCGGTACTCACCCCGCCACCACGCCAGGCACAGCGCCTGCATCAGCCGCACGTCTTCGCGCAGCTGGCCAAGCCTGGGCCCTTTACGGGCAACGGCGAACAGCAAAGCCGGCAACCGACCACGGCTGAGCAGACGCTCGGCCAGGGGCAGGAAACGGGCAAAATTCCAGGGTGCGCTCATGAGGCCTCCAGATCGGCAGAAGGTTATCCACATTTATTGTGGATAACCTTGTGAACAGGGCACAGTTTCCGACGCCGGGCGCCCAGTGGGCAAGGGTCTGGCTCAGATCGGGCGTTTTTTACACAGTTGTTTCATCTTCGCAAACGTTTTGCGGCAACCGCAACGCCAGTCCTTTTTCCGACAGCCCGGCGCCCGCAAGGTTCGTCTTGCCTGCCCTACAGAAACGACAACGCCCCGGCAGGCGGGGCGTTGTGCAGTCAGCCGAGGCTTACTTGGCTGGCGCTTCGGCAGCGTCCGGCGCTTCGCCTTCGAGCTTGCTCGGGTCTTTGATGGCGATCAGTTCCAGATCGAACACCAGTACCGAGTTAGCCGGGATCAGCGGGCTTGGGCTCTGCGCGCCGTAGGCCAGTTCAGCCGGAATGTACAGTTTGTACTTCTCACCGACGTGCATCAGTTGCAGGCCTTCGACCCAACCTGGGATCACGCCGCTGACGGGCAGGTCGATCGGGCTGCCGCGCTCGACCGAGCTGTCGAACACCTTGCCATCGATCAGCTTGCCTTCGTAGTGGACGGTGACCACATCGGTCGGCTTAGGCTGCGGGCCATCGGCCTTTTTCACCACTTCGTACTGCAGGCCGGAGGCAGTGGTAACCACGCCTTGCTTCTTGGCGTTTTCTTCCAGGAACTTCTTGCCAGCGGAAGCGGCTTCTTCGCTGGCCTTGGTCAGGCGCTCTTCAGCACGCTTTTGCAGGGCGGTGAAGGCCTCGACCAGCTCTTCGTCCTTGATGCGTTGTTCTTTCTTGCTGACCGCATCCTCGATACCGAGGGCTACCGCTTTGGAATCAAGGTCTTCCATGCCTTCCTGAGCCAGGCTCTTGCCCATGTTCAGGCCGATACCGTAGGAGGCTTTCTGTGCCGGGGTTTTCAGCTCTACGCTGCTGGTCTGGGCATCGCAGCCCGCCAGAACCAGGCTTACCAGGGCAACCGCAGCCGCCAAACGATGTTGTTTCATGCTAGTTCCTTGTTCATGCGCCATAAGGGCAATCAGGGTAAAGCCGCGAGCTTATCAGGCGGCCGTTACCAATGGCTACCGGCATAAGAGCGGGTTGCGGGCTGGAAGTTCAGTGGGTGAAAGGTTGTTCATCCCAGGGTTGCAGCCAATGGCCAGTATTGACGGGATAGGCTCGGTTTGCCTGGTTTTTGTGGCTATTTATTTCGAAGTGCAGGTCACAGGGCACTAGAGAAACCGGTGACATGCCCAGCAAGCTCAAGGATAAACCCCATCCCGATATTGCCCTGCCACCTCGCGCAACACCTCGCACATCCACTGCGCCGGCAGGCTCTGCGGCAACGCGGCATTGCGACAGATCCCCACCGAGCCACCCGGCTCCTGCACGCCGAGGTCCAGCTCAACCAGTTCGCCACTGCCCAGGTCGATCAGCACTGCATCGCGTGGCGCGACCCACACTGCATCGCTGCCCAACAGATAGCGCCGGCTCAACGCCAGCGACAGCGTCTCCAGGCGCTGCGCCGGCAGCTGGATGCCACATTGTACGAACAGGCTGTCAGCATGCTGGCGAATGGTCGTGCCCGCCGGCGGCAGCACCAGCGGATAGTCCCCTACCCGGCCGCGCTCCACTGGCTGGCGCGCCAGCAGCGGATGCCCAGGGCGCACCACCAGGCTCATCGACTCGCTGTACAAATGCTCGAATGACAACCCCTGGATCTGCGGGCTATCAGTCATGCGCCCGACCACCAGTTCCAGCTCACCCACATGCAGCTGGCCCAGCAACTGCGCGCTGACGCCTGTGACCACGCTGATCACCAGATCCTGATGACGCTGGTGCAAGCGGCACAGCACCTCCGGCATCAACAGCCCTTCGACAGTCGAAAGCACACCAATGCGCACCTGCGAAGGCGCTCGCGCCTCGCCACGCAGCGTGCTCACGCCGTCGCGCAACGCCTGCACGCTGGGCCCGGCGTAGCGCATGAAACGGGTCCCAGCCGGGGTCAGCTCGACGCCCTGGCGGGTGCGCTCGAACAGGCGCGTTTCAAGTAGCTCTTCAAGCTCCTTGAGGGTCTTGGAAATAGCCGGCTGGCTGATCGCCAATACCCCAGCCGCCTTGGCCAGACTGCCCTGGCGGGCAATCTCCAGGAAGCACAGAAGATGGCGATACTTGATACGCGTGTCGAGATTCATGCCTTGGGGGGCGGCCGCTGCCGCGATAGCGTCGATGCGCCATCTTATAGCATCGCCAGCTCCACAGCGTCGCCGCGCATCCTTACTGGCCACACCCGCAGCGCCTGCTGCGGATCCTCAAGGCAGCGCCCGCTGTGCAGGCTGAAGTGCTGCTTGTACAAGGGCGCGGCGACCATCAGCTCGCCGCCGATGCTGCCGATCAAGCCGCGGCCGATGATGTTCGCCCCCGAGCGCGGGTCGCGATTGTCGATGGCGTACAACGCCTGCTCTTGATTGGGCAGGTAGAACAGCGCGACCTGCTCGCCTTCGAGCCACACCACTACGCCAGAATCGGCGACCAGGTCCTGCACCTGGCACACCGCCTGCCAGTGGGCGTGTTGCGCAACAGCAGCATTGGACAGGTTCATCAGACAGCCTCCTCGACAGTGGGGATCAGGTGCAGCGCGCTAGCAGGTCGGCGTTGTTCGCGTTCGCGGACGAAGTGCACGTCCGGGTCGGCGCGCCGGTCATTGACGAAGGTACGGAAGCGCTTGAGTTTCTCGGGATCGTTCAGAGCGTTGGCCCACTCGCACTCATACTGGTCGACCACATGCTGCATCTGCGCTTCGAGCTCGGCGCCCAGTTGCAGGCTGTCGTCGAGGATCACCGCCTTGAGGTAATCCAGGCCGCCCTCCAGGCTCTCGCGCCAGACCGAGGTGCGCTGCAGCTTGTCGGCGGTGCGGATGTAGAACATCAGCACGCGGTCGATGGTGCGGATCAGCGCGTCGTCGTCCAGGTCGGTGGCGAACAGTTCGGCGTGGCGCGGGCGCATGCCGCCGTTGCCGCACACATAGAGGTTCCAGCCCTTGTCGGTGGCGATCACGCCAATGTCCTTGCTCTGCGCTTCGGCGCATTCGCGGGTGCAGCCAGACACCGCGAACTTGAGCTTGTGCGGCGAACGCAGGCCTTTGTAGCGATCTTCCAGGCGCAGGGCCATGCCGACGCTGTCCTGAACGCCGTAGCGGCACCAGGTGCTGCCGACGCAGGATTTCACCGTGCGGGTCGACTTGCCGTAGGCATGCCCGGTTTCGAAGCCGGCCTCGATCAGCTCGCCCCAGATCAGCGGCAGCTCGTGCAACTGGGCGCCGAACAGGTCGATGCGCTGGCCGCCGGTGATCTTGGTGTAGAGGTCGTATTTTTTCGCCACCTGGCCGATCACGATCAGTTTGTCCGGGGTGATCTCGCCACCTGGGATGCGCGGCACCACCGAGTAGGTGCCGTTTTTCTGCATGTTGGCCATGAAGGTGTCGTTGGTGTCCTGCAGCGGTACCAGGGCGGGGTCCATGATCGGCTGGTTCCAGCATGAGGCGAGGATCGAACCCACCGCTGGCTTGCAAATGTCGCAACCGACATGACCCTTGCCGTGGCGTTCGAGCAGCTCATTGAACGTGCGGATGCCCTCGACCCGAACCAGGCCATAGAGCTCCTGGCGGGTGTAGGCAAAGTGCTCGCAAAGGCTCTTGTCGACAGTGACGCCGCGGGCGCTGAGTTCGTGTTCGAACACCTGCTTGAGCAATGCCGCGCAGCCGCCGCAGCCGCTGGCGGCCTTGGTGCAACTCTTGACCGCGGCAAGGTCGGCGCAGCCGCTGTCGATGGCGGCGCAGACCGCGCCTTTGCTGACGTTGTGGCACGAGCAGATGGTCGCGCTGTCGGGCAGCGCATCGGCGCCCAAGGCGGGTGCACCAGCGCCTTGCGGCAGGATCAGCGCGGCCGGGTCGGCAGGTAGGGCGATGCCATTCTGGCAGTACTGCAGCAGGGTGTCGTAGTAGCTGTTGTCGCCGACCAGTACCGCACCGAGCACATGCTTGCCGCTGGCATCGACCACCAGGCGGCGGTAGGCCGCATTGGCTTCGTCGATGAAGCGATAGCTGCGCGAGCCGGGCGTGGCACCGTGGGCATCGCCGATCGAGCCGACATCGACGCCGAGCAACTTGAGCTTGGTCGACATGTCGGCGCCGGTGAACGGGCTGCTGGCCTCCCCGAGTAACCGCGCAGCCAGGTTGCGCGCCATGCTGTAGCCCGGCGCGACCAGGCCGAACACGCTGCCATTCCACGAGGCGCATTCACCGATGGCGAAGATCTGCGAGTCGCTGGTGCGGCAGTCGTTGTCGATCACCACCCCACCGCGCGGGGCGATGTCCAGGCCGCAGCTGCGACCCAGGGCATCTTGCGGGCGAATGCCGGCGGAGAACACGATCAGGTCAGTTTCGAGGAACTCGCCACCGTCGAAATTCATCCGGTAGCGGTAGGCTTCGCCGGCACTGATCGACTGGGTGGCACGCGACAGGTGCACGCCAACGCCGAGGGCTTCGATCTGCGCCTTGAGCGCCGCGCCGCCCTCGCCGTCCAGTTGCACCGGCATCAGGCGCGGGGCGAACTCCACCACGTGCGCTTCCAAGCCAAGAGATTTCAGCGCGTTGGCCGCTTCCAGGCCGAGCAAGCCGCCACCGACCACCACCCCGCGACGGGCATCAGCGGCTGCCGTGCGGATGGCGTCGAGGTCATCCAAGGTGCGATAGACCAGTCGCGCAGTGCCGCTGGAGCCTTCGATGGGTGGCACGAACGGGTAGGAACCGGTAGCCAGGATCAGTTGGTCATAGCCATAACGGCCCTCGGCGGTGACCACCTCGCAACGCTCGCGGTCGATGCCCACGACCGCTTCGCCCAGGTGCAGGTGCACCCCGTGGCCGGTGTAGAAATCGCTGGGGCACATGGCCAAGGTTTCAGCATCGCTGCCGGCGAAGTACTCCGACAGGTGCACCCGGTCGTAGGCGCGCTGGCGCTCTTCGCCGAACACCCGCACCTCGAAACGGGCCAGGGCGCCACGCTCGACCAGTTGCTCGACGCAGTGGTGACCGACCATGCCGTTGCCGACGATGACCAGTCGCTGTAGATGTTCGCCGCTCGCTGTTGCCTTCATAGCCGATCCTCGATCACGGTTGGCGGGGTTGGCCGCCGTAAAGACAAAAAAAAACGCCTGGAGCCGAAGCTCCAGGCGCCTTTGCCTGTTCTCATCAGTGTGAGGCCCCTGAGTGATCGCCGTTGATCAGCGGGGCTGTTGTACAAGAGTAAAAGCAGGGAGTGTGCCAATTTGATGTGCTGACTGTGCAGGGAGCATTTTTTGCGTTGCACCTGCTGGCCTCTTCGCGGCGGTTCGGCGCCCCGACAAGCCCGCTCCCACATGGCCCTGCAAGCCGCAGCCCCTGTAATCGACCCGGCCCCTGTGGGAGCGGGCTCGCCCGCGAAGAGGCCGGTACGGGCAACCTCGATCTGCGAAAAATCGCACAGCCAAAGTGCATCACTCCCCATAATGGGGCATTCAGTACACATCACGGCGGTAGCGCTTGTCCTGGCTCAACGCCTCGACATAGGCAGCCGCCGCCTCGGCGCTCATGTCGCCCTGCTCGGCCACGATCTGGCGCAACGCCGCATCGACATCCTTGGCCATGTGCAGGGCATCGCCACAGACATAGAAATAGGCCCCCTGCTGTAGCCAACGCCAGAGCTCAGCGCCTTGCTCGCGCATGCGCTGTTGAACGTAGATCTTCTCTGCCTGATCACGGGAAAACGCCGTATCCAAGCGCAAGTGGCCACTGGCTTGCCAAGCCAGCAGCTCGTCGCGGTAATAGAAGTCGCAGGCCTGGTGCTGTTCACCGAAGAACAACCAGTTACCGCCGCTCGCGCCCCTGGCCTGGCGCTCTTGCAGAAAAGCCCGGAACGGCGCAATACCGGTGCCCGGGCCGACCATGATGATCGGCACGGCGTCATCCTCGGGCAGGCGAAAATGCCTGGAGACCTGGGGGAAGATCGCCACCTTGAGCGCTTTGGCGCGATCGGCAAGAAACGCCGAGCACACACCCTTGCGCTGGCCATAGCGCACCGTCGACACGGTCAGGTGAACTTGCTCAGGGTGAGCCCTGGGGCTTGAGCTGATCGAATACAGGCGCGGTTGCAATGGTTTGAGCAGCTCAAGCCAGGTGGCCAACGGCAGTTGCTGGGGAAACTCGCGCAGCACATCGACCAACTGCCGCCCCCACAACCAGTCCTTGAGCTCGGCGCTGTGTTCAGGCTGTAGCAAACGACGCAAATCAGCGGCGGTTTCGCTGAACACGTGTAGCTGCTGGGAGGTGACCCGAGCGATCTCCAGATGCTGCTCCAGAGCGCTCGCCAATGACATGGCGGGGTGCCCCTGCAACTCGACCGTGGTGCTGGCGTCGAGCTTGATCAAGGCCAGCAGTTCTTCGACCAACTGCGGACAATTGCGCGGCCACACGCCAAGGGCGTCTCCGGCCTGATAGGTAAAGCCGCTGCCCGCCAGATCAAATACCAGCTGCCGGGTTTCCTTGCTCGCATTGGGGCCATTGAGCAGGCGGTTCTCCAGCAATTGCGCCGACCAAGGCCGGCGCTTGCCATAGGCGGCCAGTGGCTCAGGCTCTATGGCCGCTGGCAGCGGCGCGACACTGCCCAGCTCGGTCAGCAGCGCGTCGAGCCAAGCGGCAAAGGCCTGGTCGAAGTCCGGTTCGCAATCGACCCGCGCCAGCAGCCGGCGCCCACCCAGTTGCGCCAGGCGCTCATCGAGCTTGCGCCCGAAGCCACAGAATTGGCCATAGCTCGAATCGCCCAGGGCCAACACCGCGTAGGGCAGTTCAGCGCAATCAATGGCCTGCTCGCCCTGCAACGCTTGCCAGAACGCCGCGCCGCTATCGGGCGCCTCGCCGTCGCCAAAGGTGCTGGCGATCAGCAGCACACTGGCGGCGCCTTGCAGTTGGCTGGGCGTGACCGCTTCCATGCAACTGAGCTCCACGGCCAGCCCGGCGGCACGCAAACGCTGCGCGCAACGATCGGCCAGGGCCTCGCCGTTACCCGTCTGCGATGCCCACAGCACCCGGTGCGGGGCGGTTTCGGGCAAGGCGCTCGGCAGCGCCTGGGGCTGGACGAACAGCCCGGCCAGCAAGCCATCGACAAACAGGCGCCGGGCCGGCGCCAGCGGTGCCGTGGCGGGCAGGCTGGGCACCCCTTGCGGGCGCGCCTGGCCCAGACCGAGCAAAAAACCTTGCAGATAATGCCGCTCATCCTCGGCCAGGGCCGGGGCTGGCAAGCTATCCAGGCCGAGCAGACGGTTGAGGGTGGCTAGCGGCATGCTGGCAGGCTCCGAAGGGGCGGCAGTGGTCAAGTCCACGGCATCGATGCGTGCACCGCTGACCCGTTCCAGGGCCACGGCGCAGTGCTTGTAGGCTGGTTGCAGTGAAGTTGGGTCGAGCGCATCAGAGGTCACGGCATTGATCGCCAATTGCTCGCCGTACAGGTCGTTCCAGTGAAACGGCGCAAAGCAACCGCCAGCCATGACCCGGTCAGTGACGCGCGCAGGCAACAGCGCCTGACCACGGCGCGAGCGGATCGCAACTTGATCGTGCTCGGCGATCCCCAGGCGCTGGGCGTCCTCGGGGTTGATCTCGACGAAGGGACCCGGCTCGAGTTTGTTCAGGCTTGCGACCTTGCCGGTCTTGGTCAGGGTGTGCCACTGATGCTGTACACGGCCAGTGTTGAGCACGAAGGAATAGTCATCGTCCGGTAGCTCGGCGGCCGGCAACCACGGCCGGGCAAAGAAACGCGCCTTACCGCTGGCGGTGGGGAATGCCAGCGCCGGTTGCAGACCCTGCGCGTCGCGCAGCAGCGGCTGACTGCTGCCGTCATTGAGGTAGCGCAGTGGGCTGCGATCATCTTCGCGGCCCGGTGCGCTGGGCCATTGCCGTGGACGCTGGCGCAGGTCGGCATAGCGGATACCGCGCAGGTCATACCCCGTGGTGGGGTTGTAGAAGCGGCGGATCTCGTCGTACACCGCCTCGGCATTGGGGTAATCGAATGCGTCCGCGTAGCCCATGGCGCAGGCGATGCGGGCGATGATCCGCCAGTCTTCCTGGCTTTCACCTGGGGCGTCGACGGCGCGCGGCATCAGGGTCAGGTTGCGCTCGCTGTTGATCATCACCCCCTCGCCTTCGGCCCACAGCGCCGCGGGCAGGAGAATGTCGGCGTAGCGGTTGGTCTCGGTGTCGAGAAAAGCATCCTGGCTGATCACCAACTGCGCCTGGCCTAGGCCGTCGATCACCTGCTGGCGGTTGGCGACGCTGGCCACCGGGTTGCTGCAGATGATCCAACAGGCTTTCACCTCGCCCGCCTTCATCTGCTCGAACAGCGCCACCGTACCTTCGCCACCTTCACTGCGCAGGCTGCCAGCGGGCAGTTGCCACTGCGCCTCGACAAACGCCCGGTCTGCGGCCACTAACGCCGAGCGCTGGCCCGGCAGGCCCGGGCCCATGTAGCCCATCTCGCGCCCGCCCATGGCATTGGGCTGACCGGTCAACGACATCGGCCCGCTACCGGGGCGGCAGATGGCGCCCGTTGCCAGATGCAGGTTGCACAGTGCATTGCTGTGCCAGGTGCCATGGATGCTCTGGTTCAGGCCCATGGTCCAGCAGCTCATCCAGTTATTCGCGCTGCCGATCAACTGTGCGGCCTGGCGGATGTCAGCCTCGGACAACCCGGTCAGGGCCGCCACGCGCTCGGGTTGATAGTCCTCAAGAAAGCTCGGCAGATCGCTCCAGCCTTCGGTGTGACGAGCGATGAACTCGGCATCGGTGTGGCCGTTCTGGTGCAACAGGTACAGCAGGCCATTGAGCAGGGCCAGGTCGCTGCCGGGGCGCAGTTGCAGGAACAGCTCGGCCTTGTCGGCCGTGGCACTGCGCCGGGGGTCGACGACGATCAGCTTGGCCCCGGCCTTGAGCCGGTCGAGCAGGCGCAGGAACAGGATCGGGTGACAATCGGCCATGTTCGCGCCGATCACCAGAAACACGTCTGCCTGTTCGAAATCCTCATAGCTGCCGGGCGGCCCGTCGGCGCCCAGCGATTGTTTATAGCCGCTGGCGGCACTGGCCATACACAGGCGCGAGTTGGACTCGATATGGCGGGTGCGGATAAAGCCCTTGGCCAGTTTGTTGGCCAGGTATTGCGCCTCCAGCGACATCTGCCCGGAGACATACAGCGCCACGGCATCCGGGCCATGCTCGTCGATGATTGCGCGCAGGCGCGCGGCGGCCTGCTCGATCGCCGCGTCCAAGCTGCTGCGCACCGGCTGCTGGGCGCGCTGCTGACGGACGTAGGCATTGGCCATGCGCCCAGCGGCGGTTAGCGGCAGGTGCGCGGTCAGGCCTTTGGTGCACAGGCGACCATAGTTGGCGGGGTGCTGTTTATCGCCAGCGATCTTCTGCACCTGGCCATTTTCCACCGACATGACGATGCCGCACCCTACCCCGCAATAAGGGCAAACGCTGCGCACTTGGCTAGTGGCCATCGGCTTCTCCCGGCAAAAACGAAAAAGGCGCCGGCTGCCCTGGGCTTGCCTAAGCAAGCGGGGCAACACGGCGCCTTTGTCGTGAAAAGAGGTGGGCCATCGGCATTGACGACCCGGGTACAGGGGATTGAGCAAATCCTGGGCCAGTTGCTGTTTCTCGCAGGCCAACGCTGTCATACCCGCCCTGCACACCTGGATTTGCGGGTTCGCCACGATTCTTGTGGGAGCGGGCGTGCCCACGAACCAGGGCGCAGCCCTGGCAACGGCCTTGCACCGAGTTGGTGACCTGCGCACCAACCGGTAGCACCGGCAACCAGCCTGGGGATATGCTGTAAACGCCTATTCAACCGAGATTCGCATAGTCCCAATGTCCCAGGTGATCCTCAAGACCCCCGAGCAACTCGACCTGATGCGCCGCGCCGGCCAGTTGCTGGCCCAGGTGTTCGCCGACCTCGACGGCTTCATCCGTCCCGGCGTCACCACCCTGCAGATCAACGACCGCGCCGAGGCGTTCATCGTCCAGACCCTGCGCGCCCGGCCAGCGAGCAAGGGCCAGTACGGTTTCCCCTACTCGCTCAATACCTCGGTCGACCACGTGGTGTGCCATGGCATCCCCAAGGCTGACGAAGTGCTCAAGGAAGGCTCGATCATCAACGTCGACATCACCCTGGAGCAAGCGGGCTACATCGCCGACTCGTCGAAGATGTACCGCATCGGCGCGATCAGCGAAGACGCCCAACGCCTGGTCGACACAACCTATGACGCGCTGTGCAAAGGCATCGAGCAAGTGCGCCCGGGCGCCACCCTGGGCGACATTGGCCATGCCATCCAGAGCCATGCCGAGGCCGCCGGCTACAGCGTGGTACGCGAATACTGCGGGCACGGCATTGGCCAACAGATGCACGAAGGGCCGGAAGTGCTGCACTACGGCCAGCGCGGCATGGGCCTGAAACTCAAGCCAGGAATGGTGTTTACCATCGAGCCGATGATCAACCAGGGCGCGCGTGGCACGCGCACGCTCAAAGATGGCTGGACGGTGATTACCCGCGATGGCGGCTTGTCGGCGCAGTGGGAGCATACCGTGGCAGTGACCGCCGAGGGCTTTGAAGTATTGACCTTGCGCGATGAAGAGCTGGGGCGTTTCGTTTCAGCCAGTCAAATCGCCTAAACCTCATCGCTTGGCGTCGTGGGAGCGGGCTTGCCCCGCGATAAGGCCGGCGCAGCCACCCCAAAAGCCAACTAGCGACATTTGCCCCCACCCCCCTCGCTCTCTACAATCGCCCCCAGCAAGGCCGGCCGCCTTTTCTGTTTCGAGCCGGCCCAGGAGCCCCCTCATGGAAGAAACCGCGCAGCACTGGCTGCATGCCCTGTCCGCACCCATGGCCGCCCTCAATGGCGCCAGCTACACCGCCGCGCAGTACTTCGAAGGCGACGATCAGACTGACCTCGAACGCTGGTGGGGCATCAGCAACCGGGCGCAATTGCTGGACATGCTCGGCATGGCCGATAACGGCCACGCCACCGAGCTGACCGAAGCCTACTGGCAATTCCAGCGCCGCCTGCCGAGCGAGTGGCAGGCGCTGCTGGCCAGCCTGCCACTGCGCGAACGCATCAAGCACGAATACGCCGCCCGCACCTTCCCCGACTGCGGCCCCGGTGGCACCCGCGCGTGGGACCTGGGGCGGATGAGTTTTCTTCTGCGGGCCGGGCTCAAGAAGGACTTCATCACGCTCGATGAAAGCCTCTACCTGCATTACCGCCTGGCCCTGCGCGCCCGCCACTACTACAACCGCTGGGACAGTTACCTGGCCGGCTACCTGATCGGCAAGGCGCTGTGGAATGCCTCCGACAGCAGCGACGACACCCTGGCCGCCGAACTCGAACGCCAAGGTAGCGAACACTGGAACCGCTGCATCGTGCTCAACCTGCGCCACGGCGCCAGCGACTTGCTGGCCAACCTGCCGTGGGACCTGGAGCTGCCCGAACCGCAACGCCCCGCCTCACTGCAAGAGGACTGCTGGTCATGAGTTGTTGGATACGCCTGGGCCTGGAACCGACCCAGGACCTGAACAGCATCCGCCAGGCCTACCGTGGCCTGCTGCCGTCGCACCACCCGGAAACCGACCCGCAAGGTTTCCAAGCGCTGCGCGAGGCCTATGAAGAGGCCCTGCGCCTGGCCCGCGAAGGTGAATCGAGCGCCGCCTCCGAAGCTGACGCCGCGGCCCAGGATGACGCGCCACACCCAGCTTTGCAGGCCTTCCACCGCCTGCTGGAAGAGCCGGCCTTGCGCTTCGATCCGGTCGCCTGGCAGGGATACATCGCCGAGCTTGACGAGCTGCCGCTGGACGACCTCGAAGCGCTGAGCTGGCGCCTGCTGCACGAACTGCGCAACTGCGGGCCGATCTCGCACCGCTGTGTCGGCCTGCTGGCCCAGCGCCTGGGCTGGGCCGAACAACTGCTGCGCCTGGAAGATCCACATGAGGTGGAAGCCTTCCTCCAGCGTCTGGAGCAACCCGATCCATTCGACACCGGGCTGATGCGCGATTGGCCACCTGCGGCGCAGCTGGAGGCGCTGTGGTACTTCCGCAGCCTGGAGTACTGCTTCCAGCAACGGCCGCTGTTCGAGTACGCGCAGTTCGCCCAAACCCATACCTGCCTGGCCTTCCCCGACGATCAGGGCTTGATCCAGCGCCTGCTGGTGCAGTTCAGCCAGGCTGGGGTCGCCAGCCAAACCCTGCACGCGCTGCTGCTGGAGCGCCAACGCCAGGCCCCGGACGATGAGGACCTGCTCTACCTGCTGGCCTGCCAGGCCGACGCCCTGGGTGCCAAGCAGCAGGCGATGGACTGCTGGCTGCGGCTGTGGCGCGAACACCGCCATCCGCAGGCCGAGCGCTGGCTGATCGAGCTCTGCACGCAGTACCAGTCGCAACGCCTGCCGCTGCTGATCCAGGCCTTCGACAGTGTGTCGCAGCCCGTTTCCTGGCCCGAGGATCTTGCCGATCCTGCGCAGCTGCTGGGCACCCCGGCACAAAACCCACAAACCCTGGCGCGCTGGCTGCAAGCCTCGCGCCTGGAGCTGGGCGGTATCGCCAGCCAGTTCATCGACTGGCGCCTGGACGGTGACGACGAACTGCCTTTGCTGGCCCTGCTGCTGGATGAACCGACAGAGGCGCAAGACCGCGCCCTCCACCGCCTGTACTGGTATGCCTGGGCGTTGCAGCGCGGTGAAGCCGAGCTGTTACGGCAGATCCTTGCGCAAACGCCCGGCGAAGATGCCCTCGACGCCTTGATCTTGGAAGGTTTCCAACGCCAGGCCGAGCAACAACTGCACTGGTTGCAACAGGCACCGGTGGTGCAGGCCCTGGTGCAGTTCTGCCAGCGTGAAGACCCTGCCGCGTCATTGCCCGAGGCACTCGCCACGCAACAACTGCACCCGGCGTGCCGCGAGTGGCTGCGGCGCATGCGCAACTACGGCGCGCCAGCACTGCACAGCCTCAACCGCAACTTCGAGATGCGGCGCATGTTCACCGTCCCCTTCGCCCTGCAAACACAGGACAAACTCGCCGAGCGCGGCCTGTTGCTGCCGCCGATGCCTGATGGCGAAGCTGCCTGGAACTGGCATCGCCAGCAATTGTTCATGCTCGCCCTGCTCGAACACCCGACGCGCTGGCTGAGCTTGATACCGGCGCAGTTGCCCGGCCAACTGCACTACCCCGCCGAGCATCCATTCGCCCCGCTGCATGGCGTGCTGCTGCAAACCCTGGCCAGCCCAGACGGCAGCAATGGCCTGTTTGGCGCGCTGGACAGCGCCGATCCGGCACAAGCGCTAGTGGCCAACCAGATGCTGACCTTGCGCACGCTGCTCGACAGTGCCCACCTGCCCAGCGCCGCGCAGCTCTTGGCAAGCCTGGAAAACGAGGCCAACGTGCTTGACGACTACCCGCTGGGCAAACTGCTGTTCTGCGCGGTGCTCTATCACGACCGCAGCTTGGACGAGGAGCAACGCACGCGCCTGCGCAACCGCATCGAGGCGTTGTACATCGAGGACTACGGGTACGAACCGCTGCGGCGCAATCTGGTCGAGGGCAAGACCAAGCATCCGCCGGCTGACCTGTTGCACAAGCAAGGCATCGCCAGCCGCCCGTTCAACGATGCCCTGGATGCGCTGGACAGCCTGCTCAACCACTGCGCCCCGCCCAAGACCCGCTTGCTGCGCGCCCTGCAAAAAGCCAAGGACGACGCCGAGCTCGATCCAGGCCTGCGCTGCGCGATCATGGCCTTGCTGTCGTGGAGCGAGCGTATGCTGCGCAACGATCTCAAGCAGGCACCTGCGCCATTCTGGGCGGTGTGGAAGCTCAAGAGCCGGCTCAACCGCACAGGCTTTGCCTTGCACCTGGGCGCGATTGCGTTGTGCGGGAGCTTGATGCTGACCGCCCCCATGATCGTGGTGGTGATGGGGTTGCTGTTGGTCAGCGGCTTTCTCAGGCGCTTGCGTGACATTGGCCAAGGGGTGCCGGCGCTGCTGTTGCTGCTGGTGGTCAGCCGGGTGTTGCCGGTGTTGCCGCTGATGTTGCTGGGGCTGCCGGGAGACAAGCTGCCCAATCGTTATGGGCCGCCGCCGGGCAAGGCGCAGCAGCTGGACGGTGGGCTGCAGGCGACGTTGCGGCGTTTGAACGGTTAAACGATAAGCAGCGGGGGCCGCGTTGCGGCCCCAACACTGTCAATAGCGCAACTCATCCAACGCTTGGCTCAGTTGCTGGCGCTGACGACTGATCTCCCCAGCCTGCTGCCCCGCCAGCACGGTATTGAACGCATCCAGCCAACTGCCAATCAACTCCCGCTCTTCACCCAGGCTCTGCATCCACGCCCGCTCCAAGCGCGCCAACAAGGTGCGATTGGGCAGCGCATCGCGCGGGTGAATCTTCAACCGCGACAGGCGCTCATGGCTGGCCTCGCGCGCCGGCTCATCCAACCCGGTCGGGCTGCGGTCGATGCTGTGACTGTGCTTCTGGCCGGTTTCCTGGAAGGTCACATCCACCTCCAGCAAGCCATTGATGTCGTAGCTAAAGCGCACATCCAGCGACTGAATCTGCCCGGTCTGCTGCAACGGGATCTCGAAGCTGTCCACCAGAATATTGTCGCGCACCCAAGGCCGCTCGCCCTGATACACAGCGATGCGCACCACTTTCTGATCGGCATGGCTGCTATAGAAGCGCTCGACCCGCGAGGTCGGGATCACGGTATTGCGCTCGATGATCGGCGAAAACGCCCCGCTGTTCTCCCCGCCACGCTGGGCGGCGATGCCCAGGGTGTAGGGGCAGACATCGGTGAGAATCAGCTCATCGATAGCCTCGTCTCGCGCCTTGCACGCCGCCTGGCTGGCAGCGCCGAGGGCGACGATGGTGTCCGGATCCAGGTGCCGATACGGCAACCGGCCAAACAACTTGGCCACCAGCTGCTGCACCTGCGCCATGCGCGTCGCGCCACCGACCAGTACCAGGCTATCCAGCTCCTTGGGGCTCAAGCGGGCGTCACGTAGGGCCTGCTCGATCGGCGCACGCACCCGGGCCAGCAATGGCGCCCAGATCGCTTGCAGCTTGAGCTCATCGAGTTGCCACTGGCGCGGCTGTGCGTCACCGTTCCAACTCAGGGTCCAATTGCCCTCGCCCAATTCATGTTTGAACTGCTCGATGGCGTCATGCAGGCTGGCCAGCGCTTGCGGCTGCAGGTCGTCCAGCGTGAGGTTCCAATCGCGCAAGCACGCCAGCAGCAAGGCATCGGTAAAGTCTTCGCCGCCCAGGTAGTTGTCGCCGGTTGAGGCATGCACCTCGATCAGCGGCAGCGCGTACTCCAGCACGGTGACATCGAAGGTGCCGCCGCCCAGGTCGAACACCAGGGTGCGCTCGAATTTCTGCTCATGCAGCCCATAGGCCATTGCCGCAGCGGTCGGTTCGTTGATCAGCCGCTGTACCTTCAACCCGGCAAGCTCGGCGGCGAATACCGTGCGCTTGCGCTGCTCGTCGCTGAAGTAGGCGGGCACCGAAATCACCGCCTCGCTCACAGGGCAGCCCAGATAGGCTTCGGCATCTTGCTTGAGCGCGCCCAGGACCAGTGCCGACAGCTCTTCAGGGGTGAAGCGATGCTCGCCCAGCTCGAAGCGCTTGTCGCTGCCCATGAAACGCTTGAACGCGGCGGCGGTGCGCAGCGGGTGGGTGGTCAAGCGCGCCTTGGCGGCCTTGCCGACGAGAATGCTGCCATCGTCATCGACGCTGACCACCGACGGCGTCAGCACTTCGCCCAAGGCGTTGGCGATCAGCCGCGCTTGCCCGTCTTGCCAGACGGCAATCAGGCTATTGGTGGTGCCCAGGTCGATGCCCAGCAATGGCGTGGCAACTGCGGGGGAGAGAGAAGTACTGGCATCCTGCATGGTCGGTCTCTTGCTTGCGGTGAAGAGCCGGAGCGGAACCTGCTGGCCGCTTCCGGCGGACAGGGGGCATTCTGACGCAATGCCAGAAACAAAAAAAGCGACCCTAAGGTCGCTTTCTCTGTTGCTTCAGGGTGTTCAGTGGGCCCTTGAAGCTGAATATGGCGCAGCGGACGGGACTCGAACCCGCGACCCCCGGCGTGACAGGCCGGTATTCTAACCGACTGAACTACCGCTGCGCTATACATCGAGTGGTGGGTGATGACGGGATCGAACCGCCGACCCTCTGCTTGTAAGGCAGATGCTCTCCCGGCTGAGCTAATCACCCTTCGTCTCGGTGTGGCGCGCATTCTACGGAGGACGTACCACCCTGGCAAGCACTTTTTAAAAAATTTTTTGCAGGGCTTTCAAGGACCTAGCGCAACCGCCCTTTTCCTTACTAATAAGTGGCTGATGGCGCTCTGACAGGGTTGGCCGCATGGCACCAGTCGGAGAATAATGCCCGCCTTATGCATTAAGGAGAGATCTACCCTCATGTGGTTCAAGAACCTGCTGACCTATCGCCTGACCCAGGAAGTCCCATTCGAGCCTGAGGCACTGGAAGCCGCCCTGGCCAGCAAGCCGGCCCGCCCATGCGCCAGCCAGGAGCTGACCACCTACGGTTTCGTCGCGCCGTTCGGCAAAGGCGAAGACGCTCCTCTGGTGCATGTCAGCGGTGATTTCCTGCTGATTGCCGCGCGCAAGGAAGAACGCATCCTGCCCAGCAGCGTGGTCAACGACGCGGTCAAAGAGAAGGTCGAGGAGATCGAGACCGAGCAGATGCGCAAGGTCTATAAGAAGGAACGCGACCAGATCAAGGATGACATCATCCAGACCTTCCTGCCGCGTGCCTTCATTCGCCGCTCGATGATCTTCGCTGCCATCGCCCCGCGCCTGGGCCTGATCCTGGTCAACTCGGCCAGCGCCAAGCGCGCCGAAGACCTGCTGTCGACCCTGCGCGAAGTGATGGGTTCGCTGCCGGTGCGGCCGGTGACCGTGAAGATCGCCCCGAGCGCGACCATGACCGATTGGGTCAAGTCGCAAGCCGCCGCGCCAGACTTCTATGTGCTGGACGAGTGCGAACTGCGTGACACCCATGAAGACGGCGGCATCGTCCGTTGCAAGCGCCAGGACCTGAAGAGCGACGAGATCCAACTGCACCTGGGAACCGGCAAGGTGGTGACTCAGCTGGCCCTGGCCTGGCAGGACAAGCTCTCGTTCGTACTTGACGACAAGACCGTGATCAAGCGCCTGAAGTTCGAGGAGCTGCTGCAAGAGCAGGCCGAGCAGGATGGCGGTGATGAAGCGCAGCAGCAGTTCGATGCCAGCTTCCTGCTGATGATGATGACCTTTACCGAGTTCCTGCCGGCGCTGTTCGAGGCGTTGGGTGGCGAAGAGATTCCGCAAGGGGTCTGAGCGTTACCTTGAGGTTTGCAGCC
>NZ_JBICKL010000026.1:0-39404 GCF_043104195.1 Pseudomonas sp. xss_2
CACGTTAAAACGAGTTTTATATGAATATCGCTTTGTAAAAGATGCAGGGCGAATAAAAAACAACACTATTACTTGCTCCGCTATGTGGGGCGTAATCCCTGCTTTCAGGTTGGCTGGTGAGGGTAGACTTACGAAAAACAATGTTAGGCTGTGGAGTGCAGCTTCAAGCTATTTTCCCGGCGCAATAAAAATTGATGTTTCAGCAAAAGAAAACTCATTTGTGGTTACGTCACCCACCGCATTTGCACCTTTTGAATCACCGCCAGCAGAATTAAATGCATTTATTGTCTCTCGTGACGGCAAAACCATCATGCGCACGTTCGGCGATTTTCAGCAAGGAAATATCCTAAGCAGCGCATCTGCAAGAGTGTGCTCTGAAAAATACGACATTTGTGTTAGCTCGAATATTCAAGCAAATGTTTTCAAGGCCAGCAAACCTACTCTTTTCCTGTTTGTCGCATTAACTGGCTGTTCTTTGGGCTTGTTGGCTTTCTATGCTGCCCACCAATATCGTAGAGTTAGAAACTCACTTTCACATCGTTTAAAATACGCTATTAGAAATGGGCTAATATCAACTGCATATCAGCCAATTGTTCATGGCAAGACCGGCAAGGTTTCCGGGTTCGAAGTTTTGGCGCGCTGGCACGATAAGAAATTCGGATCAGTCCCTCCAAATGTCTTCATCCAAAAAGCGGAAGCTCTTGGTTTGCAAGAGAAGCTGAGCAAGCTGATTGTTAATAGGGCTTTGGAAGAGTGTTCGAGAGGCCTGGCTTGCCATCCGGGAGTATATTTGAGTTTTAACATTGAAACCAAGGACCTGCTGGATGGCGGTCTAATTCGACACATATCAGATACAGCAAGAAGTCACGGCGTATCAGCTAGTCAGATTGCAATTGAAATTCTTGAAGGGGCAACGGCTGAAATTAGCCAGGTCGAACAAAAAATTGAGTCCATTCGAGCTTCTGGTTATAAAGTATTAATTGACGATTTTGGCTCAGGATATTCAAGCCTATCCTATCTGGCCGGGCTCAATGTTGATATTATAAAAATTGACAAGTCGTTCTCAAAAGCTGCTGGAACAGACTCTCCGGCAGCAGTAGTGCTGCAAAAGATTCATGAAATAGCAAAAGCTTTAAACGCAAAAATAATTTTTGAGGGCGTGGAGACGGAAGCTCAGAAAAAAGCAATTCTTGATTTCTGTCCTGATGCACTTGTTCAAGGATGGCTATTCAGCAAGGCATTGCCAATTAGCGAACTTACTGAAAAAGTCAGATCGCAAAGAGCTAGGGGTGAAGCGATGAATTTTGCAGATGAATAAATTTTATATTAGCCCTAAAAGGTGCCCAATCTTTGATTGGGTGCGTTTTAGGGCTGGTAGCGATTTAGAGATGGGGCTTCTTTTCGGCAGTGTATCCATTCGGGGTGACACTGATGCGGTCAATGTGCTCATCAGCCAAGTGAACATCCATGATGAAATGTTTTTCTTAGTAGGCGTTATAGTAATTCTTACGTTTTGACCGATTAGGAAATTATTTACTCGCATTCGCCCATGCTCGTTCAAAAGGAGCTTGTAAATTTCCATAACGTTAAGCATGGATTTACTGGCCAGATGCAGCGAACTAATTCTTAGGCTAATCTCATTATGCTTTGCTTTAAGCTGGTCCAAGTCGTGAGCTACTTCCTCAATTTTGCTTAGAATGTATTTTTTGGCCGTTTCCGAGGCATTAGTAAGAATGTCGAAATTGCTTGCTAACGATTTTTCCTGTTGAAGAATTTTTCCAGCTAGCTCTTGCTTTTCATTTTCCAGCGACTTAATATCCTTAGACTTTGGTATTATTCTGTGAAATGGGATAAGAGATTGGTAGGCAAGGAATATTTCCTCTATTCGTGCATATCTATATCTGACGCCTTTTCATGGTGATGCATACGTGCAGCGCCCAGCCAATGAGGCCGAGCACACCAAGTCAACATACTCTCTTTTTGCGTGGTAACGGAAGCCCGAGCCACAGGCACAAAAAACAATCCCTCGTAAGATGCTTTTGAATTCTGCGAACTTCCGCCCTGCAAGTTTTGGGTCTTGTCGCTCACTCAATTTTGCGCCGACTCTATAAAACTCTGACTCTATAAAACTCTGACTCTGAAATTACTGCCGGATAATAGCCTTTAATCTCTTTTTTGACCTGAATCGGCTTACCTGATTCGTCCCACTCCATAGCGATAAAAGACCCGTAAATGGCGGGCTGTCGAAGAACCTTCCCAACAATGCTTTCAGTATATTTCTTGGGGAAGTTCATCTTGTTTAATTCTTGGGCAGTTGCTCTTGCACCCATTTCAAAACAGAGTTCTGCGGCACGTTTCACGGCTTCTGCATGTTCGTTAAGGATGAATCCCTCATCAACATAGCTGATCCAGAAAGGGGTCGCACTGCAACTGAACATGCGTCCGCGTAAGCGCTTCGACTTCAAATGCCCAATCGAGGTTATGGGCGAGGTGATGCAGAAGGCCATGGTTATGCGGCATGATGCTCCAGCTTCAATTCAATGACCGTGTTGCACTCAGCTTCTGCAACCGCCATTTGATCAATTGGATGCCAGCAGCCACGGCTGCGTGTGGCTGCTGGCATTTGTTGCTCTAGCCTTTCGGAGCAGTGGTTTTTCCGTCTACCAGGCGCCAGATATTCAAAGGGTTGTTTTGCTTCAATGCCTCAGGGAGGAGGACATTTGGCAAATTTTGATAGCAAACAGGACGAAGGAAGCGGTCGATTGCAGTCGAACCAACCGACGTTGTGCGGCTGTCAGAGGTAGCAGGGAAAGCTCCGCCGTGTACCATGGAGTCACATACCTCCACGCCAGTTGGGAAGCCGTTGACCAATACGCGGCCAGCCTTCTTCTCCATGGCTTGCACCAAACCTTGAGCAATCGCCAAGTCCTCATCTTCAAGATGAAGTGTCGCCGTCAGCTGACCCTCGATGGATTTGGCGAACGCGAGCATTTCGTTGACGTTCTGGCAACGGATGACGATAGCTGCCGGGCCAAACACCTCCTCCAAGAGCTGTGCATTGGCTGCCACGCTTTCGAAGATCGTTTGATAGAGATGCCCCTGTGCCTGTGTGGCTCCAAGATCAGGCTGGCCTGAAGCAACGGCCTGAACGCAGGACTGACTGGTGATGCGATCAATCCCTTGCGAATAGGCAGAATGAATGCCGGGAGTCAGCATGGTTTGCGCAGCCTTGTCGCCCAGATGAGCTCCGGCCTTGTCCAGGAAGGCTTCCAGGTCAGGGCCATCGACTGCAAGCACGATGCCTGGGTTGGTGCAGAACTGGCCTGCGCCCATTACCAGAGCGTCGATGAAGCCGGTGGCGATGGACTCTGCCCGAGCAGACAGTGCACCTGGCAGGAGGAATACCGGGTTGATGCTGCTCATTTCGGCGTAGACGGGGATGGGTTCAGGCCGCGCTGCCGCTGCCCGCATCAATGCCAGGCCACCGCTACGTGATCCGGTGAAACCTACAGCTTTGATAGCCGGGTGCGATACCAGCTGCTGTCCTACATCATTGCCATCACCGACAATCAGCGAGAACGTTCCCTCAGGCAATTCAAGGCGCTTCGACGCTTCCTGGATCACTCGCCCTACGAGCTCGGAGGTTCCCAGGTGAGCGCGGTGAGCTTTCACGACAACAGGGCAACCTGCGGCCAGTGCGGAAGCGGTATCGCCACCTGCGACAGAGAAAGCGAGCGGGAAATTACTTGCACCGAAGACGGTGACAGGCCCCAGCGCAATTTTGCACATGCGCAGGTCGGGGCGTGGAAGCGGCTGACGATCTGGCAGAGCCGAGTCGAGTGTCGCATCCTGCCAACGGCCTTGGCGAAGGACAGATGCGAAAAGCCGCAGCTGACCGACGGTGCGTCCCCGCTCGCCTTCAAGTCGAGCCATGGGCAGCCCGGTTTCGAGGTGAGCACGCTCAGTCAATGTAGAGCCCAGGCCTACGATCCCTTCCGCAATCTCTTCGAGAAAACGGGCACGCAATTCAGGTGCAGCGGAGCGGAACGAGTCGAACGCCTGTTCGGCCAGCTCGCAGGCCTCGTTAACCAGAGCTGCGCTTGCGCAGTTGAACACAGGGCTTGGAATAGACTGTTGGTTATTAGGATTGATCGCAAGGAGTTCACGGCCTTCGCCGCGCACCGCTCGATAACCGATTAGTTGTTCACCTGTGAGTTGCATATATCTACTCCGAAAACTTGTTACTTGTCAGTGGAAATGGGCTGCTTCAGAAGAAGCACGTAAGCCATTGCTGCCACCGATGCCACGGCAGCACTGATCAAAAATGCGGAAGCGAAGGAGCCGGATTGCTGGATGCTGAAGCCAGTGACAATGGGTGCCACCGATCCCGCCAGGTAACCGCCGAAGTTCTGGATAGAGCCGAAGGAAGCAACCCGTCGACTATCCACGACTGTGTTAGCGATCATCCAAGCAGTTGAGCTGGCCATGTTGACGCTGAACAATGCACCGCACAGCAACACCACGCTGAGGATGAAGCCACTGCCGAACGACAGAGGGATGGTGAATGCAGCAGCTGAGAACAGTGCGCAGACAACTACGAGCTTCCGGCTACCCAGTACGGTGGCCCCATTCTTCACCAGTCGGTCACAGAAACGGCCAGCGACGATGGTGCCCAAGGCGCCAAATACATAGGCCAGGGAAACGATCCAGGCAGTTTGATACAGGCTGAGACCGTGCTCACGCTCGAAATAACCTGGCAACCAGGTGAGGTGCAGCCATAGCATGTAGATCACGCCCATGAACCCCAGGACTGCACCCCAAGTGCTTTTGTGCTGGAACAGCTCAGCCCACGCGCTCAACTGAGCTTTCACGCTGGGCCTTGCTGTAATTGCTGCCTGCCTTTGTGCTTGCGTAGCCAGTAGACGTTCGCGTTCCTCTGCAGGAAGCTCAGCCAAAAAACGCTCTTTGCTCTTGTAGAAGGCGAACCAGCAGGCAGCGATCAAGATTCCAAAAACGCCGGTGGCAATGAACATGCCACGCCATCCCCAATTGACCATCAGCAGGGTCAAGAGTGGTGGCGCGATGCAAGGCCCTATGCATGTCGACGACAACACGATCCCAGTGGGCGTCCCACGCTTCTCAGCTTCGAACCACTCTGAAAGTGCCTTAGCAGCTGAAGGAAACATTGGTGCTTCACCGATACCCAGCACGATCCGCAAACCGATGAACGCAGAGAATGTGTTGATCAAGCCAGAAGCAGTTTGAGCAACAGACCAGCCAAGAAGCGCTGCGCCCAGTGAAATCTTGCTGCCCAGGCGATCAATGATCACACCCAGTGGAAGCTGAGCCAGGGCATATGCCAACGAGAACGCTGACAGGAGGATGCCCATCTGGGAAGGCGTAATCCCCATATCCCGCTGGATAGAGGTGTTTGCAATCGACAGAGCGCTCCGATCCACATAGTTGATGATGCCGATCACCAGCAGCAGGCTGACGGTGATGACCTGGTACTTCTTGAAGGGGTTTGAGCTCGCCACCGTTTCAGGCTTACGGTTGAGCTCCGCTTCCGCATATTTGGTGTTCATAGGCGTTCACTTTCTTGTTATTGGATGAGGGCAGGATTTCGAGGCTTACATGGAGGCCTCGAGAATCCACTGGTAATCCTCTGCAGAAGCTTCACGCGGGTTTGTGCGATGGCTGTGATCTGCGAGAGCGCCTTTGATGATTTTGGGGAACATGTCTTCAGTGACTTCCAGCTCCCGCAGGACGGTTGGCAGGCCGAGTGCTCGGGTCATGTCCCGGATCGCATCTTCGATTTGGCTTTCGTCAGCCAACCCCATCGCTTGAGCAATACGCGCTGTCTTGTGCTCGTTGACCATGGTCGCTGCCTTGCGGTTGAACTGGATCACAGCCGGCAGGAAGATTGCGTTGAGAGTGCCGTGGTGCAGGCGAGGATTGATGCCGCCCAGCGAGTGGCTCAGGCTATGAACGCAACCCAGACCTTTCTGGAACGCGAGAGCGCCTTGCAGGGAAGCACTCATCATGTTGGTGCGACCTTCCAGATTTTTCGGATCTTGGGTAGCGGTTTCGATGAAGCGCCAGGCACGCCACAGGCCGTCCAATGCAATACCGTCCGCAGGTGGGTTGAACGACGGAGCCATGAAGGTTTCGAGGCAGTGGGCAATCGCATCCATCCCGGTAGCAGCAGTCAAAACTGCAGGCAGGCCAAGAGTCAGTTCCGGGTCACAGATGGCAGATTTTGGAACAACGTGGGGGGAGATCACGCCAACCTTACGGCCATCGTCCAAGATGAGAATGGCGCCACGACCAACTTCGCTGCCGGTGCCGGCAGTGGTCGGCACTGCGATCACAGGGGCCGTTGCTGGAGTGATGCGAGCCAGGCCACCTTCGATGACAGCGAAGCTTTTCAGCGGGCCTTCGTGCTTGGCGCATACGGCTACACCTTTGGCAAGGTCAATAGCGGAACCGCCGCCGATGGCGATGATGCCGTCGCAACCGCATTCCTTGAACATGGCCACTGCTTCACGAACAGCATTTTCGTTTGGGTTGGGTGGCGTGCCGTCATAGATCGGCAGCTGAACAGTGGAGTCGGTGAATTTGCTCAGAGCTACATCAACGATACCTGCCGCACGGACACCACGGTCAGTGACGATCAAAGGGCGGGTAATACCAATGCGCTGACACTCTGCAGGCAGGAGCGAAATAGCTCCGACTTCAAACTGGATCTGGGTGATGTAATTGATCAGGGACATGGGGTCTCCTCGAGCCTACTGGCTTTGTTATTTTGGGCCGATCTCAGGCCAATCCGCCGCAACGGGTGCGACATCGTGCCGCGCCAGTATAGAAATCTGAATTCAGCCGTGGTATTGAGAACAATCCATACAGGTATAACTAGGATTCATACCAAATGACCCCGTCCCTCAACTCGATCATGTCCAGGCTCCACGCTAGACACCTGCGATTGCTCATCGAGCTGGACGAGCACCGCTCTCTTCTCGGAGCCGCAAATAGCGTGGGGCTGACACAACCCGGGGCAAGCAAGGCCCTTCAGGAGATCGAGACGACTTTTGGTACGACGCTTTTTAATCGCAACAACCGTGGGCTTGAACCAACGGCTGCCGGCTATTGCGCCATCAGGTACGCCAGGGTGGTGCAGACTGATATCTCGAACCTGCGGCACGATTTGGATGCGATCCTGAGAGGGGTCGGGGGACGCCTTGCGGTGGGGGCGATCATGGGGGCAGTGCCGCTGTTGATGAAGGCGGTCTCCCAGCTGACTGCTATACAGCCGGAAATGTCATTCGAGATCATTGAGGACACCAGCCAATCGCTCTTAACCCAGATCGAGAGCGGGCGTCTGGACATGGCCCTGTGCCGGACGAGTGTGAGCAGTTCGCCGCATCTTTTCTCGAGTGCGTTTGTTCAGGACGAGACTCTGGCGGTCATCGCCAACATCGACCACCCCCTCCAGGCCGCTGGAGCACTTCGCTTGGAGGAGTTGGCTGAAAGTCGGTGGATCGTCTACCGGGCCAACATGCCTATGCGGGTGCAGCTTGAGCGAGAGTTCCATGATGCGGGCATCCGCTTCCCTCTGCACCTGGTGGAGACCACGTCGATTCTGGCAACGCTGTCACTGCTGCAGAACCAGCCCGAATTCGTTGCGCTTGTGTCAATCGATGTGGCCAAGCAGTGCCTCCAGCACAACCGCGTATGCATCTTGCCCTTGGCCATCAAGTCCGTAAGCGACCCCTACGAGTTGGTAACACGCAGAGGTAGCCAGGCCACACCGGCTATGGAGCAACTGAGGGGGTTGCTGATACAAGTCGAGCTCGACGATGCAGGCCGCCCTAAAGCGCTTCAATCAGAAGGTGGTCGGGCACTGCGACCGAACCACAATCCCCACTGATCTACTTCAAAACTCGTCGCAGCCTGAAGAGTTACGGCGAACTATAATGAAAATACTTTGTCACGTTATTGGATCCGAAACTGCTTTCGGAGTCTAGCTCGCTCGAATGAGATTCAAAATAATGATCCCATCGGCGATTAGGACGACTTCAGCTGGAGGCTGTTCTCCATGGACGCGATCAAAAGCTGCTATCACCCCATCGATGCGGCAATTCTTTGGTGCGATCTGGCCGATCACACCGCAGAGATCTTACAGGTCGAAATAGCCCACTCAGGTGAGCTACTCAAGCATTTTCCGCAGTGGCCCTGTCTCCACTTCTATGTGGAGCGCATCTACGACGCCATTGCCGCGGGTGAGCTACCGGCAACGTTCCTCGGCGGGCCCATTACGCTCAACGACCACGCCGAGCGAGTGTATTGGTCCATACGCCGTCCGGATCTGCGGGCCTGGTTTGCGCTAAACCATCCGGAGGAAAAACCCGAATTCCTGTTCCCCAAAAATATCGACCACCTCGAATGCGTGAGTTTGAACGCCTTTTTGGCTGTGCAAGCTGAACGGGACTTCTACGCGCGTGAGTTTGAGAAAATGCATCAGGCCTACGATTCTGTTGTCGAAGAGATGACGGTCTACAAGCGCCATGAAAACGAGCTAACGGCGCAGCTTGATGCAGCGGAGCCAGCCCCTGAAGCCTCCGCCAGCGTCCACTACACGATCATCGGCGCCCTACTGGCAATCACCGTAGGCAAGTCGAAATCCGGCCAAGTGCAGTCGATCTATAAAAATCAGACTGCGGTAGTCCAGGCTATTTTGTCTCAATTTCCCGGCCTACATGGTTTGAGCAAACACACCCTTGATCGGAAATTTGCGTTGGCTCGCCGCCATTTGGCCCAAGCGGAGCAGGCCTAACTCCGAATAGCCAGGCAATGGCGGCCATTGCCTGGCAATGATTTTTCACCCCCACGGACCTTCACTGACTGTCACATCCCACTGCGCGCCACATGGCGCTAAGGAGTGACACCATGCAACCGGCCAGCCCTGCCCCAGCTTCCGCCGATCGCCACATCATGCGCCGCGATGAGGTGGAACAAAAAACCGGCTTCAAACGCTCGCACATCTACAACTTGATGAAGGCCGGACTATTCCCGCAATGCCGGCGCATCGGCACGCGCGCGGTCGGTTGGGACTCGCTGGAGATTGAGCAGTGGGTTCAGGATCGCCTGTCTGTTCGGGAGTAGTGCCATGAAAGTCCTTTCGCTGATCTCGACCAAGGGCGGGGCCGGCAAGACCACGGTTGCCGCCAACCTCGGCGGCCTGCTTGCCGACGCGGGCTTGAAGGTGCTGCTGCTCGACCTAGACAGTCAACCGACGTTGTCCAGCTACTACGCTCTGTGCAAGTCACGTGAAGCGGGCAGTTACGAACTGATCTCGCAGCGGCTCACGGTTGCCGAGCAGATCATTTCCGTCACCACCATCCCGCGGCTTGAACTGATCGTTTCCAACGACCGCGCGGGCCACCTGGGCACCGTACTGCTGCACGCGCCCGATGGCCGACTGCGCCTGCGCAACCTGCTACCCGCATTTGCCGATCAGTACGATGTGCTGATCGTCGACACCCAGGGCGCGCGCAGCGTGGTGGTGGAAATGGCCATCCTCGCCTCCGATTGTGCGCTATGCCCGTTGCCACCGGAAATGCTCGCGGCACGCGAACTGCGCCGCGGCACGCTCGGCCTGTTCGAAGAGCTGGAACCCTACCGCTACCTCGGCGTGTACTTGCCCCCGGTGAAACTGCTTCTCAATCAGGTGAACGCCAACCGGCGCGATACCTGCCTGATCATGCAGAGCCTGCGCAACACCTTTGCCGCCGCCCCGCATGTCAGCGTCTGCAACACGGTGATTCCCGATCGCGTCGCGTACCTCAACGCCGCGTCGTTGGGATTGCCAGTGCATCGGGTCGAGTCGAAAGCCGCCCCTCGATCGCGCAGTCGCTGCGCGGCCGATGTCATGCGAGCACTGGCCAATGAACTGTTCCCTGAGTGGGAGCAGCGACTGGTCCAGACCAGGGTCCGTGCGCGCTCTTTTCCCAACAGCATTGCCTCAGTGGAATGCGTCACCGGCCGACCAGCTTAGTGCCATGTCCATCCCTCGCTGCCCCTCTCACGCAGCCGGTCGGAAAGGCCTGAGCAGTCCGTCTGCATTGACAGATCAAGGGCAAGTTCATGAAACCGCCAACCCCCGAAGACATCACGCGCAAGCTCCAGCACGGGCACTTCCCACAGCGGGCAACACAGGTATCGCCCACCGATCCTGACTGTGACACGCCGATGGTGGTGACCCTGGAGCAATTGCGGCCCTACGAGCACAACCCGCGTTTCATCCGTAACCCGCTGTACGAGGAGTTGAAGGCCTCCATCCGCGACCGCGGCCTGGACCAGCCCCCCTCTATCACGCGCCGGCCTGGCGCGCCGCAGTTCATCATCCGCAACGGCGGCAACACTCGCCTGAGTATCCTCGGCGAACTGTGGCAGGAAACCCGCGAGGAGCGCTTCTTCCGCATCCATTGCCTGTTTCGCCCCTGGCAGTCGGAGCTGCATACGCTGCTGGGTCACCTGGCCGAAAGTGACCTGCACGGCCAACTTACTTTCATCGAGCGCGCCCTGGCCGTGGCCAAGTTCCGCGACATGCTGCTGGAAGGCGGCGATAGCCTGAGCCAACGTCAACTGGCAGCGCAGTTATCGGCCGGCGGTTACCCGATCTCGCAATCGCACATCAGCCGGATGCTGGACACCCTCGAGCACCTGCTGCCAGCTATCCCGCAGACTTTGTACGCCGGCTTGGGCAAACCTTCGATCGAACGGACCCTTAGCCTGCGTCGACGTGCCGAATCGGTGTGGAATCGGTACGTGGCGACACCGTTGGATTTCGCGGCGCTGTGGTTGGAGGTGCTGTCCACGTTCGACTGCACCGCCGCCGAGCTGGACACCGCCGAACTGCAGGACGAACTGCTCGCACACATGGCGAAATCCTTGAACCAATCACCGCGTCTGTTGGCGTTGGAGCTGATCCAGGATAGCGGCCAGCCATCACGTCAGCCACTGACGCCCGGCATGCCCCTGTCTCCCCAGCTGGGCGTGGGCGAAGACACCGATACCACTTCCGGTAGGGAGCCTGAAGCCCCCATGGGGCTCGACTCACCGGAACCAGTCTACCCTCTCCAACCCGCTGACAGGCAATCCGATCAAGCAGACCAGACGCAGCCTCGCGCCGCCGCCCGTGAACGGGTAGAAAGTCCAACTGCGTCACCGCCCGCTCAGTCTGCAAATCTCGGCAATGCTGGGTTTCAGTGCTTGCCCGACTCATTGGATACCATCTGGGCGATTCCGCCGGCCCTGGAAGACCTGGTGCAACTGCGCCAGGCCTGCGCCCAACTGGCCAGCGAATTGGCCGGTTACGCCAATGCTCCAACCATGGTCTGCGCTACTGAGGAGGGCCTAGGCTTCTCATTGGCGCCCGATACAGCAGCACCTTCGACACCCCACCGCACCGGTATTCAGCTGCTGCTGGGCGCGCTGTTGCGCGTGCAAGACGACGTTGCTTGGGAGCAACGTCAGCAGCTCCCGGCAGCGCTGTTTGGTCAACTGCTGCTGGGAGTCTACGACCTGCCACTGATCGAGCGCCCTGCGCTCGCGATCGGGATTGAGCGGCTCCCTGATCCTCAATTGGCGCAACTGTTTTCACTTATACGGCTTTCTCGACGCCTGATCGAACTCACGCTGTCGTCCACCCGCTGACACCCGGAGGTGCCGCATGAGCACGTCGTTCAATCTGCTGAACCACGCCATGTTGAACCAGGTCCTGCATGAGCTGCGCCATGGCCGACTGCAACGGTGCAAGGCCTTGGGCCTCGCCGACGAGGACATCGAGGTGCTGCAGTCGCTGCCGCCCACCACCTTGTCCCACCTGGCGCACTCCACGATCGCCTGGGTCGAGATCAAGGTCGACACCACAGTGCTGCGTCGCCTGATCGCCCAGGCCGAACGGGACGAGCTGAACGAGCGGCTGATCAACCGTGCCCTGAAGTTGGGGGCGAGTTCGAACATCATGTACCGCTGCTTCGGCCTCGACCATTCCGACACGGCATTGCGCCGACGCATCCTGAAGATCGAGACCCATCGTGGTCGCCCCGTCCAACTCAGCGAGACCCAGGAGCATGCAGTGTGGAACCGCTGGCGCCAGTTGCGGGCCGAAGATCCGGACAGCGAGCCGCTGGACGCGATGATGATGCTGGCCGAGGAACAACAGATCAGCCTGACCCTGATTTGGCAGCAGATCGAGCTATACGGAGGTATCCCATGCTGAACTTCTACACCGTGGACTGGGCTGATGTGGTGCGCCAGAGCATGGTCACGCTCAAGCGTTGTCTGGAGCAGGCCGAACAAGCCAGGGCCGCCCGTGCGCTGGCTGAGGGGCCATGCTTCGTGTACTACGGCAGCCACGATCCGTTACCGCGGGGATTGCTGCAGGATCGCCGGCTCACACCCGTGGAGCGCAATCTCTGGTTGGTGCTGCGCTGGTTGATCACCGAACGGCAAATGCGTACCCCACGGTATCAGGACCTTCAGCCGTACCTGGCGACCAGCCCCTGTGGTGCGCAGGCTTCACGCGAGACCATCGCCCGCGCGCTGAACGTGCTGCGCGCTACCCGCTGGCTCAGCCTGAGCGAACGATATCGCGATTCGCAGGGTTGCCTGCGCGGCTGTGTCTACGTACTGCACGACGCGCCGCTGTCACCCGCACAAGCCATCGACCAAGATGCCGGTTACCTGCCCCTGATCTGCCAAAACCTGTCCCATGCCACCAAAGGCGTGCGCGATCTCGCTCAACACCTCCTCCAGGAGCTACGGGCGGATCCAGAGGTGACTGACGAGGCCTTGGCCATGATGGCTTCGCTCCCCGCATCAGGCGCTCAACAGGCCTTGCCGCTGCAGGACGACAGCCATGCCGAGCATTCCGAACGAGGCGAGGCGTACAGCGTTCGGTTTGCCACAGCGTCCTCGACCGATTCCGAACCCAGCGCGAATGTCCCGGCTCCGGCTGCCGTTCGGATTCCAGCGCACGACCGTACCGTACAAAAACAAAGCAAAAAAAGTACAGTACCGCCCGCCTCGGCCAGTGGCAGCGCCGCTTGGCCAGAGGGTCTGCAGTTGAGCCCGACTGAACAGCGCCGGGCAGTCCAGGCGCTGCGCCAGCTCGAGCCCGAACAGCGACAAGCGGTGATCAATGAAGCAGCCGTTCGCTGCAGCCGCGGCGACATTCGCAAGCCGATTGCATATCTGTTGGGGCTGATCAAGCGGGCGTGCCAAGGGGACTTCACCCTGTGGGCCGCCCGTAGCGATGCCCCGCTAGCACCGCGCAAGCGCATTCGCCCGCCAGAGCCAGCTGATGAGCGCTCACGGGAGTCCGGAAGCCGGGTGGCCTCGCCGCTGGCCAAGGCGTACCTAGAGCAGCTCAAGCTTCGCTGCGGTGTCGTGAGCGGGGCAACGTAACAGCGCGCTGAGTCTTCCAGATCTCCAACGATCAGCGGACCTCAATGGATTTGATCGCAGTGGCATCACTCCAGTGACGTCCTCTAGCCAGACACAATCGCTCGAGGAGTGTGATCTGCGTGATGGGTGTAAGGTCGCAGCTTTGACGCCAGGATGAAGCAGTTAGCTGCGTTGGCACTCAGTGGATTTGATCACAGTGGCATCAATGGCAGGACCATCGAAAGTAGGGGCAATGTGAGCCCATCGCGTTCACATTGATCACTGCTAGGTCGCCCGAGAGCGCAGATCGTCGGCGTCATTCCGACGGCGAGGATCCGGCAATGGTCGACCACTACCAGCTCAACCTGGGTTCACTGCGCAGCAGCATCACCCTCACCCTGCACACGCATCACGCAGCACGTCTGTGGCAGGGCCGTGCCGGACGCGAAGGCGTGTTCGGCATCATGGGCATGGCGGGCTACATCAGCGTCACCAACCTGCTCAAGCAGGCGAGTAGTCAGGACGACCCCTTCGCCGACTGGTTCATGCTGCAACTGGAAGACAAGGTGCTGCAGGCCAAGGCCGAGCTGCTGACGTTGACCGAGCAAGTCAAACTGGTCGAGCGCGACCTGCCCTCCCAGGTCAGCATCGGCGACAACCTGAACATCCACCCTGTCACCCTGCCCCTGTTCATCGGCAGCCAGTTGGGGTTTCTCGCCGTCTACCTGCTGACAGACTACGACAGCCTGGTACGTCGCGTGCTGCTGGCCCACCACACCGCGCTGATCGGCCGGGCCGACATGGAGTACTGGATCGATGGTGGCGCCCACCTGCTGCGCAGCCTGTTCAGCATGGCACAGCAGTTCCGACTGGCCGGGGTAAGCCGCGACGACATGGCCGCCAACAACGCCCGCGCCCGCGAGGCCATCGACAAGTTCGGCACCCCGCCCCAGGACATTCTCGAAGGCACACGACGCTCGCAATTTGCGCCGCCCATCGTGCGCACCGCCAAGGCCGCACTGCCCAGTGAGGCCGATCAACTTGCTGACGACGTGGAACCTTCGCCCGGCGACCCCGCCGAAGGCGGTGAAGCATGACACTGCCCGAAGCGATCGCCCATTGCCTGTCATCCGAGGCCTATCGCGAGTTTGAACACAGTGCCTCTCTAAAAGGCCTTTTAAAGCCTTTTAAGGGTAAGGGGGAGCTGGCCCAGTTCGCCGAGACAATCAAACAGCTGCGAGGCGAACTCGAGACGCTGATGGCCGCGATGCTGGCGATCATGGCGCAGCCACCCTTCTCGTTGCTCGAGTTGCGACTGAGCGTCCAGCACAGCTCCCAGGGCGCCTGCTTCCTACGCTGGCGCAGCCCGGACTTCAAGCGCATGGGCGTGGAGGTCTGGCAGCAGGCGATGGCACATCCGCTGCTGCAGCCAGAACTGCGCCAGGCGCTGTACCAGCTGGAAGCCAACCGGATCGTCCTCAACCTGCAGATGAGCAGCCTGAACTCGCTCTATCGCCAGGTACTCACCGGCGCCCTCAAACTCGCGTATGCCGATGACGTCCTTTTCGATACCACCACCGAGGAGAAACACCCATGAGCACGTTCTTTGTTGGCGAAGGCAACATCGGCAGTCCGCCTGAGTTTCAGGAGTTCAACAACAACCCGGACGAGCCTAAGCGGCTGCTGCGGTTGAATGTCTATTTCGACAATCCGGTACCGCGCGAGGGCGGCTATGAAGATCGCGGCGGCTATTGGGCACCGGTCGAGCTCTGGCACCGCGATGCCGAGCACTGGAGCACCTTGTACCAGAAAGGCATGCGCGTCTTGGTCATGGGCCGAACGGTCAAAGACGAGTGGGAAGACAGCGAGGACAATGCCCGGGTGACGTTCAAGGTCGAGGCACGGCACATCGGCATCCTGCCCCATCGCCTGGCCGGCGTGTCCATGCGCGAGAAGGCCAGTGAACATGGGGGCAGTAGCCGCAAGCCGGCCGGCAAGAAAACCACCCGCAAGTCGACCTGAGCGGGTGGACGTCAGAGGAACGTTTCCTTCAGCGCGATACCGTTCAGTCGCGGGGGCCCACGCGGCGGGCGACGCCCTGCAGGTCGTCCCCCTCGATCAACCCTTTGACCTCCGCCAGGTACTGGTCCAGGGCAAGGAACGCCCGCCAGTGCGCTGGCGCTTCCTTGACCCACGCGATCAATCTGGCCCTCGCCGCCTGATCGTCCGGTTCCTGATGGGTGGCCATAAACAACTCGCAGGCCTTGATCGCCAACGCATCAGCTTCATGCTGCTCAAGTTCGTCCAATCCGCTATCTCCGCGTGACGGTCAGGTCACCGTACTATCATTGGGTGATACGCCCCGAAAGGTTGATAGTCAACCTTTAAGGGCGTTCATATCTTCGGGTGGCTGGTCAACCATACGGGTTGAATTGGAGAGCCCCCCGTTGCCAGTCAAAGAGCCTAGCCCACAACACATCGGCCGCCAGTTGGCCAAGTACCGCCGCGCCCAGGGCTTTACCCAGGCGCAAGTCGGTGAGCGCCTGGAGATCGGCACCGAAGCGGTGTCGCGCATGGAGCGTGGCAAAGTCGAGCTGACCGTGCCCAAGCTGCTGCAGTTGGCGGATATGTATGGCTGTCCGGCCGATGAGCTGCTGCTGGCCATCAGTCCTAGGCCACAGGACCAGGGGCAAAAGATTGCCTCGCTGATCAAGGAACTTGGCGAGACGGACAAACAGTTTGCCCTGGACCTTCTACAGACCGTGACCGCACACCTCGCGCAACGGTAGTAACCTCTCAGCCTGCCGCTACGCCGATATGAGCTCGGCCAGTTCAGCTTTTCTCTAGCACTCCCCTGTCACGCGACCACCCTGTCGGTACCTGACCGAGAGGGCCACGCCATGCGCCTCTACATTTGCGAAAAACCGTCCCAAGCCCGCGATATCGCCCGGGTGCTGCAAGCCCATCGTCGCGGTGATGGCTGCCTGCAGGGCACGGGAGTGACCGTGACCTGGTGCGTGGGTCACCTGCTGGAGACCGCGCCACCGGAAACCTATGGCGACCAGTTCAAGCGCTGGTCGCTGGAGCACCTGCCGATCATCCCGCAGCACTGGCAACTGGTGGTGAAGCCCAAGGTCGCCGCGCAGTTGAAGGCGATCAGCCGGCTGCTGCAGGCTTGCACCGAGGTGGTGATTGCCACCGACGCCGACCGCGAGGGCGAGATGATTGCCCGGGAGATCCTTGAGCGTTGCAAGTACCAAGGACCGGTCCTGCGTTTGTGGCTGTCCGCCCTCGACGACGCCTCGATCCGCCGGGCCCTGGCGGCGTTGCGCCCGGGTGAGCAAACCCTGCCGCTGTACCACTGTGCCCTCGCCCGGTCCCGGGCCGATTGGCTGGTCGGCATCAACCTCAGCCGACTGTTCACCCTGCTGGGTCGCCGCGCCGGCTTCGACGGTACGCTGCCCGTAGGCCGCGTGCAGACGCCCACCCTGCGCCTGGTGGTTGAACGTGACCGCGCCATCGCCAGCTTTGTTGCCCGGCCGTTCTGGAGCGTGGACGTTGTGCTGCAGGATGACGGGGCTGAGTTTGAGGCACGCTGGCAGCCACCCGCTGCACACTGCGATGATACCGGTCGCTGCATCGATAAGGTGGCGGCCGAGCAGGCTGTCCGGCGAATTGCAACTGCGCGTTCAGCACAGGTCGAGCGGGTCGACGTTGAACGCGTGACGGAAGGGCCCCCCTTGCCATTCGACCTGGGCACGCTGCAGGAGGTCTGTTCGGCCAAGCTCGGTCTGGGCGCGCAGGAAACCCTCAGTGTGGCGCAGGCACTGTACGAAACCCACAAGGCCACCACCTACCCCCGCAGCGACTGTGGCTACCTGCCAGAGAGCATGCTGGACGAAGTGCCGCGTGTGCTGAAGGCCCTGGCCGCAGCCGACCCGCCGCTTGGCCAGCGCTTCAAGGAGCTTGATCCGACACGACGTTCCCGCGCCTGGAACAGCAGCAAGGTCACCGCCCACCACGGCATCATCCCCACCGCCGTGGTGATCCCCCTGGATCAGTTGTCCGAGCGCGAGCGCGCCGTGTACACCCTGATCCGCGCCCGCTACCTGGCGCAGTTTCTGCCTCAACACGAATACCTGAAGACCCAGGTGCAGTTGCGCAGCCAGGCCGATCAGTTGCTGGCCCGCGGCAAGCAGATCCAGGTACGTGGCTGGAAGGCCGTGATCGACGAAGCCGACGCCAGCGAACCGACCGAGCAAACGCAGCGGCTCCCCACCTTGCAGGAAGGTGCGTCGGTTGGTGTGCGAAATGCCAAGGTCAACACGCAGCGCACTCAGCCGCCCAAACCCTACACCGAAGGCACACTGGTCAAGGCAATGAAAACCATCGCCAACCAAGTGGCCGACGTGCGCCTGAAGCAAACGTTGAAAGACAGCATTGGCATCGGCACCGAGGCCACCCGCGCCGCGATCATCCAGGGCCTGATCGATCACGGCTACTTGACCAAGAAAAAGCGCAGCCTGGCGGCCTCTGCGGCCGCCCACACGTTGATCGAGGCCGTTCCGCGTGAGGTGGCCGATCCGGTGATGACAGCGGTATGGGAACAGGCGCTGGCACGGATCGAGACCGGTCAGCTGAGTGTCGAGGCGTTTCTCGCCAAGCAATCGACCTGGCTCACCCAGGTGGTGCGCAGCCAGGCCTCGTTGAATCTGCAGCTACCCCGTTCGAAAGGTCCCGCCTGCCCCGTGTGCCGAAGCCCCATGCGCCAGCGCAAAGGCCGCACCGGCAACTTCTGGTCCTGTGTGCACTACCCGGACTGCAAGGGCACCAAGCCAGTGAAGGCCAGCGCGGCGCCCGCCAAGCCGAAGCGGACCTGACTGCTTGACGCTGGGGCCAGTCGCTGATGTAGTGGACAGGCCCCTCGCCGTTTGGCGACCCTAGGCCGATTCGCTCCGGGCAGCTCGGCCAGACTCGTTGAGTTCGGAGCCTCTTTCACTACGCTGCATCACTGTTCCGGATGTCCAAGATTCCCGAGACGGATGACCCGTGCGACCTGCTTTAGGCTGCAGGGGTCATCCGCCTCGGCGACGATGCTCAGTGCCGGTGCCCGCCGGCGAAAAAACGGGCGCCGTTTGTGCGCGGATGCGTGCCAGTTATCCCGACCCAGGCCACGACAAGGGTCGGTTGATCAGGGTGAGGAGACAGCTGAAGTGAAGCGACGACTTCGCTGTCGACGAATCAGATCTAGGGTGGCCCTGCTGTTCCTAGCCTGACGACCGTTGGGCTATTTTTTCGCGCGTTTGAGTCCACTGTGCACCACCCACGTCCGCACCTCTGAACCCAGTCAAAACCGCTGTTGACGGGCGCTGCGCAGCGCTCTATAGATGAACTGCACCACGCTGTCGATGACAGCATCAGGTAGCCGGAACCTGCAAGGCTACGCTCTCCCCAGAGTGGTTCCTCCCAAAGTGCGACTAGCGTTCGGCGGCTCGCACGGTTATCGCTCCCCGCGATGATGAGCGCTCTTACACCACTGCTGTTGCACCTGACCTTCCCTTGCGGACTCACCCCCGCCAGGGCCGGTGAATATCCGCGTTTCTCGCAAACAGGAGATTCACCATGACCACGGCAAACACTGCTGCTCCCGCCACCTACTTCAACCTGCACACCCAAGGCATTGGTTACTTGAACCGCGTGCGCGAGGTGCCAGTGCGGCGCGGCCAGCCCTTTATGGCCTGCGACATCGCCGCCTTGCACGGCGCGTCGGATGACGTCGAATACACCCGCTTCGACTGCAAGGTCGCTGGCGGCGAAGCCGAACGGCTGATCCGCGAACACCTCGAGGATGTCCGTGCCGAACGCAAGGTGCTGATCGCGTTTCGCATTGGCGACCTCTGGGTCGATGCCTTCACCTACGAGAAAGGTGAGCGCAAAGGCCAACCGGGCGCCAGCCTCAAAGGCCGGTTGATCTTCATCGAGTGGATCAAGGTCGACGGCCAACTCACCTACAAGGCGCCAGCTCGGCAGGATGCTTCCTCGGCTGAACTGCCGTCCGAAGCGGCAGAAGAGCATGCGCCGAATCCTTCACACAGTGCCGATCAGGCTCAGGACCAGGCCACGCAGCCTGCCTGAGACGGATGCTCCACCACAAAGGCGCTCGCATGAGCGCCTTTTCTCACCCTTGGAGGCCGCCATGGAGAGTTACTGGCTCTGTGAGGATTGCCTGCACGCTGTGGCCTACGACGACTTCAGCACCTTGTCGCTGTACTACAGCGAGGCCGAAGTCGACCAGCGAATCACGCAGATGCGTAAGGAGCTGCAGGTGTTATTGCCACTCAGCGCTGATTTCGATCCGGACACCGGCGTTGGCATCGCCCCCTTCTCCACTCACCCCTGCGAAGCCTGTCACTCGCCGTCGCACGGCACCCGGCATCGTTTCACCCGCCTTGTAACCGCCTGACCCTACCCACAGGGCCTCCTCCCGGAGCGCTCCTGCACACGAGGTTCTGCTCATGAACACGTCATTGACCTTGGTCGAGCCCCTCGACCCCGTCCTGACCCAGCGCGCCCACGAAGATGCGTTGATCAACGAAGCTCTGCAGCTGCTGGACCAACGCTATTTCCAGCGCGGCGAAGTACTCATCACGCCTGCCGACGCCGCGTCTTACCTGAAGCTGCGTCTGGCGCCTTATCACCACGAGGTATTTGCCTTGCTCTATCTCGATTCACGCCACCGCGTGCTGGACTTCGAGGTGTTGTTCTTCGGCAGCATCGACGGTGCCTCGGTCTACCCTCGCGAAGTGGTGGTCAAGGCGCTGGCACACAACGCCGCCGCAGTTATCCTCAGCCACAACCACCCTTCCGGGTGCCCTGAGCCCAGCGGCGCCGACCGCGTGCTGACCACACGCCTGATCGAAGTGCTGGCGCTGGTCGAGATCCGCGTTCTGGACCACATCATCGTCGGCGAGGGTCAGCCCCTGTCCCTGGCTGAATACGGCTGGATCTAAACTTCTCTCGTTCGCCACTGCCTGTATGGGGTGGCGTCCTCTTTTTACTGGAGCGCCACCATGCTCACCTCAACCCCCAACCCCTTTGCCCGCGGCTTCCATGCGTTATCCTGCGAACGCGTGGTCCAGATCCACTACGACGACCAGTGCCCGCCCTGCTACCGCCCCCTGCACACCGCCCAACTGGGCCTGGACGACGATCACATCAACTGCCAGGCGTGCGTATTCGATGACGACTGCGCCGTCATCACAGAAGAACAGGATGTCTCGGGTTTCCTTCGCATGCAGTTGCCCGCAGATGGTGTGGTCACCACCGTGCTGTACCAGGTCACCGCCGAACGGCTGAGTGGCTCGGTACACGTTGGCGACCTTCCCAGCTTGGAAGCGGCGGAGCACCTGATGCAGCAGCTGTCCTTTGCCACCGGCCAGTACAGCCGCAGCTGGGAGATCAGTTCATCCCACCTACCGGCCGACGAGTACACCTACCTTGAGCAGCTTGCTCGCTGCGAACGACCGGCCGGCTTCTTTGAATGCTTCCAGATGGTCAGCAACCGCTCCGTCGGCTGCAAGCTGTACTCCACACCCTGGCACCGCTGCGCCCACGCGGGAGGTCCCGGCTGCTCAGCGGCGGACGTTTGCATTCGCCTGTTGGATGAACAGGTGCCTCCGGTGTTGATGACCCTGTTGCTGCTGGCCGGCCAGGCCGACACGCGTTTCCTGGTGTTTGATCCCGATGCAGCCCCGCTGCCAGGACTGCCGGTGTTTACTGACGATTGACCCAAGGCGCCCTTAAGGGCGCCTTTTTCATGTGCTGGGCTCGATAAACCGGCCGGCCAACTTCGGTTTTTCAGTGGGTGCAGCTCGCGCGTGTTGCCAAGGTGTCGGCACCCACTGTCGAGACCTGCTCATGCACACGCCCGCACTTCCTTACCTTGTTCTGATGCTCGCGCTGGCGGGCTGCAACACGTCGCCTGCCATCACCCCACCGACGGTGCCAGCCAAAGCCGTACCAGCTCCGTCCACCCCCTCCAAGCCGTTGCCAGCGTCACCAGCGTGGGTCCGCCAGGACCGCTACACCCTGGTTAGCACGCGGCCGACGCTGGAACAGCGTCAGCCGTTGTTCCAGCTCATCACCGTGCAGATTTCACCGGCCCTGCACGCGACGGTCGGTGACGCCCTACGTCACGTGTTGCAGCGCTCAGGCTACTCACTCTGCGCCAACCGCGCCGAGGTCGCCACCTTGTTCAGCCGCCCTCTGCCGACCGTGCAGCACCAACTCGGGCCAATGGTGCTGCTGGACGCCTTGACCATTCTCGGCGGCCCGGCCTGGCGGCTCGTGATCGATCCAGTCGAACGCCGCGTGTGCTATGCCCTTCGCGCACCAGTGCCCGCCCCACCTCGCCCGCCCCTGGAGATCGCGCCATGAAGGTCCATCACTTTCAGGCCCTGGTGCTCGGGGCCCTGTGCCTCGGCGCCGCCGTACTGGCCGCCGTGACCTACAACCACCAGCAACAACTGACCGAGCTCCTGGTCGCCGCGGAGAATGCGCCAGCCGATCCAGCCCCGGCGCTGCGGCGGGACCTCGATGCACTCGGCACCACTCTTGCGGCAATTCCACCGCAAGTAAAAGCGCAGGGCGAGCACCAGCGCCAGCAGGATGCGGCCTTCGCGACACTGAGCAAACAGCTGGATGAGGTGAGCGCGTCGCTCAAGGCCATTGGAGCGGTATCACCGAGTCCGACCAAGGCCGACCTGGCCGCGATGGACCAGCGATTGGGCAATGCCGAAATCGCCATCCGCGCCCTTGAGGTTCGACCGGCTACGCCATCCGCACAACCCCAGCCTGCAGCTCCCGCCAAACCGGCCGCCAAAGCCCCGACGCCGCCATTCACCTTGCTGGGTGTCGAGACCCGTGGCGAGGTCCGGTTTGTCTCGGCTCAACCGGCCGGCGCGCATGCCCTGTCGACCGTCCACCTGCTGCAGCCCGGTGACAGCTTGAACGGTTGGCAGCTCAAGACCATTCGCCGGAATCAGGCCGTGTTCCATGTGCCTGGCCTCGGCGAACGTTCGCTGCCCCTGCCGTGACGAGGTGCATATGGTCCGGTTCATCACCCTCTCGCTGCTCCTATTCCCCATCTGCCAAGTACCGGGATCGGGATGGGGTGCACCCGCCACGGTTGAAACGGAGCAGCAGTCCAGCGAGCAGGCCCCGCTGCAGCTAGAGCGATCCGTAGCACAGGCCAAGGCCTGGGGCCTGACCGATGATGAATGGGCCAAGTTTGAGCGCCTGCAGAGCGGTCCCCGCCAGTACTGGTCACCGCAACTCGACCCGCTGACCACCCTGGGCGTGGAAGCCGATTCTGACCAGGAGCGTCAGCGCTACGCCGAGTTGCAGGTGCGCCTCGAAGCCAAGCGCGCCGAGCGCGAACTGGCGTATCAAAAAGCCTACACCGCGGCCTGGGCGCGGCTGTTCCCGGGATTGTTGCCGGTACAGGGAATGAGTGATGCCGCATCCCCTTCGGATAACGCGCGCTATGCGGTGTTTGTGGAGGACCCGTGCTCGACCTGTGAGGCCAGCATCAACCATTGGTTGAGCACCGGCGCCCGCCTGGACGTCTACCTGGTGGGCAGCCAGGGCGACGATGCGCGCATTCGGCAATGGGCGCGCAAGGTTGGCGTTACCCAGGCCCAGGTCAGCAGCGGCCAAGTCACCCTCAATCACGACCGCGGCCGCTGGTTCGCCCTCGGCGCCAGCCGCCCCCTGCCCGCACGTTTCCAACAGGTGGAAGGGAAATGGCAACGCGTCGACTGACCCTCGCCCTGGCCCTGACGGGGGTGACTGTCGCCCAAGCAGGCGGCCTCCCTCCGCCGGCGTACCAGTTGGCCGCCGCCCAGGCCGGCATACCGGCCTCGGTGCTGTTCGCCATTGCCCAGCAGGAGAGCGGCACTCCGCTGCGTGGGCAGCTTGTTCCCTGGCCGTGGACCTTGAATGTGGCCGGCACGCCGCAGCGTTTTTCCACCCGTGACCAGGCCTGTAGCGCACTGACCGTGGCGCTCAGCCGGCACGACCCCAAGCGCATCGATGTCGGCCTAGGGCAAACCAACCTGGGTTACCACCCGGAGCGTTACCCCACGGCCTGCGATGCCCTCGATCCGCGTAGCAACCTCGCCGTCACCGCCGACCTGTTGCGCGAGCACTACGCCGACGCCGGTGACTGGGTCATCGCCGCCGGCCGCTACCACCGGCCTGCGGGTGGGGCCCCGGCGGCCCGCTACCGCTCGCAGTTCAGCCAGCACTGGCAGCGCCTTGAAGCCGCCAAGTCCAGCCGCGGAGGTCCACGCTCATGATTGACGTTCGACGGGGCGCGCTGATCTGCGGGCTAGTGGGGTGGTTGGCTGCCGGGGCCTGGCTTGTGCCAACGCCTCCTGTCATGGCCGCCGAATCGGCCACCTCGGTCGAACGGCCCGATCCACGAAGACTGGACTGGGTATTGCCGGTGCACAGCGCGCGCCTCACGCCGGGTGAGGTGCCACGCAGAGCGCTGGATTTGCCAGGCATGGTCCCGCTGTTCCTGGTTGGCGCGGACGCTGCCTCATTGGCGTGGCTGGCGCAGCACGCCCCGGCTCTGAAGCGGTTGGGCGCCAACGGCCTGGCCGTTGAGGTCGCCGATGAGGCGGCGCTGCAGCGCATCCAGGCGGTAGCACCTGCGTTGAGCATCTGGCCGATCAGCGGCGACGACATCGCCGAGCGGCTGGAGCTGGAGCACTACCCGGTATTGATCACACCAACCGGCCTGGAGCAGTGAGGAATCGCTATGGGCGATCATGCGATGGAATCTTTGCTGCGCCCAGCAGTGGAGTTGTACACCGTGGGGATCTGTGCCGGTGCCAGCGCGTTGTGCCTGCATTCACCCTGGGCGGTCGCCTTGTCGCCGGAGATCGGCGCCGGCATGGCCCTGGCCTACACCGCCTTCGGCCTCAAGCGCCTCAACGAGGCTCGCATTGTCCTGCGCTATCGGCGAAACATCCGCCACCTACCTCGCTACTCGCTGACCAGCCGACAAATCCCGGTCAGCAGCAAGCGCCTGTTCATGGGCCGTGGCTTTCGCTGGAGCCGCCTGCACACCCAGCGTTTGCTCGAGGCGCAAGACCCCGCGCTAGCCCGCTACGTCAATCAGTCGGCCGCCTACCAGTGGGCCAGGCGCCTGGAGCACCTCCTGGAAAAGGCACCGTCAGGGTTCTCCCTCCTGCCCCGGATGACCGCCTGGGACAGCCCGTTTAACCCGGTACGACCGCTGCCGCCCGTGGGCGGCTCACCGCTGCTGCATGGCGTCGAGCCCAACGAGCAGGAAGCCTCCTTGCCACTGGGCGAACGCGTGGGCCATACCCTGGTGCTAGGCACCACGCGGGTCGGCAAGACGCGCCTGGCCGAGGTCTACATCACCCAGGACATTCACCGGCCAAGTCAGGAAGTGGTGATCGTCTTCGACCCCAAAGGCGATGCCGACCTGCTCAAGCGCATGTACGTGGAAGCGCGACGGGCCGGCCGTGAACACGAGTTCTATGTCTTCCACTTGGGCTGGCCGGAGATTTCCGCGCGCTACAACGCCATCGGCCGTTTCGGTCGCATCTCGGAAGTCGCCAGCCGTATCGCTGGGCAGCTGAGCGGTGAAGGCAACTCGGCGGCATTTCGCGAGTTCGCCTGGCGCTTCGTCAACATCATCGCCCGTGCCCTGATCGAGCTCGGCCGGCGCCCCGACTACCTGCAGATCCAGCGCCATGTGGTGAACATCGATGCGCTGTTCATCGAGTACGCCCAGCACTTTTTCGCCCGACATGATCCGCAGGCGTGGGAGACCATCGTGGATCTTGAAGCTCGTCTCAACGAGAAGAACGTGCCACGGCACATGGTCGGCCGCGAGAAACGCGTGGTCGCTATCGAGCAGTACCTGACCGTCAAGCGCCTCTTCGACCCGGTCATGGATGGCCTGCGCTCGGCGGTGCGCTACGACCGCACCTACTTCGACAAGATCGTCGCCTCACTGCTGCCGTTGCTGGAAAAGCTCACCAGTGGCAAGACGGCCCAGTTGCTGGCCCCCAACTATTCCGACTTGGACGATCCACGGCCAATCTTCGACTGGCTGCAGGTCATCCGTAAACGCGGCATCGTCTACGTCGGCCTGGATGCGCTGTCCGATGCAGAGGTCGCCGCCGCGGTCGGCAACTCGATGTTTGCCGACCTGGTCTCCGTCGCCGGGCACATCTACAAGCACGGTATCGACCACGGTCTCCCGAACTCCTCCAGTACGACCGACAAGGTGCCCATCAACCTGCACGCCGACGAGTTCAACGAGCTGATGGGCGACGAGTTCATTCCGCTGATCAACAAGGGCGGCGGTGCCGGTATCCAAGTCACTGCCTACACCCAGACCTTGAGCGACATCGAGGCACGCATCGGCAGCCGGGCCAAGGCCGGCCAGGTCATCGGCAACTTCAACACCCTGCAGATGCTACGCGTACGCGAAACCGCGACAGCCGAACTGCTGACTAATCAGTTGCCCAAGGTCAACGTGCAAACGCGCACCTTGGTCTCTGGCGCTACGGACACCGCCGATCCTGACACCCGAACCGACTTCACCTCCTCCTCACAGGACCGGGTGACCACCACCGCCGTGCCATTGATCGAGCCCGCGCACATCATCGCCCTACCGAAGGGCCAGATGTTTTCGTTCCAGGAAGGCGGGCAGCTATGGAAGGTACGGATGCCGCTGCCCAAACCAGCCAGCGACGATGCGATGCCGGCTGACCTGCAGGCCCTCGCTGCGCGTATGCGCGAGTCCTACAACGCCAACGCGGGAAGTTGGTGGAGCAGTACCGGAGGTGCGCCGACGGTCGACTTCGACCCCGAGATGCCACCACCTGGGCGTAAACACGCCCCGTGATCCCCTGACAGCCCGCGAACACCCGGGAGCATTATGCCTACTGCCCCAACCAATCCTCCTCAGACACAACGACGACCAGGGCTGATCTTCGGCACGCTTGAGCTGTGCCTGCGATTGCTCGGCCTCCTGTTTGCTTCCCTGCTGCTCTCCATCCTGTTGGAGTTTGTGGGCATGCTGTGGTTCTGGCCTGACCAAGGCTGGCATCACAGCCATGCCATGTGGCTGACTGAACTTGGCTGGCTCAGCAGCCACTTTAAGAGCTCGCTGCTGGTGCAGGAGCCGGCACAAGCCACCGCGAAAATCCTTGAACACCTCAACGACTGGGTCGTGTTGCGCTCAGGATGGGCGCAATCGGACACACACCTGAAACTGCTCAGTCGCGACGCGTCGCTGCAAGGACAGCTTGCTCAAGCGTACGTCGCTGGCCAGGACTACCTGCTGGCTACCCTGTTCACGGTATTCACGTTCGTGGTGCGCTTGATTGTCCTCACGCTCGCAACGCCCCTCTTCTTGCTCGCGGCAGTCACCGGGCTGGTTGACGGGTTGATGCGGCGCGACCTGCGCAAGTTCGGGGCGGATAGGGAAAGCAGCTTTGTCTATCACCGAGCCAAGCGAACATTGTTGCCGCTAATGGTCAGCCCTTGGGTGATCTATCTGTCGCTACCTTGGTCGCTGAATCCAAACTGGGTATTGCTCCCATGTGCTGCACTGTTGGGTTTCATGGTCGCGATAACTGCTACCACGTTCAAAAAATATCTTTGAATGGCTGCAATCGACCCATAGCTGCCTTTCGCGGAAGACAGCTAATCTCACTGGGACGCTCTAACGTGGCATTGGAATTTGGGATAGGAAGCTTATTGGAGCCTCGGGGCGAAGACCTTCGTCTCCGAAATCAAAGCGCCAATACCCCACATCATGCCAAGCATCGAGCTTGAATCCGACCTGCGGAAACGTACCGATGTGCTGAAAACCGAGTCGCTCGTGCAGCCCGATACTGCCTTCATTCGGCAAGGCAATGCCGGCATACGCCGAGCGATATCCCAGACGCTTCAGAACTGGCAGCAGCACGTCATAGAGCTGCCGACCAACCCCGCTGCGGCGTTGCCCTTCAGCGACATACACCGTCACATCCACCGCCCACCGGTACGCCGCACGCGCGCGGTGTTGACTGGCGTAGGCATAGCCGACTACTCGTCCTTCTCGCACAGCCACCAGATACGGGTAGGTTTGCAGCGTCGTGGAGATCCGCTCGCGCATTTGCTCCACGCTCGGCACTGCCTCTTCGAATGAGATAGCCGTGTTGAGCACGATGGGCGCGTAGATGATCTGGATCTCTTCTGCATCCTCTGGTCTGGCGACACGAATATCGATTCCGCTATGCATCCGGCTGCTCCAAGCTGTTCAGGTGTTCAACTACTTCGTTGACCGCGCTGCGCGCGGTACGGGTGACGCCGATCAACGTCGCCGAGGCCAGGCCGGTCCAGTCGCCATATCCGACCAGCCAGAGGCGCGGCTCGCGAATAGAGTGCCCCCCATCAACCTCGACCCTACCGTTGTCATCCAGCACGTCCAGTGCCTTCAGATGATCCAGCGCCGGCCGGAACCCAGTACACCAGACCACAGCATCGACCTGGGTTTTCTCACCGTTCAGCCAAGCGACCCCGTCCGGCGTGAATGAGGTAAAAGGCCTTACAGCACGAAGGGCCCCGCGCTCGCGAGCCCGGACCACTGAGGGCACCATGACGATATCGCCAAGCCCACCGACCGGTGCGTCGATAACACGGCCCTCCTGTTGAGCCTTGAGGTGCTCGGTAGCCCGTTCGAACAGCACCCGGCCATCAACGTCATCAGGCAGAAACGCCGGTTCCTCCGTGGTTACCCACGTTGCGTCGGCGACCTCAGACAGCTCCGCATAGATTTGCGCCCCCGAGTTGCCACCACCAACGACCAGCACGCGCTTTCCTTGGAAAGCCTCGGGTGATTGATAATGGGCGGAGTGAATCTGCTGTCCCTGGAACAGCTCTATCCCCGGATAGGCCGGAACATAGGGGTTGCTCCAGGTCCCCGTTGCGCTGATGACGACACGAGCCTCCCAGTCGCGGTCCTTCGAGCGTACACGAAGACCACGCCCGGTCCGCTCCACAGACGTGACGCTGACGGGACGAACGATAGAAAACCCGTAGCGTGCCTCGTACTGCTCCAGATAGCTGACCACGTGATCCCTATCGGGATTACCTTCGGTGACTGGCGGCATCGGCCAGCCCGCGATCGTGCTCCATGCGGAGGGCGAGAACAGCGTCAGCGAGTCCCAGCCATGGCGCCAAGCCCCGCCCGCAGCCGCTTCGGCATCGAGCAACAGGAACGACAGCTTGGCTCGCTTGAGAAAATAAGCCACCGTCAGCGCGGACTGCCCGCCGCCAATCACGATGACATCGAGTAGTTCGCCTTCGGTGACCATGGTTTCTCCTTTCTGGCTGGAGCGCTCAGTCTTCGCCGAACTGGTTGATGTAGTTGATGTGCGCAGGCTTCTGAATCGCCCGAGGGCGAAGCTCCTGCACCCAGGTGATCGCCTCGCGGCGCGGCATTCCGGATTCGATCAGCAGACGGGCAGCGAACAGCCCGGTGCGGCCGGAGCCGCCCTTGCAGTGGATTGCCAGGGCCTTGTTGGAAGCGAGCAAAGCGTCCAACTGGTGGCGAATCTCTCCCAGCCGAGCCTCGAAGTTTTGATCAGGAGCCTGATCATCCTCGATCGGCAGCTGGAACCACTCCAACCCATGCTGCTTGGCCGCGATGCCAAGCTGGGCAACTCCGTTTTCCTGAAGCTCTGCGTCCGACATCAGCGTAACAAGCGCTACGGCACCGGCCTGCTTGAGCGTATCCAGGCTTTCAACGAGAGCGCTGGTCTGGGTGCCCGGACAAGGCGTAAAAATGAGTACACCCGGAGCATGGGGCAAGGATTTCAATGAGTAAGGATGCGACATGCTCATGACCTCAAATAGACCGAATATTGACTCTCTTGGATAGTTCTTCCGCCGACTCTTTGCGTTCGGAGTAGCGGTCTACCAAGTAATCCTGGCGATCACGCAGCAGCAGCGTGAACTTGGTCAGTTCCTCCATCACGTCCACCAGCCGATCGTAGAAAGACGACGGTTTCATGCGTCCGGCTTCATCGAACTCCAAGAAGGCTTTTGGCACCGACGACTGGTTCGGGATGGTAAACATACGCATCCAGCGGCCAAGCACGCGCAGTTGGTTCACCACGTTAAAAGACTGCGAGCCTCCACACACCTGCATCACCGCGAGGGTCTTGCCCTGGGTTGGGCGAACGGCGCCTATGGCCAGCGGTACCCAATCGATCTGCGCTTTGAAGACAGCACTCATTGAGCCGTGACGCTCGGGGGAGCACCACACTTGGCCCTCGGACCATTGCATCAGCTCGCGGAGTTCCAGCACCTTCTCGTGGGAGTCCGGAGCGTCATCCGGCAGCGGCAGGCCGGAAGGGTCGAAGATACGGGTTTCGGCGCCGAACTCTTCCAGCAGGCGCGCAGCTTCCTGGACCATCAAGCGGCTGAATGAGCGCTCGCGGGTCGATCCATACAGCAGCAGGATGCGCGGTTTGTGTGTAGAAGGATCCTTCGGCGCCAGCCGCTCCAGCGACGGCAGATCAATCAGTTCTGGTTGGACATTTGGCAGGTGGTCGTTCATTTCGGTCTCCATTGATCCAGGGCCTACAGCGCGCCGATGCGGGCAAGTTCGGCTTTCAGTTCGTCCTGGCTCAGTTGCGAGAAAGGCAGCGCAATGAAGGCGCGCACGCGCTCATCGATCTTCGCAAGTGTGGTCTGGAAGGCTTCTTCGATTTCTGTCTCACTCCCGGTGACCGCTGAAGGATCGGCCAGGCCCCAGTGGGCTTTGAGCGATGGACCGAAGAAGATCGGGCAGGCTTCGCCGGCAGCGCGGTCGCACACGGTGACAACGATGTCGGGAGGAGAACTCTCGAAGGCATCCGAGGCCTTGCTTGAAAGACCAGCGGTGGGGATACCGGCGGCTTCCAAGGTTTTCAGTGCCCGCTCATTGACCTTGCCGCTTGGGAAGCTGCCAGAACTCACAGCTTCCATACCCTCGGGGGCCAGGTGATTGAACAGCGCCTCGGACAGGATGCTGCGGCAGCTGTTGTGGGTGCACATGAACAAGACTTTCATCAGGTATCTCCGGTTCAAAAGCTCAGGCGGATGGCCAATGCGGCCAAGGTGGCAAGCAGGATCGGCAGCGTCAGAACGATGCCGGTGCGGAAGTAGTAACCCCAGGTGATGACGATGTTCTTGCGGGCCAGCACGTGCAGCCACAGCAAGGTGGCCAGGCTGCCGATTGGGGTGATTTTCGGACCAAGGTCACAGCCGATGACGTTGGCGTAGATCATGGCCTCGCGCACGATGCCGGTGGCCTCGGCGGAATGGATCGACAGGGCGCCTACCAGCACAGTGGGCATGTTGTTCATGACCGACGACAGGCCAGCGGCGAGCAGCCCCGTCCCGAGGGATGCGCCCCAGATCCCGTAGCCGGCGAAGACATTGAGGATCTGCGTCAGGTAGTCGGTGAGGCCGGCGTTACGCAGGCCATAGACCACGAGGTACATGCCAAGCGAGAACACCACGACCTGCCAAGGCGCGTCCTTGAGCACCTTGCGGGTAGAAATCACGTGCCCGCGCGCGGCGATCAGGTAGAGGATCAGCGCACAGGCAGCAGCGATGGCGCTGATCGGAACGCCCAGCGGCTCGATGGCGAAGAAGCCGACCAGCAACAGCGCAAGCACCCACCAGCCGGCAACGAACGTCGCCTTGTCGCGGATAGCGGCTTTCGGAGCCTTCAACTGGTCGAGTTCATAGGTACGCGGCAGGTCCTTGCGGAAGAACCACAGCAGCATTCCCAGAGTGGCGGCAATGCTGACCAGGTTCACCGGCACCATGACCGAGGCGTACTCGCTGAAGCCAATGCCAAAGTAGTCGGCGGAAACGATGTTCACCAGGTTGGACACCACCAGCGGCAGGCTCGCGGTATCGGCGATGAAGCCCGCCGCCATGACGAATGCCAGCGTCGCCGCCGGGGAGAAGCGCAGGGCCAGCAGCATGGCGATGACGATCGGGGTCAGGATCAGTGCCGCACCGTCGTTAGCGAACAGCGCCGAGACAGCGGCGCCCAGCAGGATGATGAAGGCGAACAGCTTGCGGCTGCTGCCATTGCCCCAGCGGGCCACGTGCAATGCCGCCCACTCGAAGAACCCCGCCTCATCCAGCAGCAGGCTGATGATGATGACGGCGATGAAAGTGGCGGTAGCGTTCCAGACGATCTGCCAGACCACGGGGATATCGGACAGGCTCACGACGCCCGCCAGCAGCGCCACGACGGCCCCCAGTGCGGCGCTCCAGCCAACACCCAGGCCTTTGGGCTGCCAGATGACGAGAACGATCGTCACCAGGAAAATCAAAAATGCGATCAGCATGACTACAACTCAATCAGCGAAGGGAAGTCTCAAGCACAAGCAACAGGGCCCTGCGGCCGCTCGCCCATTTCGGCAAGGCGCAATGCATCAGAGCTCAACCATTCCTGGTTGGCATCGACCACTCCCTTCAGCATCGCGTCCACCCACTGCGGCAGTTCGGGGTGCAGTCGGTAGTACACCCATTGACCCTTGCGGCGATCCATCAGGATTCCAGCCTCGCGCAACTGGGCAAGATGCCGGGAGATCTTCGGCTGGCTCAGCTCCAGCGCGTGGGTAAGTTCGCAGACACAGAGTTCGCCTTCACGGGCGATCAGCAGGGTCATCCGGGCCCGGGTGTCATCAGCCAGGCATTTGAAAACGATGGGGGGAGTCAGTGTTTCCCGCATGTGACCTCCTGGGGAATGCGTGTACGGCCAATATCTGGAAATCCGAATATATGCCTATTCAAATATGCGGTAAAGCAGATATTTATAATTGCCTCGCCTGACGGGACGTCATAAAACTGGAAAAAGCCCCCGCTCCGGGACCTATACTGGCCTTCGATACCATCCCCAGAGTCCCCAATGAACCAGTCTGATATCTCTGTCCGATTGCTTGGTACCGATCAAATCCAAGGCCTGGCTGCGCATCTGACTGCAGCGGGCTTGCCGACCCAAGACCTTTTGCAGCCCGACCGAATGTTCTATTCCTTTCACCGGGGAGAAACGGAGTTGGGATACGGGGGCATTGAAGGAAGTGGCCGGACTCGTCTGATTCGCTCACTGGTTGTCGTACCGGCCCAGCGAAAGTCAGGGATCGGTACCCTGCTGCTCAGAGCACTTGAGCGAATAGCGGAAGCTGACGGAGCCCAGAGCCTTCATCTGCTGACCACTACAGCACCCGACTTCTTCGAGGCTCGGGGATATGAGCACAGAGACCGATCCCAAGCCCCAAAGGCAATTTCCAATTCGGAGGAGTTCAACAGCCTCTGCCCGACGTCTGCGGTCTACATGGTGAAGGAGCTTGGCGACATGAACTCGGTGTCACCACAGGTAACTCGCCTCCACGAACGTCAGTGAGTTCGTTCTCAGGTGTCCCAGGAACGAGTCCTGCGGCCCCCGAAAGATGTCGAACTGAATCGACCTCGGTTTCGTAGACTCCTCGAACGGCTGCAAAGGGTCGGTTAGCGCCTCTGGATCGGGCTGACCATCCTTGTCCTCCCTCACATGGAGGACAAGCCATGAACGCCATTACGACCAACAGCCATCAGCCTTGGAACAAAGGAAAATTGGTCGGGCAGAAAACTCCGCTCCGACTGAAAGATATCTGGGCCATTCGGGTAAGGCTCCAAATCGCGGAAGAAACTCGGGATTTGGCCCTTTTCGATCTGGCCATCGACAGCAAGCTACGAGCCTGCGATCTGACCAAGCTTCGCGTACGCGACGTTGCTCATGGGGAGCACGTGTCATCGCGAGCGATAGTGATGCAGCAGAAAACCCAGCGGCCCGTGCAGTTTGAAATTACAGAGCAAACACGGCTGGCCCTACAGGCCTGGATACATCAAGCCAAACTCCACAGCGAAGATTGTCTTTTTCCAAGCCGATTACACGCCTCAGTGCATCTCTCCACCCGGCAGTACGCCCGAATCGTCAAGGCGTGGATAAAGTCTATTGGGCTAGATCCAGCTATGTACGGCACCCACACGATGAGACGTACGAAGGCATCGCTGATCTATCGCAGGACGAAGAACCTGAGAGCAGTTCAGCTCCTTCTCGGCCATACAAAGCTTGAAAGCACGGTGCGATACCTGGGCATTGAAGTCGATGACGCATTGGAGATGGCAGAGCAGACGGAGGTTTGACAGCGTCCAGCGACGGTCGAGGTATGACCGTCGCGATTCGACCCATTGAAGCCGTTCAGACCAAGCAGTGGATGCCACGGCCTACGCTGCTCACTGATCGGCCAAGCATAGATACTGATGTAACTGCTCTCCTAGAACCTCGAACGCCTGAGCGATCCTGTTGATTTTGCGCAGGTCATTGTGCATTGCGATCCACACCTCTACCTCAAAGCCAAAATCGAGGGGTAGGACATGTACCAGGCCGTGCGATTTTGCGATTCGCGTCGGGCAGAGTCCGAAGCCCAAGCCCGCTTTCAGAGCGGCCAGCTGAGCAAGGTGATGATCAGAGGCAATGGCGAAATGCTGGTCGGCATCGCACAGACCAGCATCGACAAACCGACGCAAATCCGCTGAGCGTCTATCCGGGCCGATCAGCGGCAGCTGGCGAAGCGACAGCAGCGAGGCTGGATTACCATAGCGCTCCAGGCACCCGGCACTGGCATGGATGCCAATCTGCAAACTACCGACACGCCGCACGGTGATATCCGCTTCATTGGGCCGCATCAGCCGGACCGCAATGTCCGATTGCAGCCTGGCGATGTCTTCAAGGGTATCGCTTATGCTCAACTCAAGTTTGAGCCTGGGGTATTCGTAATGGAAAGGGGGCAGCAGGTCGGGCAATACCTCGACGCCAAGCAACTCGCCACAGGTCAGCCGAATCGTGCCGTGATCCACCGACGCTTCAGAACTGGCCATGCGGTTGAAGGTTTGCGCGGCCAGGTCCATGGCCTCCACATGTTCAATCAGGCGCTGCGCTCCGGCAGTAGGCGTCAGCCCTTGAGGTGTGCGGGTGAACAGACTTACACCGAGAGCGTGTTCAAGATGGTCCAGGCGCCGACGCGCAGTGGCCTGGGCGATACCCAGCAACTTCGCCGCGCCGCTCAGGCTGCCAGAGCGCAACACGGCGAGAAATACACGCTGGCTTTCCCATTCAATGCCGCTCATACATTCTTAGCCAACAGTTGCTCCTAATTTGATCTTCTGCCCGAACCCGTGAAAGGCGATCATTCGCCCACATTTTTCCGGGCGTCATTGTAAGGAACCAACGCATGAGAATCACCGGTCAGTGCCGATGTGGGCAAATCACCCTTGAGATCGTGGCGCAGCAATTGCCGCCGCTGTATGCCTGCCACTGTTTGAACTGCCAGCGCTGGAGCGGCAGTGCGTTTGGTCTGCACATGCTGAGCGCGGCTTCGGCTGTTCAGGTGGCTGGCGAAACGGCGATCTTTGAGCATGAACACCAAGGTCAAACGTCTACCCAACATGCCTGCGGTACATGTCATACCCGGCTGTTCAACGAGACCACGGCAGCACCCGGCATGCGAGTGGTACGGGCCGGCATCCTGGAAGGGACTGAGTGTTTCGAGCCGGTTGCGCATATCTGGACTCGGCGCAAGCAGCCATGGCTGGTGCTGCCGGCGACTATCGCGCAATGGGAGGAGAGCCCCACGCCAGAAGCATTCGCTGCCGCGTTAGGGTAAAAGAGCTTGCTCCTCCATAAGTGAAGGCGTCGCTCGCCGAACGGCAAATTATCACGGTTGACTAGGTCCGCTTTGGGTCGATAGCGGTCCAATCGCGACCCACGGTCCTCGACCGATTAATCGGTCAAGAAGGTGGGTGAATTAGAGCAACGTCTCTGACTGCGCCGCACCACACCTATTGGTAAAGCCTTGAGCACGGACTGGAGGAGCTCATGATAGCTACCCTCGTCTCCTCGGCTACTACATCGTCTGACAGGGCGCAGGCTCAAGCGCTATGGTAGGTATGATTGGTGGAGGCCGCGCTGGCCTCCTAGAACCGATAGCGGACGGGGAAAATACTTTGAGTTCCGAATCGCTGATGATCGGCTGGGATGTTGGTGGCTGGAACTGCGACCGGAATCGCCTCAGCCGAGATGCTCTAGTGGTGATAGATCAGAACCTGCAGATGCGAGGTAAGCCGTGGCGAGGGAATCTGCGCGAGCAGATCAATCAGGCGAAGACCACTGACGACTTTGTGCGATCACTTCTATTAGCCTGTGATGTCGAGATTGTCCGTCGCGACGCGACCGTCGTTTTGGGAATCGACACCCCATTGGGTTTTTCTACCGAGCTAGTGAACTTGCTGGTAAGTGGCCACTCTGTGCCGGTAGTTAACGCGTCAGCTACCAACCCCTATTTGTTTCGCTATACCGAGCGTTTTTTGTTCGAACGGGGATTATCTCCGCTGTCAGCCATCAAGGACATGATCGGTAGTCAAGCTACCAAAGGCATGCATGTACTGGCACGTTTCTTACCCAACCGCCCGTGCTGTGGTATTTGGACGGATGACGCGCAGGTGACGCCATCGAGGTCTACCCCAGCTCTGCAAAACAGTCGGCGGTAGTCAAAGACTTAAGGCAGCGTTGCTTGGGGTTTTCTGGGGCCTCCAGCGATGACTGGTATGAGGATGAACGAGATGCGCTCACTGCTGCGCTTATTGCCTGGCTCTTCAGATTCGAGCCCAATCGCTTAGTCTGGCCTCCGTCAAATGTGCCGGAACAGGAGGGATGGATTTTCGTACCCAGAGACTCACTGGCAACGGCTTCACTCCTTTAGTTCTACATGCTGCCCGATGGTCGGATGAAGTACCCAATGCCTCACCATTGCCGTTGCGCTACGGGTCTCGTCGACTATGTTGGAGAGATACTCATCTAATACTAAAGTCGTAGGAGGGTCGCATGCGTATACGGGGTGATGCTTTCTGGAATTGGGCAGATCCAACCCTTCACCACCGTACTCATGATGAGACTCTAAACGACGGCACGACCATCGACGTCCAAGTGCGCTTGTCGCGTACCGGTGGCACGCAGATGTTCATCGGTGTGTATGCACGCTTCGGAATGGTGCTTTACGAGGAATCCTTCGACTCGCGACCTGGTGAGTCCATGACTCGTGCTCTCGCGTGGGGCGTGGGCCGCGCTAGACGGATCGCGACCGATCCGCACTTAACCCAAGAACATTTAGCTTCATAAGTACGCTGAGGGCCGGTGCGTGGCCAATTCAATCAACCTTGCGGGCAAAAGAAAGCCCGCTGCTAGGCGGGCAAGGGAGCATCTATCACGTAGGGATAGCTTGAGTGTGCCCAATAGGAAGTGAAAATTGGGTGAAGAAAAAGTCTCCGTGAGGTGATAGTTGCTGGGAATCTCAGGTAGCGGCTTGAAGTGCAGCCACTCTCGGCAAACATCATCAAGGGGCGCCTTCTGGCCAGAGGTAGCCGTTCATTAGCATCGGCTTTGTGTCGAACGTCGACGATCGCGGGATCACTGGCCACCAGGGCTTGATCCAAGGGTGTATGGTAGTGTGAAACGGGAGGCCAGAGCGGTCTGCCTCCCCCCAACTCATGTCGCCGCCACATGCACCTACTCGCTCTATTCCTCAGGTAATTTCATGACATTGAAGTCATCGTTCGCCAATGTGCTTCGAGTACTACGTAGTCAGCGAAACATCACCCAGCGCGGATTTGCCGACACGACCAGCCGCACCTACCTGTCCAAGCTCGAAACCGGTAGATCGAGTCTCACGCTGGACAAACTTGAGCAGCTTAGCGAGCGATTGGAAGTGAGCCCTTTGACGCTGGTGGCATTGACGCTGAGCGAGGATACAGGGCAGACGGCAAATGAGTTGCTGGTCAGGACCAGGAACGAGATTCGAGCACTTGAATCGCATGGTCGAATTCCAGGACTACAGGCCACCCTGGGGGACGATTTAGCTGCGACTCCTTCGTTGACCAGCTCACGCAACCCCCGAACGAAAACAGCTCCACGCGCTGAGGGCGCACTTCAGGCAGAGCTGTCATTCTCCGAATGATGGCTAGCTGTACTTTCAAGCGCTCGCTGCAGCGCTCGTAATAAGCAAGCAGCGCCAGCTTGTTCATATACCGCCTCAATTCCTCACTCCAGTCTCACCCCACTTCTGCCCAACCTCGCCAGAAAACGAAAGATCGAGAATCCTTTTAATTCGTGCATGAACTCGCCCCCGCAGTGATGGTGGCGACCAGAGATTGCTCTGGAGCTCGCCATGAGGACGTATGCCTTCCCATTGCTTGTGATTTACCTAGTAACCCTCCCGGCGGTTGCACAGGAAACTCGCGAGCGCTCGGATTTGGAACTCATTCAACGACAATTCACTGCCATCGATCAGTTGGCCGATCGCGCGAAAAACGGCTCAGAAAATATCGATGGCGCGCGCTATCGCTTCGACTATCTGCGGTTTGCGGCAGACCTCGAACGTGTGCGTGAAGGCATCCAACAATACTTGTCGCCCTCCCGGGCGCAGCCTGCCGACTTAGTCGAGTTGGCCGATCAGTACCGTGCTGAAGCACCTCACTCGAGCCCCTGCCATGAGCATGACTGACACCCAACTCACAGCGTTCTCCGCCGTTGCCGGCTTTGCCCCGCAGCTCAGTTCGGTGCTGTGGCGCTCATCGGTGTTGGTGCTCGCGTTGCTCTGGTGCACCTGGGCGCTGTGGACCGGCTACCGCGGCTGGGCGGCCGGCAACATCAATTTTGGCTCGCTCGGCGGCAGTACGCTGCGTCTGGCCCTCGCCTTGATCGTGCTGATGTTTTTCATGCTGTCGTAATCAGGAGGCCTTGCTATGAACCTCTCTCGTGGTTGTCACCGCCCGCTTCGCCGGCTGCGGGCTGCCTATGTAAAAGCCCTGCTCGGCGGCTTGGCGCTGCTGAGCTCGACGCTGGCTTGGGCTGACCTGCCGACCATGGAAGCTCCGTCCCGCGGCGAAGGCTCAGGCCTGATCGACACCATCAAGAACTATGCCTACGACGGCGGCATCCTGCTCGGTCTGTTGATCGCTACCCTCGCCTTCCTTGGCGTGGCGTGGCACTCGCTGACCGTCTACGCCGACGTGCAAAACCAGCGCAAGACCTGGAAAGACCTCGGCGCCGTGGTCGGCGTCGGAGCGCTGTTGGTGGTGGTGATTCTGTGGTTCCTGACCAAAGCCGCGACGATTCTGTGAGGCAGCCATGTCCGACGTCCCTGCTACCCTCCCCGACGGCACGCTGACCTTCCTGCCGGAACGCCTGAACCGCGATCCAGCCGTCCTGCGCGGCCTCACCAATGACGAGATGTGGGTCGCGCTGATTGTCGGCGCAGTACTGGGTGTGGTCCTTGGCGGGCCGCTGGCGGTGGCCTCCGCCTCCATCGCCACCCTGCCCACCTGCATGTTCCTGTGTATGGCGCTGGTGCTGCTCGGTGGCGGCAAGCTGCTGCGCCGGGCCAAGCGTGCTCGTCCCGAAACCTGGCTGTACCGACGCCTGCAGTGGCAACTGGCGGTGCACTGGGGCATTGGCTCTCAGTACCTGATTCTCCACTCCGGCCCATGGACTGTCCGGCGCACACGCCGACCTGCGAGGACCAACCCATGAGCCGTTTCCGCAACAAGGTGGATGCACAGCAGGCGCACATTTTCAGCCTGCGCCTGGCCGTAGCGACCCTGGCGCTGCTGTGCACTGGGCTCTGGTACGGCTGGCAGTCCGCCCCCTCCGAACTGACCATTCACGTACCACCGGATCTGCGCTCAGGTAGCACGCGCAAATGGTGGGACGTGCCGCCCGAAAACATCTATGCCTTTGCCCTGTACATATTCGGCCA